>JAKOSN010000290.1 GCA_029777335.1 Planctomycetota bacterium
CCAAGACGTTCACTCCGCCGGCGGGGTGTATCTCCGACGCCAGCGTCAAGGCTCTGGCTGGCGTCGCGGCCAGCAAGTTGGAGCATCAATACCAGCGTCTCTTTACCCAGGCGCATGGTACGGCGGCCGTGGCCGAGCGGCGGGTGATCCACACGGTCTACGGCGCCACGGCCGACATCGTCTCCTTCCGTATGGGTAACGTGGTAGCTGCCACGGGCGATTCCACGGTGACGATCGACCTGAGGAAAAACGGCACCACGATTCTCACGGCGACCACCCAGCTCGACTCTGGCAATGCTGCCTACTCGTGGGAATCCGCTGCTGGATTCACCAGCACGAGTCTTACTCAAGACGACGTGCTGGAGATCGTGCAGACGGTGAGCGCTGGCACGGGCACGCTGCCGCAGGGGGTGTACGTCGAGCTGGTGATCCGGGAGGACGCGCAGTAATGGTCTGGAGCAGGTCGGCAGTCCAGAAGATCCGGGACGCGGTGCAGTACGTGGACTCGCTCTCCCGTAATACACCGGATGGGCGGGCTGCGCGCCCCGTGCCCCAGTCGCCAGAGATCCGGATCGTCAATGTCACCAGCACGACCCCGGATGACGATGGCTACTGGCCCGGTGATCTCAAGAGCTACACCGTGGGGAGTGGCTTGAGTACCAATAGCAGCGTTGTGGTGACGACCAGAGATGGGAGCACGCCAGCAGCGGGGTATCATGAGGGGATGTGGGTAGGAGCCAAGGACGACGGGACTCCTATTTTGCTCCTGCTCACTGGACAGGGCATCCGCGTCGAGGGCACAGGCTCGGCGCAGCCCTATGATTCCCTCTCCAATCGCATGGAGTTGGATTTCAACTCCGATGATGGTTTCCGGCTCTCTGGAGCCGGTGTCCCCGTGACGATCGATTTTGCCAGCGCCAGTCTTACAGAAAAAGGAGCGGTTGATACAGCGGATCAATATTTCCTGGGGTACAAAAGCTTCTGGAACGATATCACCGTCGGCTACAGCAATGATATCACGTTTGGGCTAGGGAAAGTTAACTTCCTCTCAGAGGGATCGACGTTTATTGGCGGTTTTGGAGGTGGATCTGGTTGGAGCGGCGTGGAGATTCGCGCCGGACGCTGGCCACAGGCGTCATTCACCGACAATCTGTTGCGGTGGCAATTGGACCCAAAACAGAATCGCATGTACATCGAGGCGACCACTAGCCTGACTGGCACATTTGCAATTGCCATTAGCCCTGACAAAGGCAGCACGATCTACACGGGGCAGACTGGCACCTATGCCGGGCTGGAATTCTACGGTGGCATCCTCAAGGGTGGCTCCTTTACCGGGGGTTCCTCGTATACCGACGAGCAGGCCCAGGACGCGGTGGGCAGCATTCTCACCGACAGTTCCAACATCGATTTCACCTACGACGACGCGGCGAACACCATCACCGCGGATCTCACCGACACGGGCATCTCTCCAGGCACCTATGCGCAGATCCACGTCGACGCCAAGGGACGCGCCACCTCAGGACAGGCGACTCTTGACGCCACCAACCTCGGCCTCCTCAACACCCTCGGCAGCGCCACCCCGGACAGCGCCGACCTGATCCCGTTCTACGACACCAGCGCGGCAGCGAACAAGCAGTGCGCCGTGAGTGTCCTTCTGGCGTTGATCCTTCCCAGCGGCACGATCCTCCCCTTCGGAGGGAGCACCATTCCAACAGGGTTCCTGGAATGCGACGGGAGTGCCGTCTCCCGCTCCACCTATACCGATCTCTTCTCTGCGATTGGCACGACCTGGGGAGCGGGAGACGGGAGCACGACCTTCAACCTCCCGGACCTGCGCGGTCGTTCTCCGCTGGGGGCCGGGACAGGATCGGGACTCACGGCCCGCACTCTGGGAGGAACGGGAGGCGTGGAAACCGTCGCGCTGGCCACGAGTGAATTGCCCAGTCACAACCACCAGATCAAGGGCGCCGACGGAAACACGATCTACAAGTACAGCGCCGGCGGAGCCAACCCCCGCGTTGCTGGCGCCGCTGACAGCAGCAGCAGCACCGTCTACACAAGCGAAAACGCCGGATCGGGAAGCGCGCATGCCAACATGCACCCTTACGCCGTGACCAAGTTCATGATCAAGACATGACAGGAGAGCCATGGCAGTCTTTCGTCACTATCCCGACGATGTGATCACGTTCCCCAGTGGGTTCCGTTGCACCCTGGTCGAGCTGCAGGCCCAGGTTGCTGGCTACCAGTTGCCTGCGGGGGCTGCCTATGCCGAGCTGGATCCGATCGCCCGGACCGTCACCTACTGGACCGCGGACGGGAGCCAGCGTGGAGCCAATCTGACCGCGTGGCCTTCCGCGGTGGCTGTGCTGGGATCCTCGCAGTCGATCATTGCGGCGATCCAGGCCTACCGTGCGGCCAACACTCCGCCACCTCGAACGCTTGCCGCACGATCCGATCTTCGCAGTGCGATCAACGCGCTGGATCCTGCCACTCGCCAGGCACTGATTACCGAGGCCCTGGTGGATTGGTTGCGGGAGCATCCCAAGGCGGCGAAGACAATTGGAGTGGACCTGGATGGGGACGCTCCCGCGAACGTCGTCACTCCGTGACTTTTTGTGAGCTCTTCCATGGATTTCCTCAACCTGGCCCAGAATCTTGGTGTGGCGGTCGCCTGTCTGGTGGCCCTCGGTCTGGCCGTGTGGCGGGCCCTCGTGTTCATCGGGATCAACATCCTCAAGCCACTCACGGAGAGGCACATTGCCTTTCTGGACCGGCTCCAGGAAGTGATTGAGAAGCAAACGCAGGTTGTCGATCGGCTGGTGTCGGATCACAAGTCCATCACCGATCAACTCGACGGAGTGGTCGCCAAACTGGACCAGATCGTCAACGAGGTCGGAGAGGTCAAGGAATTGATCCTCGATGCTGAGAAACCCCTGATCAAACAGACGAGGCCCTCATGAGCAGCGAATTCCCGAGGATGTGCAAGTTGCCTGACCATCTGGAGATGGCGCTCACGCAGCGGTGGAACAAGCGAACCCTGCGGTGGTGTATCACCGGCACGATCCCCGGTGTGAGCGACG
>JAKOSN010000291.1 GCA_029777335.1 Planctomycetota bacterium
CCACCCAGACGTCGTCACTGGCAAACAGATCCTCGAGTTTGCCACGCCCCTTGGCCTTGACTACCTCGTCGATCTGATGATTGAGCGTTTCATCGAAGGTCGGCCGTTCCACACAGCGGTAGATCCCGACACATTCCGGAAACTCCGGATAGACCATGCGGCTCAGCAGGTAGGCCAGGCTCGGCTCCTCCGCCCGTTCGTCGTGGATCAACAGATCGTCCATGTTGATGCCGCTACCCAGCGTCACCACTTCCGGATCCAGGCCATGGAGCCGAATCCCCTTGTTGCGATCCTTGCCAAAGATCAGGGGCTTGCCATGCTCCAGGTAGAGCGTGTTGTCGGCCTTCACACTCTTATCGGTCGCGTACTCGAAGACTCCGTCATTAAAGATCTTGCAATTCTGGTAAACCTCGATGAAGGCCGTGCCGCGATGCGCCGCCGCGCGGCGCAACACCTCAGTCAGGTGATTGACATCGACGTCGATGGTCCGCGCCACGAAGGTCGCCTCGGCACCGATCGCAATCGACAGCGGCCGCAAGGGGTTGTCAATCGAACCCAGGGGGCTCGATTTGGTCCGGGTCCCAATGCGGGAGGTGGGCGAAAACTGGCCCTTGGTCAGGCCATAGATCTCATTATTGAAGAGAACGATCTTGATGTCCACGTTGCGCCGAATGGCGTGAATCAGATGGTTGCCGCCGATCGACAGGCCATCGCCGTCGCCGGTGATGACCCACACCTGCAGATCAGGCCGGCTAATCTTCAATCCGGTCGCGAAGGTCGGCGCCCGACCGTGAATGGTGTGGAAGCCATAGGTGTTCATGTAGTAGGGGAAGCGACTCGAACAGCCGATCCCCGAAATGAATACCATCTTCTCACGCGGGAAGTTCAGGCTCGCCAACGCCTTCTTCATCTGCGCCAGAATCGAGTAATCCCCACAACCCGGGCACCAGCGGACTTCCTGGTCCGTCGCCAGATCTTTCGGTGCCAGCGGTAACGACGTCGCCGTAGACATGGGTTCCTCGCAGAAAAAGCGTCCGCCTGCTCAACGAGAGGGACGCGCAGAACACAGGGATGAAACCGGCACGGAGGGTTCTCTTGGACTTCCGCTCACACCGGGGGGAGGGATCTCCTCGCCATGCAATCGAAGAAACTCCTCTTGCCCGGTGCGGAACGCGTTTAACGCAACACTTCCTCGATCTTCGCCTCGATCTCACTGACCAGGAACGGCTTGCCCTGAATCTTGTTGAGTCCGACGGTATCGACCAGGAACTGGGCCCGCAGCAGCGTATTCAACTGGCCACAGTTCAACTCCGGCACCAGCACCTTCTTGTAACTGCGCAACACTTGTTCGAGATTGCGCGGGAAGGGATTGAGATAGCGCAGATGCGCGTGGGCCACCTTCAGTCCCTTGCGGCGGGCGCGCTCAGCCGCGGTGGTGATCGAGCCGTAGGTCCCGCCCCAGCCGATCACCAGCA
This sequence comes from Planctomycetota bacterium, assembly GCA_029777335.1. Taxonomy (GTDB): domain Bacteria; phylum Planctomycetota; class Planctomycetia; order Gemmatales; family Gemmataceae; genus JAKOSN01. The sequence continues at coordinate 1,476 of JAKOSN010000291.1, forward strand.
GATCCCCTTGCTCCGGCCCAGCCACTTCGAGCAGAGGAATCTCATTGGCGATATTGGCGATCTTTTGTGCTCGGGTACGAATCATGTGCTCGTGGTTGGCCGGATCGTAACTCACGTTGCCGGTCACATCCTCCTTCTCCAACCCGCCGATCCGATGTTCCAGCCCAGGCGTGCCGGGCGTTGCCCACGGCCGCACCAGTCGGGAATCGCGCTTGTAGGGGAGGAACTTCTGAGCGCCCTCGCCATTGCCCAGCAGGGGCGCGGGATGCATCACCTTGATCTCGGGCAAGGAGTTCACATCCGGGATGGGCCAGGGCTCCGCTCCGTTCGCGATGTAGCCATCGGAGAGCAGGAAAACGGGTGTCATGAAGCTGATCGCCAACCGAACCGCCTCGAACACCATGTTGAAGCAATCCGCCGGGGAGGCGGGCGCCAGCACCGCGGCGGGACACTCCCCGTTGCGCCCATACATCGCCTGGAGAAGATCCGCCTGCTCGGTCTTGGTGGGCAAACCGGTGCTGGGGCCGCCGCGCTGAACATCAACGATCACCACGGGGAGCTCCGTGATGACTGCCAGGCCGATCGCCTCCGATTTCAGGCAGATCCCCGGGCCGCTGGTGGCGGTCACCCCCAGAGTGCCCCCAAACGACGCCCCGATGGCCGCTCCCATCGCCGCGATCTCGTCTTCGGCCTGGAAGGTCCGTACGCCAAACTTCTTCATCTCGGCGAGTTGGTGCAGAATGTCGGAGGCGGGAGTGATCGGATAACTGCAATAGACCAGCGGAATCCTGGCCCGTTCGGCCGCGGCAACCAGACCGATCGCGATCGCTTCATTGCCGGTAATCTTGCGATAACGCCCCGGTTTGATCTGGGCCCGGTTCACGCGATAGTGAACCGGCATCGATTCGGTCGTTTCCCCGTAGTTATAGCCGGCCTTCAGCGTGCGGCTGTTGGCCTCCATGACCGCCAGGTTCTTGTGGAACTTGTCCTTGATCCACTTGAGCGTGGTGTCCATCGACCGTTCGTACAGCCAGTAGATCAGGCCGAGGGCGAAGAAATTCTTGCACCGATCCGCCTCGCGGGGACTGAGTTTCAGATCGGCGACTGCCTCGCGGTTGAGGGTGGTAATGGGAATGGCGAAGAGGCGATACTCCCGGAGCGAGCCATCTTCCAGGGGATTGGCCTTGTAGCCCGCCTTGTGCAAGTCGCCTGTGCCAAAGGCATCCTTGTTGACGATCAGGATTCCACCCTTTTCCAGATCCTTGATGTTCATCTTCAGGGCGGCGGGATTCATCGCCACCAGGGCGTTGAGTTGATCGCCGGGGGTGTGGATGTCCTCGCTGGAAAAGTGGATCTGAAAGCCAGACACCCCGGCGAGCGTGCCAGCAGGAGCGCGGATCTCGGCGGGGAAGTCGGGGAAGGTGCTGATGTCGTTACCAAGAATGGCGGACGTGTTGGTGAACTGCGTCCCGGCCAGTTGCATGCCATCGCCCGAATCGCCAGCGAGGCGGATGGTGGCGGACTGCAGTTCCTCCACACGAACGTCGCGTGGTCCAGCCGCAGCGGTTGTGGTCGCACTCATGGGATCTTGCTACCTTGCCCCGGTTGTCGCAGGAACCAGCGTGGGTGTTAGGCCCCCTCGGGACTGTGGGGCACCGCGCTGGGGTCAGGTGGTAAATTATAAACCGTTGATGGAAAGTGCTCGACGACGTAGTGAATGATTCGTTTGACCGAGAGGATACCGGTGGGATGGCCAGCCTCATCCACGACCGGCAAATGGCGATAGCCCCCCTGCTGCATGCGGCGAATCGCCGTGCCGATCGACTCCTTGGGATGCACCACCACCGGATCCGGGGTCATGCATTCCGCGACGGAGATCGTCAAGGGGAGATCATTGGCAAGGACCCGACGGAGCAAATCACGCTCGGTGAAGATCCCCACGAGTTGGTTCTCGCGACACACCAGCAGACACCCCACTCGTTCCTGTTGCATCAGGGAGACGGCTTCCGCGACCGTCTGCTGTGGGCTTACTTTGTGGGGAGGCGTGGGATGCAGGCGGGAGACACTTTCGGTCTTGAGGTTCCTGGCCAGTTCCATGATTCGGTCCGTTCCGCAGACTCAGGCATGTTGAGACCCCCGCGGGAGAGTCTCCTGTGGGCTACCCCTCCTTACACTAGCACTCCCCTTCCCGCTTGGCCTGAAATTCTGGTCCCAGGTTGGTGCAGGCAGCGTTTCTTTCTCCTACCCAGCTTACCTCTCAGGCACTCTCGCATTCTTTATCATACGAGAAAAAGTTGATAAAAAAAGCCCGCGCCCCACCACCGCTTCCTTCTCGGGAACGTCCCCCTTCTCCCGCGAATTCTCGTTGGAATCCGCGTTCTCGGAAGGATCGTTCAGGAACTTCTCTCCCTCGTGAACGGAGGGGGGGTCGTCGCTCCATGGTCGTTCGCTCCCGGCACACGTTGACTGGGAGGCCCTGCCTCGGAAGTTGGAGACGCCGCGGTCCGCAGCGTTCCACTCCTCGTCGGGGCCTCCGCGAGGGCCAGTATTTCACGCTCGATGTTGGCACAGATCGCCTCCAGGGGAAGATCGTTGGGATCGTAGCCGAACGGATCCTCGACCTCGACCCCCGCCTCCTCGATCCCAATGAGCCCAAACGCGATCATCAACGTGGTTGGTACAGCATACCATCCGAGGTTGGGCACCAGCCCAATCGGCAGCGTGAAGAGGTAGATCATCAGGAATTGCTTGATGTGGACCGCATAGTTGAAAGGGATGGGGGTCCTCAGGATCCGCTCACATCCCCCCTGGTAGTCCATCAGCTCGCGCACCCGTTCGTCCAGATGTCGCACCAGGATATCTGAAAGAACACCGCTGCGTCGTTGTCGCTCGATCCAGAGGGTGATCTGATAACTTAGCGAGAGAGGGGGATTGGCCGAGGCGGCAAGTTCCTCGAATTGTGACGGCGACACCCACGGTCGAACTTCTGCCAGATCGTTCTCCCTGCGCAGCCGTTGCTTGAGCGCCAGCGTGTACGCCACGATCAGTTCCGCCAGTTCCTTTCCTTCGCCCGTGAACGCCAGCGCCTGGCGGACCAGGTTGCGGGTGGAATTCACAATCCCACCCCACAACTTCCTTCCTTCCCAGAAGCGGTCGTAGGCGGTGTTGGTGCGCAACACTACCAGAAAGCCGAGGACCAATCCCAGGACCGGCAGTGGCATTCCCTCGAACGGCTTGAGAGGGATCACATGATGCTCCACGATCGCCACCAGCGTTGCAAACCCTCCAACCGCTAACATCCGGGGAAGGATGCGCGGCAACACCGTGCCTTGCCAGGAGAAGATCAGCCGGATCCAGCGCTTGGGTTCATAGGTGAGCATGAACACCATCCTATGGCTCAGGGAATTCCCGGGGAGAGCTTGTTTCGCTCCCTCCCCAGGGTTATACTTGTGTTCACTTCTCACTCTCGAACAGGAGAGTCCCATGGCTCAGAATCGCGCGCAGCAAGCAGGTCGCTACAGCGTTCGCTCCGGACACCTGGGGAGGGTGTTGCTCGCACTCACCGAGGCGGGGGTCTGTGCCCTGACCTTCGGGGACGACGAAGTCACACTCCTACACCATCTGCACCACGATTTCCCGGATCACTCCTGGCAGCGCGACGAGGAAGGGTTGGCCGCCCGGCAGGAGGAACTGGAAGCGTACCTCCAGGGCGGTGCGTTCCCCGCATGGGAACTCGACCTGGCCGGGACACCCTTCCAACGGCAGGTGTGGGAAGAACTCCGGAAGATTGAGCGCGGCCAAACGCGGACCTACGCCGAGATCGCACGCGCCCTGGGCAACCCCCGCGCAGTCCGTGCGGTTGGGCGCGCCTGCGCCACCAATCCGGTTTCTCTCCTTGTCCCCTGTCATCGTGTCATTCGCGAGGACGGGCATCTGGGCGGCTATCGCTGGGGGTTGGAGCGAAAAGAACAATTGCTGGCGTGGGAGCACGAGGGGGAACGAGCATCGCTTGCCCAAAAAAACAGGGGGCGATCGGCTCTCTCCGCGTGAAAGGAGTTCCGATCGCCCCACCACCCAGACGAATCACGTGGTGAGCTGCATTTCGGGAGGGGTTCGGGTCGGCACCACGCGACTCACCCGAAAGGTCAGGAAAGCAACGCGCAGTTCGTCGCCATCGTGCAAGGGCTGACTCAACAAGATCCGCTGATTATTGACGTAGGTCCCGTTGCGCGACTCCAGGTCCTGGACAAAGAAGTCATCGCCCTGGCGCGTAATCCGGCAATGCATCCGCGAAACGGTCGGTGCCAGAAGTTGAAAATCGCTGGCGGAGGATCGCCCCAGGACATAAGGATCTCGATTGACCACTATCGGCGCGTTGTCAGTATAAAGGGGATTCAACTGGTGCAGATGCAGCTCGATCATCGGACTGCTCCTGGGGAGTAAGGTTCGGAAGACGCGGA
>JAKOSN010000292.1 GCA_029777335.1 Planctomycetota bacterium
CGCAACGTGGTGCTCTCGGCCTGTCACCTGTATCACAATCGCGGAGTCGGAGTGTTCTACGATCAGGTGAACCTGCACCAATCCAACATTGTTGGCTGCCAGATCAGTTACTGTGCCGGGGGAGGGGTGGTGATGCGTGGGGGCGAGGTGCGCAACGTCCAGATTGGCACCTGCGATCTGGAGAGCAACATGACTCCGGATGCCCCGGCCAGTGCCAACGTGTTGATCGATTGCACAGGTGGAAGCACCGACGAGGTCGCCATCACCGGGTGCACCCTACAGCACAACAGCAAGTCAGCGGGGAGTGCAAACATCCGGATACTGGGGAAAGGAATCACCAGCACCCGCGACAACACTCCCACGCAGGAAGGCCATCTCACCATCACGGGCAATGTTCTCAGTGATGTGAAGGTGAATATTCATCTTCAGCATGTGCGGGGAGCAACCATTGTTGGCAATACTTTCTGGGAAGGATTTGAGCACGATGTGCTGGCAGAGAACTGTCATGCCATTGTCATCGGTGTCAACGATCTGGATCGCAATCCTCGCTATGTGGTGAATGGCAACTGGGCGAAGGACGTGAACGGGTTGCTGTTTCGCGATTGTACCGACTGCAAGCTCAATGGATTTCTCGTCAAGGGAGTGTGGAAGAAGCCAGCGGGAGTGGTGCTGGAAAACTGTGTCCGCTGTACCGTGAACGATCTGAGCATCCTCGATTGCGATGGGATTGGTCTGCTGATGAAGGATTGCTCGCGATGTCGAGTGACGAATTGCCTGATTCGGGATGACCGCGAAGGCGAGAACCGGAAGGCAACCCTTTCGCTGCGCCTTGTTGGTGGCAAGGACAACTGGATCAAGGGGAACACCTTCGCCAACGGGGTGGAAGTCTCCAGGGATGCGGGCGTGGTCGAGGACAACCAGAAGTAACACCCGCTGATCCACACGCTGGCGCTTCGCCAGCATGGCAACGGACACGATGAATGGGAAGGGATGCCACCTGATGCGCGTATAATGTCCCTCGCTCGCTCATCGAAAAGGGGGGACAGGGGATGACAACCTTGCGCGGTTTCTGGGGCGGCGTCGCGGTGGCGTTGCTGGGATTGCTCACGGCGTGGGCCGCTGGGAAGGAGAAGACGGAGCGGTTCGATAAGGATCCGGGTTGGGAGGGCCGCAACAATCATCCGGCAGATCAGAGCAAGCGCACCATTCGCCAGGATTTTGGCTACAGCAAGCAGACAGCCCACGCGGGTGGAAAACCGGGGGAGGTGGGTGGATTGATCACCCCGGCGGCCGAACCGGCATATTACGCACGTAAACTCCCGCCATTGACTTTCAAGGATTCTCTGAGCGCTTCTGGTCGGCTGGTCTGCAAAGGCCGAGGTTTCCATCTCCTGCTCGGTTTTTTCAATTCCAGAACCGTCAACGAGTGGCGGACTCCCAATACCGTGGTGATTCGCCTGGCCGGGCGAGGGAATGTGTGCTACGCCTACGTTGAATATTGCACCAGTACCTGGCGGGCCGGAGGGGATAGCCCGGGAGGATTTGCCACGGTGCGTGACGAAAAGACCGGCCGGGTGAGGCTGCGTGGCTTTCGCACAGGTGATGCGCTGCAATGGTCGCTGCGTTACGATCCCAGAGAAAACAAGGGCAATGGTCGCATCACGGTAACACTTGGAGGAGAGACGGCGATCTGCGACATCCGTCCTGGGCACCGGGCCGATGGAGCGTCGTTCGACCGATTTGGACTGCTCCCGGTGTTGAAGAGTGCCGACGATCCGGGAGAGGTGTGGTTGGACGATGTGGAGATCAACGGGGTGAAGGATGACTTCTCCAGTGATCCCGGGTGGGAAGGCGTGGGCAATCGCCGGACCTATCAAACCGCCGATATCCGTCCACATTTCGACTTTGGTTACACTGCCACGCATCATGCGGGGGGACGGGCCACGGGTGAACTTGGTGGCCTGGTTTTTCGTGGGGATTGTCGCTATCGCGAGCGCATGGCGTGTTATGGGGATCGGTTGGAACTGCTCCATCTGGATCGGCCGTTACACGCTTCGGGGAAGGTGGCGCTGCGCCGTGGTGTGACCGATAGCACCACCTTGCTGGGATTTTATCACTCCAGGGACAGCATGGAGGTGAACCCCGCGCAATCCTCCGGGTGGCCCAGGAGTTTCCTGGGCGTGGCGATCGAGGGACCAAGTCGCGAAGGCTTTCTGTTTTACCCGGTTTATCGGTTGCGTGAAGGAGAGTCGCGCCATGGGAGCGGGGATGATCGTCCCCATATTTACCCCAATGGCCAGGCGCATGAATGGACCCTGGATTACGATCCCGACGCGGCGGGCGGACAGGGGCGAATCACGGTCACTTTCGATGGCAAAGTTGTGACACTGGATCTGGGGCGCGGTCACAAAAAAGCCGGGGCACGCTTCGATCGCTTTGGACTGATCACCACCTGGATCGATGGCAACGGCCAGCGCATCTACTTCGATGATCTCACCTATACCTGTGCGCAGTAAAGGCGTTTAACCTCCTCCTGGAGTCTTCTCCCATGCTTGTTGTGCCATTCACGCTTGCCCTCCTGTTGAACGCTCCGCTCCAATCTCCACCGCGCAAAACCACGGTTGGCATCGAGGGAGCCAAATTCACGCTCAATGGGCAACCGACTTACAAGGGCCGGAGTTGGAAGGGAAAATCGATTGAGGGGTTGCTTTTCAACAGTCGCATGGTGCAGGCAACCTTTGATGATTTGAACCCGGAGACTCGGATTCGCTGGGCGTACCCCGATACCAAAAAATGGGATCCCGACCGCAACACCCGTGAGTTTATCGCTGCCATGCCGACGTGGCGAAGTCATGGCTTGCTGGCGATCACGCTGAATCTTCAGGGAGGGAGCCCAACGGGGTATGCCAGGGAGCAACCGTGGCACAACTCCGCCTTCAACGCCGATGGCACCTTGCACCCCGAGACCATGAAACGACTGGAAAGGGTTCTTGACCGTGCCGACGAAGTGGGGATGGTGGTCATTCTTGGTCTTTTTTATTTCGGGCAGGATCAGCGGTTGAAAGATGAAAACGCTGTGAAAGCGGGGGTCGATCATGCGGTTGATTGGTTGATAAAGAAAGGGTATCGCAATGTACTTGTGGAGGTCAACAATGAGTGCGATGTGAGTTCTTACGATCACGCGATTCTGAAACCCAACCGTGTACATGAACTGATTATCCGCGTGCGTGAACGTTCCACCGCCAAAAAGGCACGTCTTCTTGTCGGCACGAGTTATGGGGGAGGGACGGTCCCCAGGGCGAACGTGGTCAAGGTGTCGGATTTTCTCCTGATGCACGGCAATGGGGTGAGCAAACCCGCGCGCATTGCCGAGATGGTCCGTCAGGCACGCAAGGTTGAGGGCTATCGCCCGATGCCGATCCTCTTTAACGAGGATGATCATTTTGATTTCGACAAACCCCAAAACAATTTCACTGCTGCGCTTGGCGAATATGCCTCCTGGGGTTATTTCGACTATCGCATGAAAGGCGAATCCTACGACGAGGGGTATCAAAGCCTCCCCGTCAACTGGACGATGAGCAGCCAGCGCAAGAAAGGATTCTTCAACCTGCTTCGAGAGATAACGGGAGGATGAGGCGGCTTTCGGTTTTTAGCACGGTGAGGCAGAGGATCGGACGGATGTGACAGGGGACTACCAGAATCGAGGAGCGGAAGGAAGAGGCGAGAGCACGAGAGTCTGGGAACGAGGAGTGAAGAAGGTGTGGGCTGACAGTCAGCGCTTGCGGATGGCGACGACGGATCAGCCCACGCGACTGCTGCGAACCATTCCCGGCCCGACATCAATCCTGGATTGACAAGAATTCCAGGCGGATATCACTCACCAAACAACCCAAAGCCACCTTCCATTTCATCCTCCACAGGTGTGGTGGAGATGGCCTTGCGTTGCTGTTTGGCCTCGCTGGTCTCGACGCCAACTGTGCAGGCATCGCGCAGTTTACTCTCGATGCACGGTGGCCAGGTTCTTGGCCCCCCCTCGCGCATGCACCGATGCTGGTGCAGGGCCAGGAGGTACACCTCTTCGGGAGTCAGGAAGAGGCAGTTTGCTTCGAGTTTGTACTGACGGGAGGAATCCGGTCTTTGGAACGCCTCAATCACGATGTGCGGCCCGTAGACGTCGCCGTGCCGAAGGAAGTTGTCGCGTGGGGTGGCAATGTCGATGTGGCAGTAGACGATGAACTGTCCGCCCTTGCCGTCCGAGACGGTGATCTCGCCATGTTTGCTCGTGGAGTAGGCGTTGCGACCCCAGTAGGAGCAGAGAAATTTCACAGCCCACACGTTGTAGCGTGGATCGTAGTACTGGCGTTCCGATCCCTCCGGCATGCCAACCGTTCCCGGGAATTCCTCGCGGTTGATCTGGACAACTCCCAGAGGAGGCCCGTCGCGGCCGGCATTCATTTCCGGTAGGAGTTCCACCTTGCGGTCCTGACGTTCTTCGTCCTTGCTAAGCAACTTCTTCAACTGACCTGACATCGCAGTCATGATCTGATCTCCGGAACGAGGATTCGTTGAGTCTACCGGATTCACTCCACGCAGGAAATGAATGAAGGCAAGTCAACCATGAACCATTCCTGAACGGAACCGGCATCTCCGAGACGGCGTTCTGAGTGAACTCAAGGATCCGAGGAAAACAGATGACCCACGAATATGAAAAGATTTCAGATATCAGATGTTGGTATTCCGCAAGAGGGATGAAACGTACCCGACACAGACAGTGTGATTTTGGGATCTGAATACTGAAATCACAGCATTGCTGCGAGGGACTTGTGCGTTGGTTCACCTCTTTCCATGGAATCACCCGAAGGAATGGAGAGACTGACGCATGGTTGACCTTTCGAATAGTATCTTGCTGATCGCGTAGAAGGCAAGTGTTTTTTCGATCTCGTCAGCGCGGTTGACGCTACGGAGCGAGGAAGTCGCTTCAGGCCTGGGGGTGATGAGATTGGAGGGCGACGTGGGTGGTGTGTTGTTACACAGCCAATCTGGAGGAGGCGTTGGTTTGCCAGGCAGAACTTCGACAGCTCGGTGATGGGCCTACGAAAGGGGGGATTTCCAGGACGATGACACGGGACGTGGCTTCAAGGTGGTGCCTGGAGAGGTTCCACATCAGATTTCAGCGTACGATGGTCAGGGTTTGAGACAGGTCGTTGCTGGCAGCCCACCTCTGCTGCGCTGCTGCCTGGGCGTGCAAAGAGGGAACGGGACGCTTTGTTGATTAGCCACTGGTGGAACAAGGGATCCAATTGGGAATCGAGGCGAAGCACCAGGCAGCTTACCGAGAAGGTTCCGTGAAAGACGAGAAAGAATTGCAGGGAACAATCTCGGATTTTACGGTCGAGAATGTGGTGCATTTGACGGTGAAACTCTATGCAAAGGCAGACAGGAGCCGTCAAAAACAATTGATCAACCAGTGGGGAGCCATGTACAACGACGACAAAAACGTTCATGGTCGCGTCTATGTGCATGATGTGTCTGGGAAATGAGTGAGTGAGTATTTGAACAAGAATACCCTGGAGCCACCGTACGCGATCATTTTTACCGCTTACTGGCTAAAGGGAGTGGGGAATGTGAGGCGCGAGTTTGCAGGGCATACGGTGGGGATGTGTACCAATTCCTACACGCACTGGGAAAACAAGCAGACTATCGACGGGCCAGTCTTCTTTGATTCGAACTATGGGTTCTGCACCTTTACCACGGGGGATATGGGGGCAGAAATGGAAACCCACATGAAAAATCAAGGGAAAAAGTGCACCCGAGGTAATACCGTCGTTCTTAAATTCGGAGAGGGAAGCTGATCCTATCTGACGGTGAAGCGTTGATGTGGTGTCCTCGCGATATACTGCTCGCCAACAGAGAGTTGCAGGCGGGGCGTGGTCCAATCCTGGTCGTTCTTTCTACGAGCGGTTCGTTCCCAGCACTGCTGCCTCCTGGAGGGGCATGATTCACGTGAAGTCTCGCCCTTGGGTCGACCTGTTCAGCGCGGTTCGACTCCGCGGGTGCTGAGCGCTGACCTTCGAGGACGCGCCAGGAACTTTGTCTTCTTTCTTGTAGGGCGCTCATGAATTACCAGATCTATCTCCTTGTGCCGCTGCTCTTCTGGGGCTTCCTTTGTTACCTGGTGGGAAGGGCGGCAACCAGGTTCAACCGGCAGGCGACTCCCTGGATTCTGCTCTCGATCTTGCTCAGCCCTCTGGCAGCTTACATTTTGTTACTCTTTTCAGGAAATCCTCAGGAAGCTCTCTCACTGCAAGAAAAGGAGGAGCGGATCCGTCGGCAACACCCGGAGCGCACAGACATTCGTGAGGCCGCTCTGAACGAGATGAACTGTCCTCATTGCGGTGCCGTGGTCAACCCGATCACCGAGGACGGTCTGCATTCCTCCGAAACAGAACCCTGGCTCCTGATCTGCGACCAGTGCCAGGGCATCATTGAACCGGATGTGTAAGTGGCTTTTGTCCAGTTCCCCGCGTGCTTTGGTCTGTGCCGAAGATTGCTGCCACCCTCGTAGAGGAGCGTCTTCTTTCTCTGCGATCCGCTCACGCTCGTACTCTGCAGTTGCACAACCTCCATATTTCGGAGGGGGGGCAGGCTGGTTCTTTGCTGCTGGGGACGGCAGCGGAGTGGACAGATTGCGCGAGAGAAGCGAATCTGCTTGATCCTTGTAGCAGGAAGACGCTACCCATAGAATGCTAGAGACTTGACTCAGGCTCTTTTCGGGCGAAGCTCTCGAGGGGGTGATGGTGGGTAGGCGGTTTATCCTCAATGCGGGGCGGACCAGCAAGCAGGGGCAGCAGATCAACGTCGGCAAGGATCACGACGAGTATAACGCCATTGTCGAAACCCTAATCATGCACCCCGACGATATGAAGGAACTTGGCATCCGCGCAGGCGGATCCGTTCGTTTACGCTCTGAATATGGCGGGGAAGCGGTCTTTCGCTGTCAGGAAGGAAAGGTGCCGGCCGGGATGATCTTTGTCCCCTACGGACCGCCCACCTGTCGCCTGATGGGCAGCGTCACCGACGGCACCGGCATGCCAACATCCAAGGGGTGGGAGGTCGAGGTCGAGCCCCTCCTGGATCAGCCAAAGGGCTGAGCTCGCCCGGAACGCAACAGTCGACCTCGGGACGCGGAGGAGAGGAACCATGGATCCAACACAGTCAGTGAACGAAGGCGAAAAACTCGATACGGGGCCACACTTTGTCGAAGAATCCGCCAGCGAAGCGGTCGCTGCCTGGGAGCAACTGGGGACGGGGCGCTTCATGCCTCGTCGCATCCGTGGGAGCTTCAAGGGTCGCGCTCTGGGTTGAACCTTCGTCATTCCGTCCGGTTCGGACGGCCAGATTCGCCGCTGAAAAGGAACTGATCCATGGAACTGACGATTGTCAAGAACGCGACCTGCACCTTTTGCGGGTGCGTGTGCGACGATATCGAACTGCACGCCGATGGTGAACGCATCACACACACCAAGGCGGCCTGTGTCCTCGGCACCAGCTGGTTCAAGAACCACACCGCCGAACGCCTCTACCCCGATGCCCTGATCGATGGCCAACCAGCGTCCGTGGAGGACGCGATCCAGGCGGCTGCCGATCATCTCTACCAGGCGGACATGCCGCTGGTGTACGGGTTGAGCAATGTCACCTGCGAAACCCAGCGCGAAGCCGTCGCCCTGGCGGAACTGATTGGCGGAGTCATCGATAGCCATACCTCGCTTTGACACGGCCCCACAGAGATCGCCGCCCAGTTGGGTGGCAAGGTTTCGTGTACGCTCGGCGAGGTCAAAAATCGGGCCGACCTTATTATCTACTGGGGAGGAAATCCGGCGGAGTGCCATCCGCGGCACTTCACCAAGTACACCCTGACCCAGAAGGGACGCTACATTCCCAACGGGCGCAAGGACCGTACCATGGTCCTGGTCGATATCCGAGAAACCCCCAGCGCCAAGGCCGCCGACATCTTTCTCCAGGTCCGCCCGGCGAAGGATTTCGAGGTCATCACCGTTCTGCGCGCCCTCATCAAGGGGCACGCGGTCGATCCGGAACTGGCGGCGGAGACTGGCCTGTCCATGGAACAATTGCAGGACCTGGCCGACCGCATGAAGAAGGCGCGCTTTGGCGTGCTCTTCTTTGGCATGGGGCTGTCGATGACTCGCGGCAAGCACATGAACTCGGCCGCGTTGCTCACCCTGGCCGCTGAGCTAAACGCCTATACCAAGTTCGTCGCCATGCCGATGCGTGGACATGGCAATGTCACTGGGGGCGATGTGATCATGCGCTGGACCACCGGCTATCCCTTCGGGGTCAGCCTGTCGCGCGGCTATCCGCGTTTCAACCCCGGGGAGTTTTCGACCATCGATTTGCTGATCCGTGGGGATTGCGACGCCGCACTGATCCTGGGTGCGGATCCCGGGGCGACCATGCCTCAGCCAGCGATCGATCACCTGGCACGCATCCCGACCATTGTGCTGGACCCCAAGGTCACGCACACCAGCCGGCTGGCCCGCGTTCACTTTACCACCGCTGCCACGGGGATCAGCGCTCCGGGGACAGTCTACCGCATGGACGAGATCCCCTTGCCGTTGCGACCGGCGCTCAAGTCGCCTTATCCTACCGACGAGGAAATCGTTCATCGGATCTATCAGGCCGTCGCCGCCAAGCCGCCGCTCCCGCCCGCGGTGATGCTGAGCCAGGCAACGATGTAGTGTGCCTCAGAGAAGGCATCCAGAAGGAGCAGCAGTTGCACGGGAACTCCATGCTTCGAATCACGGGTGGCAAGGTCTACGATCCCGCCAACGGTATCAACGGCGAGATCCGCGAGATCTGTATCTGCGACGGCCGTATCGTCCCAGAGGTTGAGGGCGGACGGACGATTGATGCGACGGGAATGGTGATTTTTCCGGGCGGAGTCGATGTGCATACCCATGTCGCCGGGGCCGCACTCAACTTTGCCCGCGCCATGATTCCCGAGGACCATCGGCGCAATCAACCTTTTGTCCGAACACAGGTGCGTCGGGGAGGCATTGGCGGAGCCACGCCGACAACCTATGTCACTGGCTATCTCTACGCCGGTCTGGGTTACACCACGGTTAACGAGGCAGCCGTTCCGGTGCTGTCGGCGCGGCACACGCACGAGGAACTGCGCGATACCCCCATTGTCGATAAGGCCTGCTGTGTGCTGATGGCCAACAACGAGATCCTGCTGGATCTGCTGGAGGCGGGCGAAAAAGAGAAGGCACAGCACGTGGCCGCCTGGAATATCTGGTCGGCGAAGGCCTACGGGGTGAAGGCGGTCAACCCGGGCGGAATCACCGCGTGGAAGTGGGGAAAGGATGCCAAGAGCCTCAACGATCCCATCCCGGGCTACAAGACGATCACCCCGCGGCAGATCATCAAGGGGCTGGCGGACATCGTGGACAGCCTTGGCTTGCCGCATCCGCTCCATCTGCACTGTAACAACCTGGGGGCCCCGGGCAATTGCACCACCACCCTGGAGACGATGAAACTGCTGGAGGGCAATCGCGCGCACCTGGCCCATCTGCAATATCACGCCTACGGCGGCGACGACTGGTTCACGATGCGCTCGGAGGCGGCCCGAATTGCTGAGGAATTCAACGCCAATCCCAACCTGACGACCGATGCCGGCGCGGTGCTCTTTGGCAATACCGTGACCATCACCGCCGACGGCCCCTGGCAGCATCTGCTGTACAAGTTGACAGGGCACAAGTGGGGCAACCTCGATGTGGAGAATGAGACCGGCTGCGGAGTGGTTCCTTACACGTACAAGGAAAAGAACCTGGTGAACGCCGTCCAGTGGGCGGTCGGCCTGGAACTGCTTCTGCTGATCAAAGATCCCTGGCGCATCTTCCTCACCACCGATCACCCCAATGGAGCCGCCTTCTGGCGTTATCCCGAGATCATCCATCTGCTCATGAATGCCGATTTCCGGCGTGAGCAACTCAAGCGGTTGGCCCCCAAGGCGCTGAAGCGGATTTACCTTCCCGAACTGAATCGTGAATATACTCTTTACGAGATCGCGATTATCACCTCGGCGGGGCCCGCGCGGGCCCTCGGCTTGCCGCACAAGGGGCATCTGGGAGTGGGAGCGGACGCCGACGTCGCCATCTATAACGAGAGCAAGGACATTCCCCATATGTTTGCCTACCCGCGCTATGTCATCAAGGCGGGGGAGGTGGTCATCGAGGAGGGCGAAATTCGCAAGACCGTCGAGGGGAAGGGAATCCTTGTCCAGCCGTCCTATGACCAGAAGGTCGAGAGTTACATTCGTCCGCTCTTTCAGCAGTATTACACGATGTCGTTCGACAACTACCCGGTGGAGATGGAACGCATCGAGCACCCGGACCTCCGCCCTTGCAAGCAGCCACGCGCATGAGCAAGACGATCTTCACACTCAAAGAACGTCCGCACGTTCCGCTGGAAACCGAGGTTCTCTCGCCGGACGTGATCGCTTCCCTGAAGCACGCCGAAGTCGAGGCATTGCCGGTGTTTCTGGGCAAACGCCAGTATCGGTTGGCGGACTTCTTCGCGATCGAGGGCGACGGGAGCGAGGAACTGGAGATTCACGGTGACGTGGGACGCGTCAAGTGGATTGGCCGGGCGATGACGCGCGGGCGCATCACCATCCATGGCGATGCCGGGATGCATCTGGGGGCCCACATGAAGGGGGGAACGATCGAGGTGCAAGGAAACGCCTCGGACTGGATTGGCGCTGAGATGAAGGGCGGATTGATCCGGGTGGCTGGCAGCGCGGGGGGACAGGTTGGGGCCGCCTATCGAGGAAGCACCTCCGGGATGAGCGGAGGAACCATCCTGGTGGGAGGATCGGCAGGGCTGGAACTGGGCATGCGCATGCGGCGTGGGACCATCGTCGTCCAAGGCGTGGTGCGCGATTTCGCCGGGCTGCAGATGAAGGGCGGCACCATCGTGCTCCTCAGTGGGGCGGAGGTTCGCACAGGCGCCTGGATGGTTCGAGGCACGATCGTCTCGTTCACGCCGCTCCGGCTGCTGCCCACATTTTCCTACGCCTGTACCTGTAACCCGATCTTTCTTCGTCTTTATGCCAGGCACTTGCAGACGCTTGGCGTTTCTTTCCCCAGTGCCCCGGAGGCCGGTTTCTACCGGCGTTACACGGGTGATGGCGCCGTGCCGGGGAAAGGGGAGATTCTTATCTGGCATCCACAGCAGTGAGGGACCCCGCGCTTAGCGTGGTTGCGGCCGTTCCCAGTTTGGATCGTAGTCCAGCGAAAAGATCTTCTGAATCCGTTCGGCGCGACCGCCGCTCAGGTCGGCAAGCACTTCCAGCGCCTGGCGGATCTTTACCAGCCGCGGATCATCCTGCGCTACGGTGGCCTCGGTGCCACGGCCGATTCGATCGAGAATGGCCGCCACATCGAGCAATTTGCTGCGTGCTTCGTGAAAGTAAGCATCCAGGGCGACCGGCGCTGCCAGGGGGACGGCCTGGCGTCGCGTGCGTTCATGGCTCATGGCTGTCACCGGGGAGAGAACTGGTTGCGTAACTCCAGAGAAACCAAGGTATTCAGACTGCCGGAGCGAAACCCTTCCAGGTCGAGAGTCACAAACTGAAAGCCGAGGTCCTTGAAGTGGCGCACCAGCGCTTGCTGGACGGTCGGCTCAAGCAAGCGGAGGAGCGTGCCAGCGGGGACCTCGATCCGGGCCAGTTCGCCCTCGTGCAGTCGAACACGACATTCACGATAACCAAGATCGCGTAAATAGCTTTCCGCGGCCTCGATGCGCGCGGTCCGTTCGTGGGTGACGGCCACTCCCGGAGCGAGGCGGCTGGACAGGCAGGGCGAGGCGGGTTTGTCCCAGGTGGGCAGACCCCAGAAGCGCGCCAGGCTGCGCACATCGGCCTTGGTGAAGCGTGCTTCCTGCAAGGGGTGGCGCACGCGATGTTCGGCGGCCGCCAGCAGCCCCGGGCGGTAGTCGCCCTGATCGTCGAGGTTGGCCCCGCTACAGATCACCTGGACCTGGAGCTGGGGCAGGAGGCGTTCAATCTGGCTGTAGAGTTCGTCCTTGCAAAAATAGCAGCGGGTGCCATCGTTGCGGGTGTACTCGGGGTTGGCGAATTCCTCGGTGCGAACGAGCACATGACGAATCCCGATCCAGTCAGCCAGACGGCGCGCATCGTCGAGTTCGCGGCGGGCCACGCTCGGGCTGTCGGCAGTCACGGCCACGGCACGGTCACCGAGGGCCATCCGGGCAGCCTGGGCCACCACAGTGCTATCGATCCCCCCGCTCAAGGCCACGGCAGCACTCTCGTAGCTGGCCAGCACCTGAAGGAGATGATCGCGCTGCTGAACAAGGGCGGGGGGGGCCGGTTCGCTGACAAGGTCTGGCATGGGGCCGTGCTCCGAAAGGGATCCCTCTATCCCTTTCATGATAAGGCGCGATCCCTCAGCGCTCAAGCAGTCCGCGGTGATTTCCCGGAGCAGAACAATGTGTCCTGCCCCGCACGAATGCACCCGGAACAACCCGACTTCCCCGAGCGAGTGTGGGGCGCAAACTGGTAATGTGACTGGACAGGATCCCGAGAAAGGTTTAAACTACTCTTGTGTAAGAAAAAACAAGTGCTGACAGAAAAAGATGGAAAAGTGTCTCAGGAGGTTTGTTTGACGACCGAAATGATCGTGGAGACCCCCACGGGGTTCCACACACTCGGACTTTCCTCCGTCCTGCTTGACGTACTGCATCGAGCAAATTATCTTCAGCCAACCCCCATCCAGACCGCCTTCATCCCCGAAGCTCTCACCGGACGTGATGTGATCGGTCAGGCCCAGACGGGCACGGGCAAAACGGCTGCTTTTTTGCTCCCCTACTTTCACAACTGGCAGGACGAGGAGCCAGGGGCTCCCGAGGTTCTTATCCTGGTGCCGACGCGTGAACTGGTCGTGCAGGTTACCCAGGAAGCGGAGAAACTCGCCCCCAATCCCCGTTGTCGTGTAACCGCCATCTATGGCGGGCAACGCTTTCGAAAACAACTGAGTGATCTGAAACAGGGTGTCTCGATTGTGGTCGGCACTCCCGGCCGAATCCTCGATCACCTCGCGCGCGGAACGCTCTCGCTGGAGAAGCTGCGGTATGTGGTGCTCGACGAGGCGGACCGCATGCTCGATATCGGCTTCCGTCCGGATATCGAAAAGATCATGCGACGCTGCCCGCGCGAACGCCAGACCTTGTTGCTCTCGGCAACGCTCCCTCCGCCGGTGTTGCGCCTGGCCCAGCGTTACATGGTGGATCCGGTTCACATCAACGTCTCGCCAGCCCAGGTGACGGTGGACAAGATTCGGCAGTCGTTCTTCACGGTCGACGAGGACCGCAAGTTCGCCTTGCTGCTGAAGGTGTTCGAGCGGGAACACCCGCGCCAGTGCATCATCTTCTGCGAGCGCAAGGTCTGGGCGGAGGATCTCTATCGCGAACTGCGCCATCATGTGCCGCGTGTGGCGGTGATTCACGGCGATCTGCAACAATCGATGCGGGAACGCATCATGCAGGGATTCCGCGAAGGGAAGATCAAGTATCTGGTCGCCACCGATGTGGTCAGTCGCGGGATCGATGTGAAAGGGATCTCACACATCATCAACTACGATCTGCCAGAGGACCCGGAGAGCTATGTGCACCGGATCGGTCGCACTGGGCGTATCGGAGCCGATGGGATCGCCATCGCCTTTGTAACCGCCGAACAGGGGAAGCAACTGACGGCGATCGAGACCTTTATCAACCAGGAGATCGGCGAGGATCACATCGAGGGATTCCGGTCGCATCGACCGCGGAAGAAAATCCTCGAACCCGTCGCTCCCAAGCCGGTGGTGCCGATTTTTGGTCGCCGGGTGAAACGCTACAGCAACCGTCTGTGAGTGCGATCCGCAGGGGAGGAAAGAACCTTCCCTGCTGTTGTTTTCTGCATACGGAAAAGACGAAAAGGCCGGGCACCCTCGAAGAGTTACCCGGCCTTCTCACGTTGACTCCAGGGAGTCGGATCTTCGCGATTATTTGTCCTTCGGTTTGCCACCGCCACCGACGGTGACCTGCTTGACTTCATCCCCTTCCACAGTCAGGGTGACGGCGGGGTTCTTGGCGAAGCCTTCAAACTTCAGACCTTCGGCGGACAACTTCTCGGCCACCTTCTTGTTCTTGGTGGTGAACTTGCAGTCGGCGGCGACCTTGTAGGTCTTCTCTTCGCCCTTGATGGTGATGGTGATCGTCTTCTTCTCGGCGTCGACGCTCTTCACCTTGCCCTTGACCTCGGCGGCCAGCAAGCCACCCACGCAGATCATCAGAGCCAGAGCTGCAGCCAGAACCTTGCGCAACATGACCAGAGACTCCTTGAAGAAACAAGCGAGTTCCAACAAATCGCTCCCGAAGACACCTTCGGAAGGCTGTTTGGTAGGGGTGAGAAAACCAGCGGTAAGGGATGACATCGTGTAAGCGGACCGGTGATCCCTCACACGCACTGGTTAAACCTCATCCTAGCCCTGAGGTTCCGCTCGGCCAGAGATTTTGTTGAACTTTTTTTAAAGAAAGGGGCGCGCTGGCACTCTGGTCATCCGGCCCTTCCTGGCGACGGAGAGAGATTCTTCCTTCAGCGCGGGGGTTTCCTGGTCCACAGAGTGATCGGCCCGGCGCTCTCTCCGGCTTTCCAGCGGTCGCGGGCGGTGTCGAGGGCGAGGCGCAGTTCGGCGTGGTAGGGGCCCTGATCGATCAGCAGATAGTTTACCTCGTAATGATCGAGGATTTTCTCCCAGTCGGTGCGACCGCGGGTGACAGCAGTGTATTCGCTCCATGCACGATCCGGGATAATCTCAATTCGACCATCCATGAAGACGAGATACTCAGGGCCCAGAGTCCAGGTGAGGTATTCGCTCCACTCGAAGCGGGTGAAGATGCGACCGGACGGGTGGTGATGGCGCAACTCCTGGGCGAGGTGCTCCAGATCGTACTCCACCCGATGCGTGGTCCGTAGTTTGGTCAACACCGGGTTGTACTGCTCCAGCCAGGGCAGACAGAACACCATTCCCGCAAGGAGCAACCCCACGACCACTCCTGCGCCGACGGAAGGTTCAACGGGTTCGACATCACGCAGGCGAGGCCAGCGATCTGCGAGGAGGCTGGCGGCGAGGGGAGCAAGAATCAGCAGCCACCACGCCACCATGCGCACCGAGCCGCACGCGACAGGGAGGAAGACGAGGATCAGGATCGTCTCTCGCGCCGTCGGACGGCGCCCCGGGAGGACCAGAAGCACGATCAGCCCAACCAGGGAGAGTACCCAGACCTTGCCCACGAGCTGATCCAGTCCGGGCGGGAGCCATTCGTCGATCTTGCGCCCGCTGGCGCGGCCGGAGGTCAGGGCGACATATTCGTAGATGTGCCAGGTGTAGGGATTGGCCAGGGTGGCCAGGAGCGCGGCGAGCAGACACAGAGTCAGGGCAATCGTCGCCCGATCCCGCCACAGCCGCCAGCCGTGCTCTTTCCAGGCGTCCCACACGGCAGCGAGCCAGTAACAGCCGATCAGCACCAGCGCAATGGGAAAGGCCCCGTGAATGTTGGCCCAGAGGGCAACCACGAACGGAGCGAACAGGAGCAGCCAGCGACGCTCCCCGGCGAGTTCCAGCACGGCATAGAGAACGACAAAAAGGAGAAAAGAGATGGTTTGTGGGCGCACAAGAACCATCTGCTGCCACAGTCCGAGAAAGGTGATCAGCCCGACCGTCATGGCGGCCAGCAGCGAGCCGGCCCGGTGCCAGGCGAGGCCGACCAGCGCCAGCATCATCACGGTGAGAAGGACGGCATTGACCGTTTGTAACAGAGGCAGCCCGCCGAGTTGTTCAAGGTGATAGAGGCCGATCTGTGTCAACCAGTTGACATCCTGAAAGGGCTGGCCGTGGACAGTGTAGGTAAAGCGATCCTCGTCCAGAAGGCGGCCCTCGGTCACGATCACTCGCCCTCGCGCCAGATGATGCCAGAGATCCGTCTGGTAGTTGCGATCCATGCCGGCTGCCATGAACACCAGCGCCGGTGCCAGCAGAAGGCGAACCCAGGTATCGGTGGGAAGGAGTGAGCGCATGAAGATGGGAAGCGACATCCCGGGAAGCACCGAGTGCCTCCCGGGATGCGAGCAGGTTAGGAGCCGTTTTTCTTGTGCATCTTCTCGAGTTTGTGACGCAGGAACGCTTGCAAAAAGTCGTCGATGTCCCCATCGAGGACATTCTGCACCTGCGGCGTTTCCACGCCGGTTCGGCGATCGTTCACCATGGTGTAGGGCTGCATGACGTAGTTACGGATCTGTGAACCCCAGGAGACCTCGCCCTTTTCGTCGTACATCCGTTCCACCTCGGCCTTGCGTTTTTGCTCCTCGATGCGATAGAGCTTCGCCTTGAGCATCTGCAGAGCCATGGCATCGTTCTTGTGCTGGCTGCGTTCGCTGCGGCTTTCGGCCGCGACGCCGGTGGGGAGATGGATGTAGCGCACGCCGCTTTCGGTCTTGTTCTGGTGCTGCCCACCCGGACCCCCGCTGCGGAACGTCTGGCGTTCCAGGTCATCGGGGCGGATCTCGATCTCGATGGTGCCATCGATCTCGGGCATCACATCAACCGCGGCAAACGAGGTCTGGCGGCGGGCGTTGGCATCAAAGGGGCTGATGCGTACCAGACGATGCACACCGCTCTCGCTTTGCAGATTCCCAAAGGCATAATCGCCAACGATGTGCAGGGTGGCGCTGCGAATGCCGGCCGCCTCGTTGCGCAACTCGTCGACGATTTCCGCCTTGTAGCCGTGGCGTTCGGCCCAGCGCGTGTACATGCGCATCAGCATTTCGGCCCAATCGCACGCCTCGGTGCCGCCGGTGCCGGCCTGAATACGCAGAAACGCGTTACTGATATCATGAGTGCCGCTGAGCATGGCTTTCTGCTCGAAGTCGGCGAAGCGCTCCTCGAAACGGCGCAGATCACGGTCCCAGTCGGGCTCGAGCGAGGCGTCTTCCTCGCAGAACTCCGCCATCACCTCGAGATCGGCTGCCTGTGCTTCGAGGTCCTCACACGGCTTTATCAGATCGTTGAGCGGCTTGATTTGCTGAATGATCTGCTGCGCGCGTTCGGGGTTCTTCCAGAAATCGGGGTGGTTGGTCTGTTCGGTGAGCTTGTCGCGCTCGGCGCGTTTGGCCGCGATGTCAAAGACTGTCTCGCAGCTGGGTCAGACGGCTAACCACCTCATCGGTGCGGCGGCGCAGTTCCGGATTCATGGCAACTCCCTTGAGAAAACGAACAGAGGATGGTCACAACTTCCTGTTACCTGTGATTAGCATAGCAGAGAAAAGGTTCGGGGGACAATTCCGATTCAACGCTCTCGCAGCGGCAGGGGATCGCACGACGCACCCTGGATCGACTCGCAACGTAGAGGACAAGGAGCGTTTTGGGCGGGGGTGGGGTGGCGGAGTGAAAAAGGGAAAGGTGGCGTGAGAATGCTGGAAGTGCTTGTGGAACAGGGTATTTGGAACACGTTACGGACAGTGGTCCCCAGGGGGGAGAAAACAAGGGCACTGTCTTGACAGCCCTTTTGGGCGCACTTAATCTGACGATATCTCCCAGCTGTCTCGGGGCCTGTGTGGTCCTGGCAAGTTCCAGCAACACCCCTCCGCGTCTCTCTCATCTTTCGAGGACAGGTATGATGCAGCGATTCGGTTTCCTGATCACCGCGGCGCTGCTCCTCGGCGGCTCGGCCCTGGTGGGCGCCCAGGAGCCTGCTTACCGCGCTGAACTCCGCTTTGTGGATCAACTTCGGGCACGCGGGTATGCCGATCTCGCCCTGGAGTATCTCGACCGGCTGCGCAAGCAGAATCCCTCGCCGGATCTGGCGCGCTTGCTGGTGCTGGAGAGTGTCAAGACGCGGCTGGTCCTGGCCGACAGTGAGCCGGATGCGGGGAAGCGGCTGACGCTGCTCGCGCAGACGAGACAGGAACTCGAAGCCTTTCTCAAGGCCAACGCCGGTTCGGCCTTCGCGGAGGATGCACGGGTTCAGCTGGCCAAGGTAACGGAGTTGCAGGGGAAAACGCAGCTCGACAAGGCGTTGGCGATGGGAGAAGCCGACACCAACCGCCCCAAGGAACTCCTCGAAGCACGCAACTTGCTCAAGGACGCCAGCAAGCAGCTGACGGACTCGATCGGGAAACTGACCAACGAGGAGGCGCGCAATATCGCGAGCCTCGATCTGGCCTTGCTGATGCTGGAACTGGCGCGCAGCTATGTGGACGAAACCAACTCCAAGGAGAACGAGGAGCGGGCGACGGTCCTCAAGGAGGCGATCACCCGTCTCGACAAGGTTTCCGACACTTTTCCACAAAATAGTCCCCGACGCTGGCGTGCCGTGGCCTGGGTGGGGCGGGCCTATGACATGAACGATCAGCCGGACGAGGCGAAGAAGAAGTTCGCGCTGATTCGTGACCGCGGCGATCGGGATAGCAAACGGGTGGTCGAGTTCTTCGACATGCTCGGTGAGCAGGAACGCCAGATGCGCAAGAACGAACGCAATGCGCAAACCTGCCAGCGATTGATCACCGCCGCCAACAGCTGGTTGCGTCTCTATCCGCGAGAGAAAACCTCGCCCGAAGGGCTGGGGGTTCAGTATGTGCTCGCCTCGGAGTATTTCCAGCTGGGTTTGATCAACACCGCCACACGCAACGTCAACTGGCCGCAGGCGCGCCGGATCTTGCTGGAACTGGAGCAGACTCCCAGTGAATGGGCCAGCAAGGCGCAGAACCTCAAGATCAAGATGTTGATCGAGGAGAAGGCGTTCAGCAAGAAGCTCGAAGAACTGCGCACCTTCGATGATCTCTACATGCGGGCCGTTTACGAGGATTATCGTCTTTCCACAGACGACAAGGCGTTCGATACAGCGGACAAAAAAGAGAAACAACGCGAGTTGGTGATTGCTGCGCTGACCCGGGCCGTGGCCATCAGCAAGACTGCCCGCGTGCCGGCCCATGAGCTGAGCAAGGCCCGCTACATGCTCACTGGCTACTACTTCAACACCAAGCAGTATCGCCTGGCAGCCGAGGTGGGCGAGCAGTTTGCCCGTGCGGAACCGCGTTCCAGCGATGCACCGGTTGCTGCCGTCTATGCGGCGCAGTCGATGAATTTGTTGCTGGAAGCTCGCAATGGCGAACCCGAAGAGAAACTGAAGGCGGACCGCGATCGGCTCTATGCACTGGCGAAGTTCATGGTGGAACGCTGGCCCGGGGAGCCGGCAGCCGATTTTGGCCGTTCGCTTTGCACCGACCACCTGATGCGCACCGGGCAGGAAGACGAGGCCAAGAAGCTGGGCGGCGACTACGCCCGCTTCAAGATTGGCCTCAAACGAGCCACGGAGAATAAATTTCCTCAGGCAGTGCAGATCCTCGGCGAAATTCAACCGAAGTTTCTCTACTACACGCATTCACAGTATCGCCTGGCGCTGGCGGCTCTGCAGGCGGAGCGCGATGGCGACAAGCCGATGTCGCCCGAGAAACGCTCGTACAAGGAGATCGCCCTGGCCGCCCTGGAGAGTATTCCGGCGCCCCCTCCCAATGCCGACCCCAGTACCAATCTCCTCTTTATCGAGGCGAAAAAACTCCTGTGCGGGCAGTATTACACCGCTCCGGACGACAAGAAGAACGATAAAGCCAAGTACGACAAGATGGATGCCCTGTGCAAGGTTCTCCTGGCCAACCTCGACAAACTCCGCCTGGCAGAGGAGGACGCCAAGAACGAGGAGCTGCGCAAGGGGTACAGGGTCTCGGTCGAGACGCTGGAGATGTACTCGATGTTCGGCCGGACTGATCTCGACTACAGCAAGGGGCGTTTTGCCGATGTGGTCAAGATGCTCGATCCGCTCATCGATCGTTTTGGCAAGGGAGAATATGCCGAACTGAAGCAGACCCCGCAGTTGCGCGGGGGGCTATTTAGCCTGTGCATGCGCGCCAACATCCAGGAGAGCAAGATCACGCGCGCCATCCAGGTACTCGATATCTGGGGCAAACTGACCGAGGAGAGCGAGCGCGAAAAGGAGTTGCTGGGGATTCTGGCCCAGATGGTGGGAATTGTCCGCGATCAGATTGCCACCCTGACTGCCAAAAAGGATACCGAAGGGCTCAATCGCACCCGCGAGAGCTTTGCTGCCTTCTTTGCCGCGCTGGAAAAGCGGCAAACCAAGCCATCGTTCGATTTTCAGCGCTTCCTGGCGATCGGCTATGAGAACCTGGGGAAATACGCCCAGGCAGCGGCCCTGCTGGAGAAAGCGCCTGCCCCCAAGATGGGGGTGAAAATGCCCGATGGCACCGAACTACAGCTTCGCGCCGCGCGGTTGCTCTACATCCGCATGTTGCGGCTGGATGGCAAGGATCTGGACAGGGCCGAGGAGTTGCTCGCCCCGATCATGAAGGACTGGGGCGCACGCGATTTGCGCGCGCGGCTGGAGGAAATCATGCTTCTGGAAGCGCGCAAAAAGTATTCCACTGCCTTCAACCGCGCCGATGCCTTGCTCAAACTGCTACAGCCCAAGGCGGAGGGCGATCCCAAATTGCGCGACCCGTACTTTGAGTGTTACTACCACATGTGCTACTCGCTGTACAAGTACGGGGTCGAGCAGGCCAAGGGGGGTGAGAAGGATGCGGTGGTCAAGAAGGCTGCCTTCGAGGTGAAACGCCGGCTCGATGGCAATCTGCAACCAGAGTTGACCGACGACGCGCGCAAGCTCTTCACCGATTTGTTGGAGAGCGAGGAAGGCGCGGAGTTGAAGAAGGCGTACGAGGCGCTGAAGAAGTAACGGCCCGGAGGTCAGCCATTATCCTTGCTCAAGGAGTTCCTGTGCGTACCATTCTCCTTCTCTGGGCCGTGGTAGGGATGACCGCTCCCGTCTTGCGGGCGGCCGACATCAAGGCCCTGGATGTGAAGTTTTACGATCCGAAAACGAAGAAAGATGATATCCTGCGCGATGTCACCATCGTGGAGGAAAGCCCGGCCGGGATCCAGATCAAACAGCGGACCGGGCCGCCGCGCGCCATCTCGGCCCTCGATATTCGGGAGATCAATTACGTCTCCGAGAAGGTGCCCGCGCTCGACTGGCGCAAGCCGTTCGGCATCGAAGCGCGGGCCCTTTTGCCAACGACCCGGGATCAGGACCGGCCGGCGTTGTTCGAGAATGCCTTGAAGGAATACGAAGCACTGGTCCCCAAACTGGCCGACGAGAAGCCCGCCAAACGCTTCATTGAGTATCGCAGCGCCCAGGTTCGCACCAACTGGTCGCGCTACGATGTCACGCAAACCGACGCGGCCATCAAGGCGCTGGCGAAGTTCAAGGAGGAGCATCGCGAGGGCTGGGAGATTGCCCCGGCGCTGCGCACCCTGGCCGAGTTGCAGCGGGACAAGGGCGACTACAAGGATGCCGAACAGACCTACACGGCCCTGGCTGCGGTTCCCGGCTTGACCAATGAGATTCGCTGGGAATGCGACCTGAGTCTGGCGGATCTGATGCTGCAGTCCGATCGCGCCAACGAAGCCCAGGCGAAGTACAAGGCGCTCAGCGGGAACTTGCCCAGGGATCATCCCTATGCCGATCGGGTGGAGGTGGGGTTGCTGCGCTGTCAACTGGCCTCCGGGCAAGCGGCTGCTGCTGAACAGGGGTTGCGTACCATGCTGACCAAGGCGCGGGACAACACCCTGCGCGCGCTGGTCCATAATACGCTGGGCGATTACTATCTGAAGGCGAATCGTCCTGAGGACGCGTTCTGGGAGTATCTGCGCGTCGATGTGCAGTACAACGAGGACAAAAATCAGCATGCGCGGGCTCTGTATCATCTGGCGAAACTCTTCGCCACGCTGAAGAAGAATCCCGACCGTGCCGACCAGTGCAAGGAAGCGCTGCTCAAGGACAAGCGCTTCGAGGGGACCGAATATCAGAAACGGGCACAACAAGAGAAATAGACAACACGCCAGCAATCTACTATAGTGTGAGTGGCGAGGTGATTTCGCCACTCCCGGGGCCGTAGCTCAACTGGGAGAGCGCAGCGTTCGCAATGCTGAGGTTACGGGTTCGATCCCCGTCGGCTCCATTCGGAAAAGCCTTGTGAGATCTCACAAGGCTTTTTGCATTCCCTCCTCCTCTCGGCTCAGCGCGACCCGAAGTAGAAGAGTACGAGTGCCAGCGCCGTGTCGCGCACCTGGCGCGGGGCGGCCTCGGGCATCTCGAAGAGGTAGGTGGCTGCGGTGTAGAGCAACACCAGGAGAACTGCCGCAGCCTTGAGGTCTTCCCAGCCACGCACGGTGGGAGTTTGCTTCCCTTTGGTCCACCAGTGCAAAATCCCATGCGCCACGGTGCCCAGGACGTAGGCGAAAACCACACCGAGAATCGAGAGCGCTTGGGAATCAAAGAGGCGATCCTGGCGATACAGATAGACGCCCACTCCCACAAAGACGGTGAAGATCAGAATGCGAATGGTGTGCCGGGGTAAGTAGAGCGGATGGGCTTCCTGCTCAAGCTGACCGGTGCTCTCCAGCTGGCGGATGACCTCCGGCGCCAGGTTGATAAAACGCCGCGAGGTGAAGTAATGCGCCAGGGCGATCATCAACGTCTCGGTCCAGAGAACCTCCACTTCTTGCCCGCGGAGCAACTGGGCCACCACAACGGCCAATATCAGGAGCGTGAGCAGGGCACGGACACTTCCGCTCGGCAGGCCCAGCGGAGGACGTTTGGTCGTTGACGCAGACATCAGAATCGCATCCTTCAGGGGTGGATGGGGCAGCCTTGAGGCCCCATTCTACCGGGAGGCAGCACGAGGAGATATCGGAATCCCTGCGAGTTTTCGGTCGTTGCGGGGGAGGACCAGGCACCCCGTTGCTACTGATCGGGCCGGGGACCTGAAGAGAACCATTGCCCCTGTCTCCCTCCGAGCGGGGAAAGGAGACAGGGGAAACGCTTTGCGCCGGACGACGCGATCAGCGAGGAAGCTAATCTTTCTGGCCGATATCCTGGGTGAAGGCGACCTCGACAAACTCGTTCTCGCGCGATTCATGAGCCTTGAGTTCATCGATCCAGCACTGGATCTTCCGCTGAAAGCTGGCGTCGAGTTTCGTGGCGGCGGCTGCCTCCGCAATCAGATGAGTCAGCATCTGATCGAGGGTCTCATGCTCCTCGTGCAGTTGCTCGACACGCCGATGCAAATTCGGTTGACCCCGCAGCACCATGTCCATGTAGCCGCCCTCTTCCTCAAAGCGGAAATGCTGGCGCAGATGCTGGCGTGCCATGGCCAGGCGCTGGCTCATCTCGGCCGGGGTGGTGACCGGTCGTTTGAGAAAGGCCAGATCCTTGTCCAGGGCGTTGTGTGCTTGCAGAAGGGCTTCGCCGACGGATAGGGATTGCTGTTCCATGACCGCGTCTCGTCAAAAGGAGTTTCGGTGATCTCTTTGGCGGCCTGTGACAGAGGGAGCGCGAACGTGCCTCAGGCTGCTCGTTGAGGGAGCAGTTCTGATGCCATGGCAAACAAACGCCGAGTCTCGATCGTATCTTATTTCAAATAAGGGAGATATGGCTGGTTGGTGGTAGCACAGCATCCCTGAGGAGACACCTTCGGGGCGGAAACGGCTCAGGGGCAGGCACGAACCGCACACCTCATGCCTGCCTCTGCCGCTCCTGGATCAAGTCACCGGACCATAGACCGCCTTCCATGTGTCGGCCAGTTCCTGGGATGGCTTCTCCAGCGCGGTTCGTTCCTTCGGCGTGAGCGGTTTGAACGCTCGGACCCATTCCAGGTTCTTTTTCAGCTCGTCCTCATCGTGAATCCCGACGACGGCCACGCTCACCTGCGGTAAACCCAGGGCATAGCGCAGCGCCGCGTGCAGATATTCGTCGGGCAACCGAGCGCCCTTCGGTTTCTTCTCTCCCCCCGGCGCTCCGCCAAACACCTTCATCGCCGCCAGGGCCACCCCCTTCCGGGCCGCCAGAGGCCAGACCTTCTCCTCGAAGTTGTAAATGTGCCGGGCCACCAGGCTGACCGCGTTCATCATCACGTCAAAGTCCCACTCTTGCAGGGCCTTGAGAAAGCGATCCGGTCGATTGTGCCCGCTCACCCCGACAAAGCGGGTAAGCCCATCTTTCTTCGCCTTGGACAGAGCCGGACAGATGCCCTCGCGCACATAGATCTTGTCGGGAGTCATCTTGTCGTCGCCGATGCTGTGGGCATAGACCAGGTCGGCGTGGTCGGTTTGCAACTCCGCCAGGTTCTTTTTCAGCAGGGCGAGCGCCTTTTCGCCGTTGGGTTCCCAGCACTTGGTGACCAGGAAGACCTCCTTGCGCCGTTCCTTCAGCACCTGGCCGAGGTAGACCTGGGCCTTGCCATACCCGGCGAATTCCGGGGCGGTATCCAGGTAGACCAGACCGCTGTCGATGCAGCGATGGAAAAAGGCGACCGCCTCCTTTTCACTTCGGTAGCCGACCGGAGCAGTTCCCAGCCCCAGAATGGGAACCTTGACTCCTGTCTTGCCCAGCTCCTTCTGAGGTAAAACGGCTTTTTCCGCCGCGGTCAGAGGAGCCGTGCTCAAGGTCAACGCCCCGGCACAGGTCGCATGCAGAAAAGCACGACGCGAGACTTCCTCGGGAGTGGAGGGATTCATGAGAGAGGCCTCCATGGTGAAGCAGGGGTTGTCTGCACGCCACTCTAACGCGCGCCTTCCCCCTTCGCGAGTCATTTCCCCCGCGCGCTATTCGCTCTTTTTCAGATAGCCCATCTTGGTTAACCAGTCGTGCAGCCGGTCGGGCCAGGTATTGCAGGGATGGCCGGTCTTGCGGATGCCGTAACCATGGCCCCCGGTCGCATAGACGTGAAGTTCACAACTCACCCCCAGGGTTTTGAGGGCGCTCGCCAGGTAGAGGCTATTGCGCACATCCACGGGATCATCGAAGGCGTGGGCCAGGAACATGGGCGGATTGTTCCTGGTGGGTTTGACATCGTCGCGGAGCTTGGAGTTATCTTTTTCGACCAGATAGGCGGGGTAGATCAGCACGCCGAAATCAGGCCGTGCGGAGATCTCGTCAACCGCATCGACGGCAGGGTAGTGCGATTTGTCGAAGAGGATGGCGGCGCGCCCCGCCGTTTCGCCTCCTGCTGAAAAGCCGAGTATTCCGATCCGTTTCGGGTTGATTCCCCAGTCCTTTGCCTTGCTTCGCACCACGCGCACGGCACGCTGGGCGTCCTGCACGGCGGCCAGCCAGCGCTGGGAGGGATCGCGCGCCGGCACCCGGTACTTGAGAACAATCCCGGTAACCCCGATGCTGGCCAGCCATTCCGCCACCTCGGTTCCCTCGTGATCGTAGGCGAGAATAAAGTGCGCTCCGCCCGGGCAAATGATGATCGCCGTTCCGGTGTCCTTCTCCTTGGCCGGCCGATAGATTGCCAGCGTTGGGGTCGACACGTTGGTGAGCTTGATGATCTTGCGATCGCCCACCGGCTTGTCCTCGGGTTTGGTGAGGTCCTTTTCGGGGGGGAGTTCCTTCGTCTCGCCCGGCGCTTTTCCCGGCCAGAGTTTGACGATCGTTGGTTCGGCAGGGTACGCTCCGACCGGGGCGAGAAGAACCAGAGCAGAGGCAAGGAGAAGGTGTTTCATGGGGTGTGCTCCAGGGAATCGAGGCGAGCGACAACGTCATAGCATGGCCAATGCCCATCTTGCGCGATCCTGCTGTCTGGAGCAATGAGACAGTTGCAAAAGTGATCCGCCTGGCCCGGTTTCTGGTTGTGCGCGGTGTCCGAAGAGCCGTCTGGGGACCTATAATCGCTGCAGGAATCCCGGACAGGAGGAGAATCTCCCCATGTTACTGCATGAGAAGGCGGATCAGGCGCAGGCGCTTCTACGCGAAGTGGGGCTGGATTGCTGGCTGACTTTCGCGCGCGAAAGCGAGATCCATCCCGATCCAGGGATCGAACTGGTGGTGGGCGCCAATGTGGTGCGCAACTCCGCCTTTCTTTTCGGAGTGCGCGGAGAACGGATTGCCATCACCGCCAACTTCGACACGGCGAACATCCGTGCCCACGGGGTTTTTCAGGAGGTGATCGGCTACGACGAGGATATTCGCGCTCCCTTGCTGGCGGCTCTGCAACGGCTCGCTCCGCAATCCATTGGCCTGAATTACAGCCCCGATGATGTGACAGCCGATGGTCTCACCTTTGGTCACTGGTTGTTGCTCAATGAATTGCTGCGTGAGACGCCGTTTCTGAATCGGCTGGGAACGGCGGCTCCGCTGCTGTCTCGGTTGCGCGGGCGGAAATCAGCAACGGAGGTCGCTCGCATGCGCCAGGCAATCCGCCATACCGAGGAGATCGTCGCCCTGGTCACCGCCCAGATTCAGCCCGGAATCAGCGAAGAGGAGATTGCGGCAACGGTGCGTGCCGAGATCGTGCGCCGGGGTTTGCCCTTTGCCTGGGGGGCGGATTCCTGTCCGATCGTGAACACCGGGCCAGCATCCGAACCCGGTCACACGCGCCCCTCACCGGACCTTCGCGTCGAGGCGGGCCACCTCGTTCACATTGACCTCGGCGTCAAGGTGGACGGTTATTGTTCGGATCTTCAGCGCATGTGGTACGTTCGCAGGCGGGGAGAAACCGCGCCTCCGGCGAATGTGCAGAAGGCGCTGTCGGCGGTGGTGCGCGCGATCGA
Organism: Planctomycetota bacterium; assembly: GCA_029777335.1. GTDB lineage: Bacteria > Planctomycetota > Planctomycetia > Gemmatales > Gemmataceae > JAKOSN01. Next base: position 26,763 of record JAKOSN010000292.1, read on the forward strand.
GGCCGGCGCAGAAGCGTTGAAACCCGGGGTCCGCGGGTATGAGGTGGATGCCGCCGCGCGCCGCGTGATCGTCGAGGCGGGCTACCCGGAGTTCAAGCACGGTCTGGGGCATGGCGTGGGGCGAGCGGTTCACGATGGGGGCACGCTCCTCGGTCCGCGCTGGCCCTGCTATGGCAAGACCGTCGAGGGCACGGTCGAGGTGGGGAATGTGTTTACCCTGGAACTCGGAGTGCCCACCGACGCCGGGTTTCTTGGGCTGGAGGAAGATGTGCTGGTCACCGAGCAGGGATGTCAGTTTCTCTCGTCGTTTCCGCGTGAACTGATCCTGATTTGACCGGCTCGCTCCGCGAGGAGGCATGCGATGGCGCGGATTCTGAGCGAGGTTCCTCTCGATGAAGCAGCAGTGCGGCGTCTGGAGGCGCTCCCGGGAGTGCAGGTGCAGCAGTTCTCTGCGCATGGTCCCGAATGGGATCTTCCCGCAGACCTGGTGCGCGGACCGGAACTAATGCTGTGCAAATTTCCCCCACGCAACCTGGATGCGATGCGCGATCTGAAGATGATTCAGTTGAGCACGGTGGGGTATGAACACCTGCGCGAGCGCGGCTTTGCCGATCGCCCCGTGCGCGTGTGCAATGCACGAGGGATTTACGACAGCGCCATCGGCGAATGGAATCTCGCGATGATGATCAACCTCGTTCGCGATCAGTATGGCATGTTTCGCCATCAGGCGCAGGCACGCTGGGAGCGTGCGGCGCGATTTCAGCAAGAAATTGCGGGGCGAGTGGCGGGGCTGTGGGGCTATGGGGGGATCGGGCGCGAAACCGCGCGGTTGGCGAAGACGTTTCGCATGCGGGTGCATGTTTTCACCCGGTCGGGAATTCGCCCGCGTGAGAATACCTACGTTCAACCGGGGACAAGCGATCCCGACGGCGTGCTCCCCGATCGCGTATATCTCGCCGGGCAGGAGAAGGCGTTTCTCTCGGGGCTGGATTTCCTGATTCTCGCGCTGCCCCAGACCAGGCAGAGCACAGGGTTGATCGGTCCAGAGGAGTTACAGACGCTGCCAAGATCCGCCTTTCTTCTTAATCCGGCCCGGGGGCCGATTGTGCAGGAAGAGGCGTTGTTGACCGCGTTGCGCGAGGGATGGATCGCCGGGGCGGCGCTCGATACCCACTTTGCCTATCCGCTTCCTCCGCAACACCCCCTGTGGACGATGCCCAATGTGATCCTGACGCCTCATATCTCGGGAGCGGATCGGAGCAGTCATTTCCCTGAGCGAATCGCCGATCTCTTCACACAGAATGTCCAGCGCTTTCTGGAAGAGCGTCCGCTGCTGAATGAACTCACGGCAGAGGAGTGGCGTGCGACGTGAGCCGATGTCCGCGCGTCCTCACGGGACGCGGGCAACTCCTCTCAGCCAAGCGAATGGATTTGCTTTGCCAGGTCCTCGGAGGTGAAGGGTTTTTGCAGGAATCCGGCAATCCGGCGGTCCTTGAAGCGTTCTTTGAACTCGCCGTTGTTGTAGCCGCTCACCAGAAGAATCGGAATCGTCAACCCCGCGGTTTCGAGTTGGTCGAGGATCCCCGCGGCGGCGGTCCCCGTGAGTCCAGTGTCCAGAAGGATCAACGAGACGGCAGGCTCTGTCATCCGGATCAGCGTGACCACATCGACGGCAAGGGGAGAGGTGAGAACGCAATAGCCGAGCGCTTCCAGAAGCCGCTGGGTGATCTTGCGCACGGACACCTCGTCGTCGAGAACCAGGAGCGTGCCACTCCGGATCCGTGGTGCTTCCGGGGACACCTCGGGAAGAGGCGTGCTCTTGCCGGGATGCGCACTGCAGGGAAAGTACAGTCGAAAGCGAGAGCCGACTCTGGGTTGACTCTGGACATGGACAAACCCATGGTGGCTGCGCACAATCCCCAGCGTGGAGGCCAGCCCGAGCCCTCGACCAACAAACTTGGTCGTGAAGAAGGGGTCGAAGATGCGCGCCAGGATGGCCGGCGCGATGCCGCAGCCGGTGTCCGCGACCTCCAGCGAGAGGTACGGACCCGGAGCCAGGTAGCCCAGGGAGACACTCGCCAGGGCGGCCGGATTCGCGAGATCATCGTGACCAAGGCGAAGGGTGATCGTGCCCCCGTCGTCATCCAGTGCCTCCGCGGCGTTGGTGACCAGGTTCACGAGCACCTGACGCAACTGGTTTTCATCGGCATCGAGGAGAGGGAGCTCCGGAGTGAACTCGCGGATGAGGGTGGCATGCGGAGGGAGCAGCCGCTGGAGCAGAGGCAACATGGCGGTCACCAGCGCGCCCAGATCGAGCGGTTTGATCTGCGGTAAGCCACGTCCGGCATAGGCAAGCATCTGGTGGGTCAACTCGGCGCCCCGGCGAGCGGCCTGGCTGATGTGCTCAAGAAATGGTTGTCCCGGGTGATCGGGACCGAGTTGCGTGCGGATCAGTTCGGCAAAGCCCAGAATGGGAGTGAGCAGATTATTGAAATCATGGGCCACGCCGCCGGCGAGTTGAGCGATTCCCTCGTGCCGTTGCAGTTCGCCCAGCTGGCGATCAATGGAGCGAAGCTGTTCCTCGGCCAGACGGCGTGAGGAGCTATCCGAAAGGACGCCAAAAAGCCGGGTGCGATCTCTGCTCAGGTGGCCGCGAACCTGGACGCGTTCGGAGAGCCAACGCAGCTGGCCATCGGGGAGACGAACACGATAATCCACCTCCGCAGGCTGCCCCGCCCGCAACTGAGCCAGGAAGCCCTGGTAGGCGGAGCGATCCTCGGGATGCACCCGGGAGGTCCAACGCTCGGCGTCGTGCAATAACTCGCGCAGAGGGAGCCCAAGCAGTCGTTCGGCCACCGGTGAAAGGTAAAGATAGCGCAACGAGCCATCGGGGGTAACGATCGCACTCCAGACGCAATCGGCCACAGAAACCAGCACTTCCTGCAATTCGGTTTCGGTCATTTCGAGCTGACGCGACAGGCGCAACAGATCGCGCAGATCGCGGGCGGTCAACAATGCGAGAGGCCCTTCGGTCGAGAAGTGTAAGCGAGAAATCGTCAACGAAACCGGGATCCAGTCGTCCTCGGGAGCGACGCGCAGTTTGTAGGGCCCCTTGCCGTGGAAGCTTTGGGTGCGGCGCATCGCCAGCACCCAGGAGGAGTCCTCGGTCTCGGACTGGAGCAGATGGTGAATGGGCGCACCGATGAGCTGTTCGTGAGTGAGGCCACAGAGTTTCTCGGCGGTGGGGTTGGCGTCGAGAATGTGCTGGTGGTCGGGGTTGACCAGAAAGAGAGCATCGCCCATCTCGTCGAACAGGGCGAGACTTAATTCGTCGGCGGGTAGAGTGGGAAGAAAACGATGCCGTTCCGCTGTCATAAAACGCTCGGTCAAGGGTCGGGATGGAAGTCGGCTCAATCCGTGAGCTGAGCAAGCCATCGCTGGTAATCGGGTCGCTCACGCAGGGGAGCCCAGTCGTTGTTCAGTTGACGACGTTGGGGTTTCCAGTTACTCGCCGAGGCTCGGCGCAGATACGCCACGGCGCGCGTCCCCAGTTGATCGCGTTGTCTGTCCTCGCGTTCCTGCCCGGTCAGGATGGCATAGACATGCGCCAGGAGGAACCACTGCTCGCCATTCTGGTCCGCGTGTCTGGCGAGATCATCGCACAGCCGGATGGCCTCCTCTTTCTCTCCGCCGCGGGCCAGTTCTTCGGCGGCCGCGAGCAGAAAGACAGTTCGTGGCTCGGCCGGCCCAAGCTCCGCGACTCGTTTCCAGGCCTTCCCGGCCTCGGCATGGCGAGTCAACGCCGAGAGCCATGTTCCTCGCATCTGTTGTACCTGAAGCAACAGTGTTCGGGCGTCGGGGTTTTCCCTGTGTTCCTGGAGAACTTTTTCGAGCAGAGGCACCGCCCTGTCAAGTTTGGCAAGAGCCTGCTCCGGGCGGCCTTGCTGCAGCTGAAGTTTGCCGAGGTTGGCATGGCTGGCTGCGACTGCGCAGGCATGTGCCGGTACGAGGGGATATGCGGTGTGGAGTCTGGTGCGAATCTCCAGGGCCCTGGTGTGCTCGGCCTCTGCCCCGGCGAGATCCTTGCGGAGCACCAGCACATTCCCCAGGTTATTGTGGGCATTGCCCCATTCTTGCTGATACCTGGGGATGCTGGGGAACTGCAATGCCATCACCTGCAGCAATGCGCAGGCGTGCCGTAACTCTGCCTCGGCCTGGTGGATGTCCTTGAGGGCAACGAGGATATTCCCCACGCGCACTGAAAGCCGAGCCAGTTCCAGCTCATACCCCTCCCTGGGGAAATCGTGCACCAGCCCCTTCCACAGTGAAAGGGCACGCTGCAAATCCGCGAGCGCCGGCCCTTTCTCCTGTTCCTCGTAGCGCACGATGCCGCGATTGGCGCAGGTGCGCGCCAGGGAGACCCGAACGCTGGGGAGTTTGGAGTTGTGCTGTCCAGGCGCTTCCAGCACGGCGATGGCGCGGGTGTATTCCTGAACGGCGCGCGCACGGTCCCCTCGCTGGCGGGCAAGGTTGCCAAGGTTATTGCGACACCCCGCGAGTTGCTCCTGGAAGGCGAGCTCCGGGTGAAACGGGGCCGACAGCACTTCCAGGGCCCGGCGATAGTGGCTCTCTGCTGCGGAAAAATCGTTCACGAGTTTGGCGGCGTCGCCCGCGGTTCGCTCCTGCTGGCCCAGTTCCAGCTGATACTCCGCCACGTTCGGGTGGGCCTTGACCAGGGTGCGCAGGATCGCAATCGCCTCGTTCAGGTCGCCCCGCGCCTGGGGAATTTCTTGAAGGTGCAGGCGCAGCTCGGCTAACTTCCCCAGGGCCATGGCACGATCGGCCTCCAGCCGTGGCGCCGCACTGGTTTGGCGAGCGAGGCGGGTGTAGAAGGGGAGCATCGCACGCAATAGATCTTTTTGCAGATCGCTAAAATCGGCTTCCTGGAGACGAGGATGAGCACTCAACTGGTGAACCGACCCATTGAGTGCCTGGAGCGTCAGGGTGGCGTTCTTCTCCGCGAGCTGGCGAGCCTCTCTCTCACGTTTGTTGGCGGTTTCCAGTTCCTGGTTGGTCTGCTGAAGGGCTTCCCGGGAGCCGAGCAACTCCTCGTTTTTCTGCCGTAGCAGGGTGACAAACGCGGTCAGGCCGAACAGAGAGCCCAGCAGTAGCACGGCGACGCTCGCATAGAGGCCAGCCAGTGCGGGATTACGCCGACTCCACAGCCGCAGGATCTCGATTCGGCGTGGGGGGCGAGCCTGGATGGGTTCTCCCTTCCGAAAGCGCCGCAGATCCTCGGCCAGCGCTGCCGCTGCGAGATAGCGATCCCGCGGTTCGTACTGCAGGCATTTCAGACAGATCGTCTCGAGATCGGCGGGACAATCGGGGCGCAGCGTGGAAGGGGCCGGTGGTGTCACCCGATGGCCCCGTAGTTGAGCCTCCAACGGCGAGCCGGACGGCCGAGGCGGAGTCCCGGTGAGCATCTCGTACAGGATCGCTCCCAGAGCGAAGACGTCCACGGCGGTGGTGATGCTGCCGTCCGGATCGCCCTGCTCAGGAGCCATGTAGAGAGGGGTGCCAACAATCTGCCCCGTGCGGGTGAGCGCGTCGTCTCGGTTGGTGTCCTTGGCAATGCCGAAATCGCTCACGCGGGGCTCTCTCTCCGGCGTGAGCAAAATGTTGCTCGGTTTGAGGTCGCGATGAATGATCCCGTGATCGTGGGCGCATTGAACTGCCGCCGCAATACGCTCCATTAACGAGACGGCCTGGGGCACCGAGAGAGACTCCCTGGCGAGGAGGTCGGCGAGAGAGCCCCCGCCCAGGTAGTCCATGATCAGGTAAGGCTGACCCTGAAAAACACCGCACTCATACACCTGGACCAGGTTGGGGTGGTGCAGGCGGGCCAGGGTGCGCGCTTCGAGTTGAAAACGGAGCAAAAGGGCAGGATCGTTGCGGTCTGTGGCCACGATCTTGACCGCGACGTCCCGAGCCAGGCTGGTCTGACGGGCGCGGTAGACGGTTCCCATGCCGCCCTGTCCAAGCAACTCCAGCCATTCCAGATCGGGGAGCGGCAACGCAGGGAGATCGGGCCGAGTCGAGGTGACCGTGCCGGGCGAGAGGGAGTCGTTGGATGCGCGGCTCCAGTCCTCGTTGAAGCGGAACCACCGGACTTCGGGAGAGACCGCGGCGTCTTTCCCTGCCAATCCACCCTCAGGATGATCCGTCGCGCTCATGGCGAGTTCGCCTTTACTTTCCTTCCCGAGAACGCAGGAAGCGGGAACAGGAATCGGTCTCTTCCTCGCGCCGCGGCACCTGGCGAAGGCTGTGCTCAAACCACGGGACGATCCCCCTGACGGCGCGAATTTCGGACTCCACGCCGATCGACAATTGCAGAACCCTGGAGAGTGCCGTACGATACTTTTTCAATTTCAGCTTCCCATTCAAGGGTCTGGCCATGAGCGAATCGACTCCCACGGTCGCTGCGTCTGCAGGAGCGCCCAGCACAGGCGAAACCATCCTTGCGGTTCTGGGCGATTACACCTTGCTGGAAGAAGTGGCCCGGGGCGGTATGGGCGTGGTCTACCGCGCGGAGCAACGGGGCCTGGGACGCACGGTGGCAATCAAGCGCATCCTCAAGGGCCATCTCGCCTCCGAGGAAGAAATCCAGCGCTTCCGGGTGGAGGCGGAGGCAGCCGCCACGCTCGATCATCCCCACATCGTGCCGATTTACGAGATTGGCGAGACCGAGGGGCAACCGTTCTATGTTATGAAGTTCGTCGATGGCGGTGGCTTGGGTCAGCACCTCCCCCGCTACCGTCAGGATCCTCGGGCCGCAGCACAATTGATGGCAACCATTGCACGGGCGGTTCATCATGCCCATCAACGTGGGATTTTACACCGCGATCTTAAACCAGGCAACATCCTCCTCGACAGGGAAGGGCAACCGTATGTCACGGACTTTGGCCTGGCGCGCCGCCTCGAAGGACAGGTGGGGATGACACAAACGGGAGTCATTGTTGGCACCCCGGAATACATGGCTCCCGAACAGGCGCGGGCGCAAAAAAGCCTGACGACCGCCGTGGATGTCTACGCGCTGGGCGGCATTTTGTACACCCTTCTCGGTGGAAGTCCGCCTTTCAAGAGAGAAAATATCCTGGAAACCTTGATGCAGGTCATCGATGCGCCGGTTCCGTCCTTGCGCGCCCGGCATGCGGAATTGCCCCGCGATTTGGAGTTGATTTGTCTGAAATGTCTGGAGAAAGACCCGGGGCGACGTTATGAATCCGCCGAGGCGCTGGCCCTGGACCTGGAGCGCTGGCTCGATCATGTGCCGATCCAGGCACGCCCAGCGAGCACCGTGGAACGGTTCATGTTGTGGTGTCGGCGTCAACCCGCCCTGGCTGCCACCAGTGCGCTGGCCATCCTTGGTGTGGTGCTTGGGCTGGTCCTGTCTCTGCTGTTTGCCCTGGAACAGGCGAACTCGGCCGCTGCGTTGCGCGACAAGGGCGAGGAGTTGAGCGACGCCCTGGCAACCTCCGAGCGCCGCGGCACGGAACTGGTGAAGATTAATCAGAAACGCCGCGAAGCGCTGGAGTCGGCAGCCCGGCTGGCCCTGGGAAGGCATCGCGCGCTCGTTCAGGATCGCCAGGAAATGCAGGGGTTGCTCTGGTTGGGGCGAGCGCTGGAATTGCTTCCCGAGGAGTCGCGCGAGCTGCACGCCGATCTGCGTCGCAGTGTGGCCCTCTGGAGTGAACAATCGCCGAAGGTGCGTTCCATCCTCAGCGCGCACGACACCAACGATTGCACCTGGTTTCAACTCAGCCCCGATGGCAAGATCCTGTTGACTCGGGGCAATCTCACTCCCACCGGCGGGCCCCGGTTGTGGCGCACCGACACAGGCGCGCCGATTGGCAACCCACTCTGGCAGGGATCGAGCGGACGTGACACGGCGTTTCACTGGGACAAAACCGAGTTGGTGTCGGTGCGCCGCGGGAAGGATCACTATCGTCTGGAACGCTGGGATCTGACCACGGGGAGAGCCGTGGGTGAAGCGGTCAAACTCCCCGTCGCAGAGATGGTGCCGCAAGCGGCGCCGTTGTTCAGTCCGCGGGGCAAGTACCTGGTGCTGACCGAGAAGCCCGGGTTTTTCCGTGTTTGGGATGGCAAAACCGGGAAGGCGACAACCGGGTTGATCAGTGTGGGTGCAGCGCATGCCGAGGCGGGTGATCTGCATGAGGCGATGTTCTCGCCCGATGAGCTTCTGCTGTTCCTTGCGCGGCGCCCGGTGGGACGCGCGTCCAGGCCGGGGCAACCTCCGGACGACCTGCAGCACGCGACCTTTTACGAATGTCTTTGGCTCCCAGGCGGGCAGGTCTTGCAGGGTTCCATCCTGACAGATCCCAGGCCCTCGTTCCTGTCCTCGGATCCGTTTCGGTTTTACACCTTCGCTCCCAGAGGGCGAGCAATGATGGTCCTCTCCTCCAGGGGGGCCAGGGCACAGCGGGAAGAAGTGGCCGGACTGATGTTCCCGCCCAATGGCCCTTTCAACGTGCACTGGAGGTTCACCCAGCTGCGCTCACCGCCACGCTGTGTGATCGGCAACGGGACCCTGGGGTTTTTCCATCTCCTCAGTCCCACGGCGCCCAGGGGGCCCGTGGCCTGGCATCTGCTTCTCTTCGATCTGAAAAATCCCACCAGCGAAAGCACCATCCTCCCCGCCCCACCCCTCTCGGGCTGGAGTCCGTCGTTCGAGCGCACCTTCGAACAGAGGTTGCCGCAGTTTTCGCCTGCCGGCGATCGGATTTTGACTGTGCAGAATGAACGTGCGGTGCTATGGCATAAAGGAGTCTTTACCACTCTGGAAACTCCTGAAATGCCAGTGCTGGCTCGCTTTCATCCAACGAGCGATCTCCTGGCCACGGCGGGGGGCGAGCGTGTCGAACTCTGGGAGGTTTCGACCGGACGTCGTCGCGGGGGCGCGTTTCTGCATCCGGGGCCGGTGACGCAACTGGACTGGCTGCCGGGTGAGGAGACGCTGGTGGTTCGCTATATGGTGGCGGGGCAATCGGAGATTCGGTTGTGGGATGTGGGGCGACCACGACCGCAGGCCACGCTTCGTCTCCCCGGAGGAACCTTCGCGGAAGCGTTTTCATCACACGAGGGGAACGAATTGCTGGTGCGCACTCACAACGTTCCGGGGGGTGATTCCCTGGATTCGTTCTATCGATGGAGGCTGATGCCAGGAGCAAGCGAGCCCGTCCCAACTCGTGCCCAGTGGTTGGCCGACAAAAATGCGCTCCTGGTCCACCAGCGTGAGCGACGCCTCGCCATGCCGACCGTTGCGTCTCCCCTGGAGGGGAGAATGCCCGAGGACAGCAGGGTGGTGGCGAGCTACAGCCCGGATGGTCGCCATGTCATCACCTGGCAGACTTCTCCGCGTGAGACCACGGCGAGCTTGCAGGTGTGGACCGCCACGGGAACGCTGCGGCACACGATGTCCCTGGCGCGAACGGAGGCCCCTCGGTTCGCGTTCGCCCGTGATGGGACCACAGTGCTGATCGAGATTCAGAATGGGAATCGTTCGCAAACGGTGGCAGAGTGGCAGATCCTCGATCTGGAGAGCGGGAAGTTGACGTCGTTGAATCCCTACCTGGTGCCACCCAGGGGAGGCGACCGGGGAGAGCCCGTCGCTCAGCCAGTCCCCGGGTTGGCCCAGTTGACTCCCGAGGGGCGAACGGTCCTCTATCCCACGGCGAAAGGAGAGGTGTTCGCCCTGGACTGGGTGCGCGGAACCAGTCGCCTGGTGGCGAGTGGACTGGGGCGAATCGAGGCGCTCGTGTTCCGTTCCGATGGGAGGGAGGAACTGTGCGTGAGCGATGTCAAGGGCGCGTCGTTCTGGGATTTAAAGGAGGGGAAAAGAAGTCGAGTGGAGCTGGACGCCGAGTTGTGGAGTCGCGTTACTCCCAGTTTGGATGGAGGGATGTTGCTCCAGCAGGAGGATCGTTCGGGCACCAGGCTTGCGCTGTGGGATGTGGCTGAACAGCGTCGTGTGGGGCAGGCCATTGCCGTGGAAAGAGCGCAGGAATGGTGCATGAGCCCGGATTCGGAACTCCTGCTCGTTTACGATGCGGTCCTCTCTTCTTCCCACCGACCCGGACGGCTGTACAATCTTCGCACCGGAGAACTCCTCAGGAAAGATCTCCCTGCGGGGCTCCCTTCCTTTACCCCCGATTCTCAACGGATCGTGTTCCGCGGCAAGAATCTCACGCACCTGGACGTGTGGGAACGAGGGAGTGACAAACTCTCGACGTTCACCATCAAACACAACCTTTTGAATGGTGGGTTCTCCTTTTCAGCGGATTCCCAGTATCTGCTCACCTCGGGAACTGGAGAGAGCCTGGGCAGTTTGACGATTGAGGTCTACGAGCTCAGAACCGGTAAACGGATTCGCGCGGTGCCCTGTCAATCAACGGGAGCTGATTCGGGGTTGGCACTTGGAGAGCGCACCCTGGTGCACTACACCAACCGAGGACTCCCGTTTCCCCTGGCAGGGAAAAGGGTGAGTCCAGGATCAGGGTTGAGCCATTTCACGCGCTACGATCTGGAAGGGAAGGTCCTCGCCCAGGGGCAATTTGATACACCCGTGCCAGCTTTCCCCACGGCCGAGACGCTTGTGTGCGAATCCCGTTTGGAACGCATCCCGTTGCTGTGGCAGTTGCGTGGCAACGAGTTCAAGGCCACGCCCTGGCCGGAGTTGCGCGATCAGGGAACGGTGCACTGGCTCCCGGGGGATACGCGTCTCCTCACGCGGATGCCGGGGAAAGACGGGAGGACTCAGATCGACCGGCTGTGGGCTGTGCACACGCGCCAACCGCTTGGTGAACCCTGGAGCAGTGACTGGCCCGTTCTGGTCAGCACCGACGGGCAGTGGCTGCTACGCCGAGGAACGGAGCAAGGATCTCAGGAGATTCTCGATACCAGTACGGGGAAGGTCGCTTTCCAATTCTCCTGGTTTGGCGGAGAGGTCAGCGCCTGGAAAGTGCTCCCTGAGGCAAAGCGGTGCTGGACGCTAAACCGGAGCGTGCGCGGCTACGAGAGCCAGGTGTGGGACCTGGCCACGGGGAAGTTGGTGCGCACGGATCCGGCAGTGGACAGAACCACGGCACATTTCTCCTCCGAGGGGAAGTATCTGCTCCAGATCAATCCAAATGGGGTGTCGAAGGCGACCATCGAACTGGTGGAGCTGGCAACGGGACAAGGGAAGCTCTCCACCCAGGGGACGTGGGCGAACTTCAGCCCCGATGGCAAGCAGGTGTGGACAATCGGTGGTCCCTCCAACGATCGGATGCTTCTGCAACGTTGGAGTCTGGAAGGGAAGTCCCTGGGAGAGGCAATCCCGGTGGTTCGCTCCATCGGTTGGAATGAGCACACCCCGGCGATCCTTCGGCGTACAGATGTTAATAACTCCAGCAAGCTGGAACTCTGTGACCCCGCGACCGGAAAAGCCGTTGGCAAGCTTGCCCTGGGGTACAACAGCAGTGCTGCTTATACCCTCTCGCGGGATGCCACCTGGTTGGCAGTCACCCGTGGCGACACCAAAAGCTGGCACGCCACCCTTTATCATACTCCCACGGGGAGAATGATTCCGCTGGTCAACAACCAACCCGGGCGTTTGAACGGGCTTTTCTTCGTTCCTGGTAAAGCACGGTTGTGGACACGCACTCTGGAACAGAACGCACAGGACCAAATCACTTTCCACCTCTGGGATCTGGAGAAGGGACAACTGGTGCGCCAGATTGGTCCTGTAACCAGTGGGGGTGTTACCATCAATCTGGGGTCGGTATCCACGATCTCCAGGGGAGGGTACACCATTCTGTATCAGTTGTGGGATCTGGTTGAAGGCACTCCCCGTGCGCCTGCAGTGCGGGCGACGTCCAGGGAAAGCAAACCTCTGGATACCAGCAAGAGCGGAGAATTCCTGATTGAGACGATCGAACAACGACAAACACGGGTGTGCGACTTCTTCACTGGCAAAGCGCAGGGCCCCGAGTTTGTCTCCAACCCCGGCGAACGAATGCTCCTGTCTCCCAGGGGGGACTGGCTGCTACGGCTGCAGCGAAGCCAGACCACGCGGCAGGATCGGTTTTTGCTCCACGAGGTGCGCACGGGAAAAACCCTGGGAGAGGAGGATTTTCCCGATCAGCTGATCCAGCACGTCTGGTTCGAGGGACAGGGGGAGACCTTTGTGGTGGTTGCGGGCACTCCTCCTGGGATGGGACAGGCTTCAGCGGTGGCGCAGCGGTGGTCAACCAGTCCCTTGAAACGAAGCGGACCCGCCATCAAACTCGATTCCAGCTGGATGGAACCCACGGGCATTCTCCTGTTGAGCGCCGATGGCACGCATCTGTCACTCCAGGTGCCACGCCAAAGTACCGTCCGCCCGGGAGATCTCTCCACGTTTAGCCTGTACGATGCTCAGACTCTCCGGCGACTCTCGGTCGGTTTCCCCGGATTGCTGGGACGCATTGACCACCGCAGCGATTCCAATCGGCCCTTGCTGGCACAACCCGCGATGGAAACGCAGGTGCGAACAACCTTCGAGGGCAAACCCCATGGCGCACCCATTCTGCTCCCTGCCTGGATCGGGCCAGAGAACTACATCCCAGGCCGACCGGTGCCCGTCACCTTCCAGGTGAGTCCCGATGGGAAAACCCTGGTGCTGGTAAGCTCTGAGTTTGGCGGATCGAACCTTTCGCTCTCGGTGTGGGATGTGCTCACAGGAACGATGCGCCACGGGGGGGAACCAATCGGGGGCATGCCGGAGCAAATCGTCTTTCGTCCCGACGGCACGACCTTTGTCACCGTGGGGAAACACTGGGGGGCGGGGATCAGAGATGTTAATTTTTGGGATCTTCAAAGTGGTAAAAAGATCGAACCAATGAACCAACGCACGGCGGGGGTTTCCTTGCTCGCGGTTCACCCCACCAGCGACGAGGCGATTTACCTGACGGAGAAAGCCACCGTTCAACTCCGCGATCGTGAAACCGATCGCCCGCTTGGTCCCGAACTTGTGACGACGTTTGCCGGCAGACCCATCCCGACGGATCGCGACGGACAACTGGGAATTCTCTTCGTTCCCAGGGAGAAGCGATGGGAGGGTTATGTGACGAACCTGCGCACCGGGGAGCGCCAAGGCGAGCCGTTGCGTCTGCCGGTGTCCGCCGTGATGAGTCCCACGGGAGAGAGTGTGGTCTTTCCAGTGGACCCACGAGGGACCCGCTGGATGCTCTACCATTTGCAGAAGCGCCACCCCATTGGAGAAGATCTGCAATTAAGTCAGCCGCTCCAAAAGGATTTCCTGGCGGTGAAGGCTCTTTACTCTCCCGATGGGCAACGCCTGGTGCTGGCTAGCGAGACGGAACTCCAACTGTTCGATGCCACGACCGGGAAACCACAAGGGAAACCGCTGCTCTTCAAACCGGCGCCCCCGGGGTGGTCAACTCCGCCGCCAGGGTTCAGTCCCACGGGCAAGTTTCTGATGCGGGGAGAAATCTCAGCCGGGGCCGAGTTTTTTACGGTTCATCTTCTTGATGCCAGGACGGGAGAAGCTGTCCTCCCGCCGCAGCGCCTGAAGGGTGAACAACTGAAACGCGCTACTTTTGGATTCACGGCCAAGGATCACCTTGCCTGGTTCCTTGGGCTGGATCCCCAGAAACGCACCGTGGCGAGGTTGGCTGTCTGGGATTTGCGCGAGCAGAAGGAACGGTTTGTTCTTGAATGTGATTCCGCGCTCATGGGCGCTCCAGTGTTCACCGCGGAGGGAACGCAATTCTTCTTTGCGGAGCGTTGCTGGGAGACACAAACGGGACAGCAACGTGGTACGCGATTGCCTGGGAGTGGACCGTTGGCTGCGTTTAGCCCTGAGGGGCGATTCCTGCTGACAGGGAATGAACGGACGATTCAACTGTGGGATATCGCGCAGGGGAGAGCTCTGGGAGGAGCGATCAGTCTCGAAGGGACGGTGCGCGAAGTGGCCTTCTGGCCCGAGCGTCGGGCCTTTCGCGCGACAACGCTTTTGCCGAAGAATGAGGGGAGCCGACTGCACGTCTGGCCATTGCCGCAGCCGTGGGATGAAGCCCCCGAACGGATCAGCGCGCGCTTGCAAAGGCAAGTGGGGATGATCCTTGATCCAGAAGGGATCGTTCGTCCCGTGGAGGCATCAAGCTGGCAACAAGCGCCGCGCTGAGACCGGGTCGTCGCCGCTCCCTCGGGAGGGAATTGAACCTCCCGAGGGAGCGGAGCGTATTAGCGGTAGTGCTGGTAGCCAATGCTCACGCCGACCTGAGGCGGGGGCGGGGTGGGCGAGTACATGCGCGTCACCGGCACGCGCGCGGCGGTCGATTGCATTTCGGCGATCACCTGGTCGCTCACCTGGTTATTCTTCAGGAACATGATGTCCTGGGCGGTCAGGCGATAGGTTGAGCCGGTCGTGCGGATCTGGTTGATGATCAACCCATCCGTCACGCGTTGCTGGGCCAGATTGGCGATGTCGACAATACTAAGCGGCGCGCTGGCAGGTTTGTTGGCGGCAGCGATGGCGGCGGCCCGCGTTTCCTGGCGTTCCTCGGATTTATCGATGGCGTTGCCGGTCAGCCCGCCAGCGATTCCGCCGAGGGCGGCCCCAATGGCGGTGCCCGCGCCGGCATGGCCAGTGGCGCTGCCGATGATGGCACCGGTGGCGGCTCCCAGTCCTCCACCGGCGAGCACACCTTTATCGGTGTTGTTCATCCCCTCGCAGCCCGAGAGCATCAGGGCTGGGCCACACAGGGCCAGCAGCCAGTACCTGAGCTTGCCTCGCCCAACTTGCGGCATCCATGTGTCCTGCATAGAACATCCCCTCTGGCGGCTCCACCTTCTGGACCCCGCTCGGTCCTGGGGAGCGGCTTCCTGACGATAGGCGTCGGTCTGATACCCAAAGGTCACCGCGCCGTCAAGCACAACCATTCCCCCTCTGGTTGTGTCCGTGCATGTGTGCTTCCCGGAAGGAAACGCACAATCGGTATCATCGGTCCAAGGAGTTCGTGACATGAAGTTATTTTCGCGCCATGCCTTCGCCGGGGTGACCCTGGCGCTGCTCGTGGCGGGCCTCGGGATGACCCCGTCGGCCCAGGCTGCCGATCCTGCCCTGCCCAAGAAGATCCTCTCGGTGGAAGGGATCACGGAATATCGTCTGGACAATGGCTTGCGCGTGCTGCTCTATCCCGATCCGTCCAGCTCGCGTGTCACGGTCAACATGACCGTCTTCGTTGGCTCGCGCCACGAGGGATACGGGGAAACGGGGATGGCGCATCTGCTGGAACACATGGTGTTCAAGGGAACGCCCAAACATCCCGATGTCCCCAAGGCGCTGCGTGACCATGGCGGACAGTTCAACGGCACCACCTGGGTGGATCGCACCAACTACTTCGAGAGCATGCCCGCGACCGAGGACAACCTGGAGTTTGCCATTCGACTGGAAGCGGATCGCCTGGTCAACAGCTTCATCAAGCGCGAAGATCTCCTCTCCGAGATGACGGTTGTCCGCAATGAGTTTGAGCAGGGCGAAAACAGCCCCGAGGCGATCCTGAGCCAGCGCATGATGGCGATCGCGTACGAATGGCACAACTATGGCAAGTCGACCATCGGCAATCGCAGCGATATCGAACGGGTGCCGATTGAGAGTTTACAGGCCTTTTATCGCAAGTATTACCAGCCCGACAATGCCATGCTCATCGTCGCCGGGAAGTTTGACGAGGCCAAGGCGTTGCAATTGATCGCCAAGTACTGCGGTCCGCTGAAGAAGCCGGCGCGGCAATTGTCGAACACCTACACCGAGGAGCCGGCCCAGGACGGCGAACGCGAGGTGATTCTGCGTCGTGTGGGGAAGGTCGGCTGCGTGGGCGCGATCTATCATCTCCCCGCGGCGGCACACGAGGATTTCGCCGCCTGCGAGGTGCTCAATCAACTGCTGGTCAGCGAACCGTCGGGGCGGTTGTACAAGGCGATTGTCGAGTCCAAGAAGGGGACCCAGGTCTCCGGAGTGACCTATGGCTGGCACGATCCAGGCGTGCTCGAAATTCAGATCAATCTCGACAAGGGCGACGAAGCCTCGTTGCAGGCGGCCCGGGACGCGATGATCGACACGCTGGAAAAGTTGCACAAAACCGAATTCACCAAGGAAGAGGTCGAGCGTGCCCGCCAGAAATTGTTGAAGTCACGCGAACTGCTGATGAACGATGCCAACCGCATCGGCATTACTCTCAGCGAGTGGGCGAGCAAGGGAGATTGGCGTCTGTTCTTTCTGCATCGGGATCGCCTGGAAAAGGTGACCGTCGACGATGTCAAGCGGGTGGTGGGGCGTTATCTGCAGCGCAGCAATCGCACCGTGGGGATGTACGTCCCGAGCGACAAGGTGCAGCGGACCCCGGTGCCGGAAACGCCGAAGATTGCCAGCGTTCTGAAGGATTACAAGGGGCGCGCAGCGGTCTCGGCGGGAGAGGCTTTCGATCCTACCCCGGAGAATATCGAGAAACGACTCAAGCGCGGCGAACTCCCCTCGGGTGTGAAGACCGCCTTGCTGCCGAAAAAGACGCGTGCGGAAGCAGTCACCGGGCGTCTCGCGCTGCACTTCGGGAATGCCGAGGCGATGAAGGGAAAGGTGGCGGCGCTGGAATTCCTGGGGCCGCTGCTGCGCATGGGAACCACCGACATGACCCGCCAGCAGATCCAGGACGAACTGGATAAGCTCAAGGCGAGCCTGAGCGTGAACAGCGACGCTGGAGAGTTGACCGTGAGCATCACCTGCAAACGCGAAACACTCCCCGCCGTCCTGACTTTGCTGGGGAAGATTTTGCGGCACCCCAGTTTCCCGGAGAACGAGTTCGAGATTCTTCGGCGCCAGACCCTCGAAGGGTTGGAGAAGGAACTCACCGAGCCGACCAGCCTGGCGCAGCGCGCCCTGCGGCGCAAGATCGATCCGCAAGCGAAGGATCATGTGCGCTACATTCCCACCGTGGAGGAAGAGATCGAGCGGGTGAAGGCGCTGACCATTGGCCAGATTCGCGCGGTGTACAAGGATCTGCTTGGCGGAACCGAGGGCGAGTTTGTGCTGGTCGGCGATTTCGATCCCGACGCGGCCAGCAAGCAGATGGGCGAGATTCTCAAGGACTGGAAGTCGGCGGTGAAGTATGAACGGGTCGTGCGCAAGCCGCAGCTGGAGGTCAAGGGGGAGCGCATCTCCATCAACACCCCGGACAAGGCAAATGCCATCTATGTCGCCGCCCACACCATGGCGATGCAGGATAACGACCCGGATTACCCGGCGATGCAGATTGGCAACTTCCTCCTCGGAGCGGCGCCGCTCTCGTCGCGGCTGTCCAACCGGGTTCGTGGCAAGGAGGGGTTGTCCTATGGCGTGGGGTCGCAGGTTTCGGCGAGCGCCCGAGATCGCTATGGCGTCTTCCTGATGTTCGCCATTTGCAATCCGGAAAATATTGAAAAGGTGGACAAGGCGATCGATGAGGAACTCGTCAAGGCTTTGAAAGAAGGCGTGACCGAGAAGGAAGTGAGCGAGGCGAAGAAGGCCTATCTGCAGCGGTTGAAGGTGGGACGCGGCACCGATAGTGCGCTGGCGAGTCAGCTGGCCACCAATCTCAACGCTGGCCGAACCTTCGCCTACCAGGCAGCGCAGGAAAAGGCGATCACCGAGCTGACGACGGAGGCGGTCAACGCGGCTCTGCGCAAGCATCTTGAGCCAAAGCGCCTCGTGCTCATCCGTGCCGGGGATTTCAAGAAGAAGGCGGAAAGCCAGAACTGACGCTGGCCTTGCTCCGCTGTGGCTCACCCTGGCCCCGCGAGACAGTGTTCGGTCACTGTCTTGCGGGGCTCATTTTTTGCTCTCCTGGCAGCGCGAACCGCTTACGGTCACACGTAGTAGCAATGGTTGGGGTGGCGGCGGAGTTCCTCCACGATGCTCGCGGTGAGTGGATTGCCATACAGGGCGATTATCTGTGCCGCTGGTAAGGAGGTTTCTTTCAGAAGGGCCAGTGCGCCGATATCGCTGATCAGGTTGCGGCGCACATCCAGCTCCAGCAACTGCGCGAGATGAGGGGAGTCGGCCAGGGCAATCGCTCCGGGATCGCCGCTCTGATTTTCCGTGAGATCGAGAAGGGCCAGGTGCCTCATGCGTGGCGAGTTCGCCAGGGCACGGATGCCGGCGGGACCGATCTGATTTTGCCAGAGCACCAGGGTGCGCAGCGGGCCCAGGTGTGGGGAGCGAGCCAGTGCGGTCACTCCTCGATCCCCAATCTGGTTGTGGCGGAGCAGCAGGTGCTCCAGGTGGGCACAGAGCGGGGTGTCGGCCAGCGCTGCGAGGCCGTCGTCGCCGATGGAGTTGTCGTTGAGCCCAAGATGGCGGAGCGGGGGCGGCACCAGGGTCGATGCCAGGGTCAGAGCTCCCGTCCGCCCGATGCCGTTTCCATCCAGTTCGAGGTGGGTGAGCTGGTGCAGCATGGTGGAGTTCACCAGGGCTTGCACCTCCTCGGCACCAAGGTGGTTCATCGCCAGACGCAGTTTGGTCAGTCGACACCAGTGGGGGATCGCCGCCAGGGCACGGATTGCCGCCGGCTCCAACAGGCACTGATTGAGAGAAAGCGTCGTCAACTCGGGGACGATCGGGGAGCGAGCCAGGAGCGAGGCATGGGGCTCCTTCAAGGAAAGCGTGGAGAGATTCAGTTCGCGTAGATTCACCAGGCGCGTCGAGGCCAGCAGGGGGGGCAACACCCGCTCCAGACTCACTCCGTTTGAGAGAGTCAGGGAGGTGATGGTGCTGAGCAGGGGGCTCTCAACCAGGGTGTTCCACTGATACGGCTGCTGGATCGAGTGGAAACCAAGCCCTTCCACCCAGGCCCAGGCCTCGCTTTCAAGCAGGTCGAGCCGCTGCAGGAGGGCCAGCTGGTCCTCGTTGAGAGAGAGCTGAACGAGCCCGCGCTGAAACGAGCAGAGCCCGACCAGGGGCGCCAGCGGACCGAGCCAGCTTGCCTGGTGCGCGGTGCGCAACGCGCGCGCCTGGCAGAGCAGATCCCGACGACGAGGGTCGGCTTCGGGGAGGTGGGCGGTCAGGCACTGGATTCGGACAAACGTTCCACGCGGATCGCCGTGTTCTTCCAGCCAGTCGGCGAGGATCAGGCGCGGGGTGTCGTCGTCGGGTTGATCCTTGCACGCCTGGAGCAGGGCCAGAACCTCCGGGCGCGCGCTGGCAGAAAGTGATGGGAACATGGAACCCCTCCGCGTGAGCGATATCTCTGCGTCCAGGATAAGCGACGCGCGGAGGGAGCACAAGCGCGGGAAGCCGGAGGAGAGAGGTCAGCGGGCGGACTTCTCCTCCTGGGCGGGTTCGGCGC
Source organism: Planctomycetota bacterium (assembly GCA_029777335.1). Taxonomy (GTDB): domain Bacteria; phylum Planctomycetota; class Planctomycetia; order Gemmatales; family Gemmataceae; genus JAKOSN01. Next base: position 46,202 of record JAKOSN010000292.1, read on the forward strand.
GTCCGCCCAGGTGTTTGGCCAGGAAGGCCTCGGCCGCGGCGTAGAATTTCAGGCGATTTTCCGGCCGTACAAAGCCATGGCCTTCATCCTTGAAGAGCAGGTACTCCACGGGTTTGCCGGCCTTGCGCAACGCCTCGACAATCTGTTCGGACTCCGCCTGCTTGACGCGCGGATCGTTCGCCCCCTGAGCAATCAACAGCGGAATCTTGATGCGATCCACCTTGAACAGCGGCGAGCGCGACTTGAGGAACTCCTCTTCCTTGTCGAGATCGCCCACGCGCAGCGCAAATTGCTTTTTCATCGGCTCCCAGTAAGGAGGGATGGAACGCAGCAGGGTGACGAGGTTGGATGGCCCCACGATGTCCACCGCACAGCGGAAAAAGTCGGGAGTGAAGGTCGCCCCGACGAGGGCTGCATAGCCGCCATACGAACCGCCAAAAATCGCGACCTTCCTGGCATCGACATAGCCTTCCTTCACCGTCCAGGTGACGGCATCCAGAAGATCGTCGTGCATTTTTCCCGCCCATTCGCGATCTCCCGCGTGGAGAAATTTCTTGCCAAAGCCCGTCGAGCCGCGGTAGTTGACCGCGAGCACGGCATAGCCGCGATTGGCGAGCCATTGGGTCTGCGGGTTGAATCCCCAGGTGTCGCGCGCCCAGGGGCCTCCGTGAACGGTGAGAACGAGCGGAAGATTCTTGTGCGGGATGCCCACGGGGAGTGTCAGATAGCAGACCAATTCCAGGCCGTCGCGCGCCTTGATGAGGACAGGTTTGGTGGGCGCCAGGGCCACCTTCTCGAGCGCGGGTTGGGTGGTGAAAAGGAAGGTGAGCTTTTTTCCGGGGCGATCATAAAGGTAGTAGCGCGGCGGCTTCACATCCTGGGTGCAGGCAACCACCCACACCTTGCGGGCCTGATCGCGACTTACAACTAGCGGAAAGCCGCTACACTCCTTTTCGAGGAACTTCATATCCTCGGCGATGCTGGGGTCGAGAATCTCCCACTTCGGTTTGCCCCGATCGAAACTGACTGCCTGCACCTTGTGCGCGATGCCGTCATAGATCAGGCTGCCGGCATCGGCATTGGGGGTGCTCGCGAGCACCTGTTCCTTGCCGGTTTTGAGGTCGTATTTGACGAGGGCGAGGGTGTTGCGATTTTCGCTGGTGTTCAGCCACAGCCCCTGGCCGTCGGCGGTGAAGTCAATGATGTGGCCATCGGCATCCTCGGGGCCCCAGGTGAGAAGCGTTTTCCAGGGGGCTTTCTCGTCGGCGCGAATGCGAAGTTCGGAGCCGCCCGCGCGCGTTGGCGCCTGGGCGCCGCGCACCTTGAATTTGGGGTCGATCTCCCAGCTGACCACGTCGCCGGGATTTTTCGTATCGAGAAGACACGCTCCCGTGTTCAGATTGATGCGATAAACATCGTACAGGCGGGGATTCTCCAGATTCATCGTCACCAGGAGTTCGTTGGGAAAATCGTGGTGCATGGCGATCGGCTGAGCACGCACGCCGACAAACGGGGTCAGGTCACGAATGATCTTCGACGTGAGATGCACCGAAAAAACATGGGAATTCTCATCGCCCTCGTTATCCTGCAGGAAAAGAAGGGTGTGCGGCGCATAGGTCCACAGGTGAGTGCGAATGCCGCGTTTCTTATCGTTGGTGACGGGGCGATCGTCGTTCTTGCCCAGGGTGCGCACCCAGACCTGCAGGACATTCTTCTGATCGGGCGCGAGGTAGGCGAGATACTTGCCATCGGGAGAAACCGAGGGCGAGGCCTTGACCGGGTTGCCGAGCAGGATCGAACGGGGGATGAGTGGGGGCAAGTCAGCACGGGTTGCGGAGGCAGAGATGAGCAAGCCGAGCGGCACCAGGCAGAGCCAGCAGACTCGTGGCATGGGGAACTCCTCACAAGAAAGGATCGACAAACGAGCGCACGGCGAGAGGGGCTCGCCGCCTCCCCCCAGCAACCAGAGTAGGCGCGAAACCGGAAATGGCTAGCAGTCCCGGCGAGGGAATGGTACAAGACCAGCGACAGGCCGATTGCTACTACTATCAGAGAAGGTGCCTCCAGGGCACCGTGCAACCCACCGCGATGTTTCAACAAGGAGAACAGAACATGCAACACTGGACCCGCCGCGATCTACTCCGGGCTGCTGGCGTCGGCGCCGCCGCCGTTGTCCTTGGCCCCACGATTCCGGCCGTCGCCCGGGCTGTCGAAGCAGATGAAAAGGCCCCCTACACGCTGCCGAAACTGCCCTACGCTTTCGATGCGCTGGAACCGCACATCGATGCCCGCACGATGCAAATCCACCACGATCTGCATCACGGCGCCTATGTGAAGAATCTCAACGACATCTTTCAGAAGGCGAAGCTCGCGGCGATTCCCCTCGATGAACTGATGACGAAAATCGCCACCCTGCCGATGGCGATTCGGGTTGGGGTGCGCAACAACGGCGGGGGGCACTTCAATCATTCGATGTTCTGGCAGCAGATGGCGAAGGATGGCGGCGGCGAGCCGAAGGGCGAACTGGCCAAGGCGATCGATGCCTCGTTCGGCAGTTTCGCCAAGTTCCAGGATACGTTCAGCAAGGCGGGGCTCGGTCGCTTTGGCAGCGGATGGGCGTGGGTGGTGGTGGGACCGGAGAAACTGGAGGTGGTGAGTTCCGCCAACCAGGACAATCCCTTCATGACCGGGAAGAAGGCGATTCTCGGCCTGGATGTCTGGGAACACGCGTACTATCTGAAATACCAGAATCGCCGGGGCGAGTATATCAAGGCGTGGTGGAACGTCGTGAACTGGAAGGACGTTGCTGAACGCTACGCGGCGGCGAAGAAGTAATCCATCCGGAGCGACAGGGCTCAGCCGCCAGGTCCGTCCGGCGTTTGCGCCCTGTCTTCCAAATCGCGTCAGGAGACCGCCGCCCGGGTCGGGGCAGTTGGAAGCCGAGGCGATTCTGCGTAAACAACCCGGGGTCAACGGGGCGGCGGGATCTCAAGGTGGATCAGCGCCCCATGGACAGCGGGGGGGCGCGCTTCTATGATTAACTTTTTGACGCTTCCAGGGGTGAAGCGCTCTCTCATCACGCAATGATGCTCACCGGAGTCCCTCTCCGGGATAGACAGTTGCATAGCGAGGTTCGACGATGCCACTGGGCTTGCTCGGAACAAAAGTCGGGATGACACAGGTGTATGATGAAGCCGGACTGGTGCATCCGGTGACCGTCCTCAAGGTCGGTCCGTGCCCGGTTCTGCAAGTGCGCGACAAGGAACGCGATGGCTACGATGCCGTGCAGTTGGGCTTCGTGGACAAGGAACGCCGCAAGGCGAGCCGCGCCGAGCGTGGGCATGTCTCGGCGGAACTGGAATCGAAGCGCAAGCGCGCGCGGCAGGCGGCCGGGGTCACGTTGCCGCCGAAGCCAGACTGCGAACCGCAACGGTACATTCGCGAATTTCGGCTGACCACTCCCGCCGAGCAGAAGGTGGGCGCGATTCTCACGGCGAGCGACATTTTCAAGGATATCAAGGCGGTCGATGTGATCGGCACCTCCAAGGGGCGAGGCACCACGGGGGCGATGAAACGCCATAACTTTGGCGGCCTGCGTCATAGCCATGGTGTGAAGAAGGGCTCGCGACAACGCGGGTCGATCGCCTCCAACGCCAGTAATCGTGGTAGCGGTCGTCCCAAGCGCGGGATTCGCATGGCGGGTCGGTACGGCAATGCGCGCGTGACCGTGCGCAATCTCACCGTGGTGTCCATCAACCCGGACAATCACACGATTCTGGTGCGTGGGGCGGTTCCCGGTCCCAATGGGGGGCTGGTGGTGATTCGTCCCACGAACAAGAAGAATTGACATCCCGTTGCGAGGTGGTGTGCCAACCCTCCGCGCTGCTGAGCACTTCCCAGGGCGGCGCGGAGCGGTTGAGCGTGCAGCCCTGTTCCCACCTCTGAACAGCGAGGTGTGCCGATGGCGGGCCAACTGGTGGGCATCGATCTGGGGACGACGTTTTCTGCGATTGCCACCCTGGACGACCGCGGACAGCCGACGACCTTGCCCAATCGCGATGGCGATATGCTCACCCCCAGCGCGGTCCTTCTCGATGAGGAGGGGGGCGCTGTGGTGGGGCAGGCCGCGCTGGACGTTGCGCTGGAACAACCCGACCGAGTCGCCACGCTGATCAAACGACGGATGGGCCATGCCGATTATGGTCGTCTGGTCGCCGGTCGCTCGTTCCGCCCGGAAACGCTTTCGGCAATCATCCTGAGGAAGTTGGTCCAGGATGCCGAACTGCGGATCGGGCCCATTCGCCAGGCTGTCATCACCGTCCCAGCCTACTTCGACGACACACGCCGCAAGGCCACTCAGGATGCGGGGCACATTGCCGGTCTGGAAGTACTCGACATCCTCGACGAACCCACCGCGGCGGCACTGGCCTACTCGTTTCAACCGCGGCGCGAGGGGCTGGTGACCAATCTGGAACAGGCGCTGGTCGACGGCGAACGCACCGTGCTCGTCTATGACCTGGGGGGCGGTACTTTCGACGTGACCCTGGTGCGGCTGTCGCAACATCGTTTTCAGACCCTCGCCATCGAGGGCGATGTGCTCCTGGGGGGGAAGGACTGGGACGATCGGATCGTCGATTATGTGGCGCGCGAGTTCCAGACGCAGCACGGCGAGGATCCCCGGCGCGATCAACAATCGCTGGCCGCGTTGAACGCCTCGGCGGAGCGCGCCAAGCGCACCCTCAGTAAACTGGGACAGGCAACCGTCACGTGCACGCATGGCGGAAAGGTGCTCACGGTTCCCCTCAGCCGAGCGAAGTTCGAGGAGTTGACCCGCGACCTCCTGGTGCGCACCCAGTTCACAACCAAGCAGGTGATTCGCCAGGCGGGGTTGTCCTGGCCTCAGGTGGAACGGGTGCTGCTGGTCGGTGGCTCGACGCACATGCCGATGACCCGCCAGATGCTCCAGGATCTGACCGGCAGACAACCGGACCACTCCCTTGCGGTGAGCGAGGTGGTGGCTCGGGGAGCGGCTCTCCACGCGGGGATTGTCGCCACCCATCGTGGCGAGATGGGGGAACTCTCGGCTGCGGTCAGCGAGATGCTTGGCGATGTGGTGGAGATCAACGTCAACTCGCACAGTTTGGGGATTGAGATCAAGCATCAGCAGGAACGAATCAATGATGTCCTGATCCCCAAAAACACCCAGTTGCCGACGGCATCGAGCCGGGTCTATCGCACCGTGGTGGAGGATCAGCGGCGGGTGCGCGTCAAGGTGTTGCAGGGCGAGGCACACCAGGCCGACGCGTGCATCAGCATAGGGGAATGCTGGATCGAGGATCTCCCCGCCAGTTTGCCCAATGCTTCGCCGATTCAGGTCCGGTGCAGTGTGGCAGCCAACGGCCTGATCGATGTGATGGCGCTCGACATGACCAGCGGCAAGATGGCGCGCACCAGTATTCATCGCAGCAGTGGATTGTCCGACGAGGAGATTGCCCACGAAGCAGCATGGGTTCGCCAGTTACGCATCCTGTGAGTGATGGACGCGCATGACTCCCAACCCCCCCGCACCTGCTGGCGTGTTCGCTGTGCAGTGCCCCAATCCGAAATGTCGCAAGTACATGCTGGTCGAGGACCACGACCGAGGGAAGGTCGTGCCCTGCCTGCTGTGTAAAACGCCGATTCGCATCGGGGGCGCTCCCGCCGCGCCGCCCCCCTCGTCGCAACGCCCGCGCTGAGCGTACTTCGCGAACCGTCTTTGCCGGGATCTGTGGTCGCCCTTCCCTCGACGTTTCACCCTGAGGATGGCTCCGATGCCGAGTCTCGACTTCGCCGTCGTCCCGGTTTTGCTCAGTCCCTTGCAGGTGTTGCTCACCATCCTGCCTGGTCTGCTGGTCGCGCTCGCCACCTCGATCTTCTCTCTGTTGCGTCCCCGCGCGATGCTCCACCTCCTGCACATCGTCTGGGAGCAGAAGATTCCCCTGCTTATCCTCGCGTTGTGTGGGGCGGGGTTAGTGTGGACAGGACAGCATCTGCTGCGTGGACTTGGACCCACTGCCAATGCCGCGGAGATGACCAGCACCGACTGGCCGATGGGACGCGGAGGGTTGACCCGCACGGGCACCCCGGATGGCCAGGGACCGACGCAGGGGGGGCTGAACTGGGTGTGGAAGAAGTCGGAGGAAGCGTTCCTGTCGTCGCCCGCGGTGGTGGGCAATCGCGTCTATGTGGCCTCCGCGAGTCTGGGGGTCTTTGGCCAGAGCGGGACGATCTACTGTTTCGATGCCGATACCGGCGCGGTGGTCTGGCAGGCGGCTCCCGAAGGGTATCGTCCCACGTTCTCCTCGCCGGTGGTTGCGGGGCACTACCTGGTTTGCGGCGAGGGACTGCACGATACCAAGGATTCCCGCGTGATCTGTCTTGACTTGACCCCCGGCAAGGAAGGGCAGGTGGTGTGGACTCACGAGACGAAAAGTCACGTGGAATGTACGCCGGTGGTCAGCCAGGGGAAGGTGTATGTCAACGCGGGAGACGATGGGATCTACTGCCTGGAACTGGAGCCGGGGGCGGATCGCAAAGGCCGCGTGGTCTGGCATCAGCCGGGGGAGAAGTTTCTCGACGCCGAGACCTCGCTCGCGGTCCACGGGGAGAGAGTCTACGTGGGGCTGGGGTTGGGAACGCCGGCCTTGTGTGTGCTCGATGCCGCCACCGGAACCGAGTTGAAACGTCTGCCGATGCCCTATCCCGTCTTTGGTCCCCCCACGATTGTGGATAACAAACTCTTCCTGGGGATGGGGAACGGCGATTATGTCAAGACGGCCCAGGACAAGGCGGGCGAGGTGCGTTGCATTGATCTATCGACGCTGACGACCAGGTGGTCTTTTCGCGTGGGGGAAACGGTGCTCGGTGCCATCGCCGCCCCGGGGGACCATCTCTACTTTGGCTCGCGCGATGGCTGGGTGTATTGCCTGGATCAGCAGGGCAAACTGGTCAACAAGTGGAACAGTCACGGTCCGATCGCCACCTCGCCGGCGGTCACTCCGACCCATGTGTACGTTGTCAATGCCAGCGGGGTGCTCTATGCCCTGGAGAGGCAAACGCTGGAGCCAGTCTGGGAGTTTCGCCTGGGGACGCAGCCGTTGTTCATCAGTTCGCCGGTGGTGGCGCGCGGGCGGGTGTATGTCGGCTCCCAGCATGATGGATTCCTCTGCGCAGGCGCGCCAGGCCAGGAAAAGCCCACGCCGCTCTGGAGTGGTCGGCTGGGAGGGCCGGGACGCGGAGGGAATCTCAACCTCGATCCCTTGCCCGAGATGGGCGTTTTCCAATGGCAGTATCACCCCACAGACAGTCCCAACCCGACAGACCGGCTAATGCAGGCTCCTGCGGCGGCCGTGGGGGCAACGCTCCTGGTGCCAATGGCCGGTGGCTCTCGGCGTGGGCTGGCGTTGCTTCCGGCCGACGTCGCCATCAATCGCGCTCCGGCCGCGCTCTGGTTTCACCCCACGCGCCATGGGGTTATTCAATCCCCGGCAATGACCGCGAAACTGGCCCTGGTCGTGGATGGCAGGGAAGGGGACGAGGGGCGCTCCCTCACCGCGCTGGAGCTTGCCAGTGGCAACCCCCAGTGGACGGTGCCGATCGAGAAGCAGGCCACTGGGTTCTTCACTGCGGTGGCCGATGGGGTCTATGTCCAGGACCGCGCGGGACAATTGAGTGGGGTGGATCTGCAAGGAACCCTCACCTGGACCCGCTCGGTCGGCAAACTGATTCAGCCCGTGACAGTGACCGAAACCATGCTGCTGGCCGCGACGGTCGATCCGCCCGAACTGTGTGCGCTCGATCGTCCCACCGGAATCGAACTGTGGCGTGTGAAGCTCGCCACGCCGGGGGCCGCTCCGTTGCTGGGGCTGAAGAAGATGGTCCTTGTCCCGACGGCAAAGGGCGTGGAGGCACGCTCGCTGGTGGATGGAGCAGCGATCCCCACGTGGAAGGTCGAGGGCGGTGGTGTGGCGACCGATGTCATCCTGGGAGGGGATTACCTGGCTTACATCAACACCCGGGGAGAACTGGTGGTGCTGGCGCGCAACGATGGCGCCGTGCGCGGCCGAATTCCCGAGGTCCTGCCGACGCTCCCGCCAGTGCCTCTGCGCGGGGGCCTGCTGGTGGCCGGAGCGGGGAAGCTGGTGCGTGTGCGCCTCGATGCCCTTGAGGAAGCGCCCGCCGTGTGGATGGAAATGGAAGCACTGGGAGCCATCACCGCGCCGGCGATTCTGCATGATTCCGCCCTGTATCTGGGCGTCGCTGGACGAGGACTGGTGCGACTCGGAAAAGGGAGCGGTGGATGAGCAGCGGTATCTCGTGGACCTGCTATTTCTCCGATCCCTGGCCGCCCGAGAGCGGAGAGCCTCGCACCGAACTGGGCGGCAAGGGAGCCAGCCTCAAGGAGATGATGCGGAGCGGACTGCGCGTTCCTCCAGGTTTTACCCTGCGCACCGCCTGTTGTGCGGAGTATTTCCGACGTGGCCGTCAGTGGCCCGAAGGGCTGGAAGTCGAGGTTCGTCACCAACTGGCGCGCCTTGAAGAAGAGATGGGGCGGCGCTATGGCGAGGGGAGCAAGCCGCTGCTCGTCTCGGTGCGGAGTGGGGCGGCTGTCTCCATGCCCGGAATGATGGACACCCTCCTGAATTGCGGTCTGCATCCGGGACTGGCCGAGGCGCTGGGCGATCCTCCCTGGTTCTGGACCCTTTACGAGCAGTTCATCACGCGCTTTGCGCGGACGGTTCATGGCGTTGAGGAGGATCAACTCGGAGCGCCGGGAACAACGCGGGAGCACTGTTTTCAGCGCCTGCGCCGCTTTGAGGAAATCACCGGCCAGCCCTTTCCAACCGAACCCTGGGCTGTGCTTCGTGCCAGCATCAATGCCGTCTTCGAGTCCTGGCACAGTCCACGTGCCGAGGTCTACCGCGAACGGCATGGCATTCGCGGACTGGTGGGGACGGCGGTCAATGTGCAGGCGATGTTTCCCTCGGCGATCTCTGGGGTGCTCTTCACTCGTGATCCCACGGGAGTCGCCGTGGAGCAGATGGTGCTGGAGGCTTCGTACGGGCTGGGCGAATCGGTGGTCTCGGGCGAGGTCACTCCGCATCGGTTCCGCATCGAGCGCGCGAGCCTGGCGACGGTGCAGTACGAACCGGGGCACCAGGTAAGCGAGGTTTCGCCCTTTGCCGCGGAGCGACCGCCGGTTGTCACGGACACCATTCTCAGTCCCCCTCAGGTGCGCGAACTCGCCGAGTTGGCGTTGCGGGTTGAACAGCATGTGGGCAAACCCGTGGATATCGAGTGGGGGTGGGCGGAGGGGCAATTCGCGTTGCTCCAATCCCGCCCCATCCGGGGACTGGAAGTGCTGCTGGAGGCCGAGTGCGCCCGACAGGAGGAGATCACGCGTCTGCGGCAGATCGCCGGGGGACAACGGCGCGTCTGGATTGGCCATAACCTTGGCGAAACGCTGGCGACGCCGACCCCGCTCACCTGGGATTTTCTGCGGCACTTCATGAGCGGAGCGGGCGGCTTTGGCCGGTTGTATCAACAGCTGGGCTATCGGCCCGCGCAGCGTGTTTGCGCGGAAGGGTTCCTTGAACTGATTGGCGGACGCATCTACGCTGATCCCGAGCGACAGGCGGAACTCTTCTGGGAAGGGATGCCGCTCGCGTATGATCTTGATGCGCTTATTCAAGATCGCAATTTGCTCAATCAGGCTCCCGGGAAGTTCGAGGCGGCGCGTGCCGATGGGTTGTTCCTCTTCCGGTTGCCGTTGAATCTGTGGCGGATGTGGCGGGTCAGCCGCACCATGAAACGCAGCCGCGCCACGGCCCACCAGCGCTTTGAGCAGGAGGCATTGCCTCCCTTCCTCGACTATGTTCAGCGCGAGCAGGAACGAGATCTGGCAACGCTCACCGATGCCAATCTTCTCGCCCTGCTGGAGAGCCGACGGCAACAGGTGCTCGATGATTTCGGCCCGGAATCGCTGCGGCCCGGCTTCTTTGGCGGTCTGGCGCTGGGGTCGCTTGAGGCGATGCTGGCGCAGCTGCTGGGGCCGATCGAGGGACCGCAGCTGGCGCGCACCCTGACCTCGGCCCTGGAGGGCGACATCACCTGCGAACAGGATACGTTGTTGCAGGAGGTCGCGCAGGGGAAGACCGCGTTGGCGCGCTTTCTGGAGCGCTTTGGTCATCGAGCCATTGGCGAGATGGAACTCTCGTTGCCGCGCTGGCGCGAGGATCCCTCAGCCGTGGAGAAACTTGCCGCTCGTCTGGGAGGGGCTGGACCGGGGCCGGTGGAACTGCACGAACGCACCTTGCACCGCCGCCAGGAGGCCGAGGCGCAGTTGCCCGCCTTGCTGGAACGCTGGGGAGGAAGCTGTTTTCGCGAGGATCTCGACCGCGATCTCGCCGATGCCCGGTTGTTGCTCCCCTATCGCGAAACGGGGAAGCATTATCTGATGATGGGCTACGAACTCTTGCGTCAGGTGCTGGAGGAACTCGGTCAACGCTGGGATCTTCGCGAGGAGCTTTATTTTCTGACCCGCGAGGAACTCCCCAGTCTACCGGGAGCGCGCGCAACGCTTCGCCCGCTGATCGAGCAACGTCGGCTCCGCTGGCAAGCCTGGCAGAAACTCTATCTCGCCGAGGTGATCGAGAGCACCCATCTCGACGATCTGGGACGTGCCCCGGCCCTCAGCGGCGCGACCGACGTGACGGGGACGGCCCTGGCACCGGGGGTGGCGACCGGGCCAGCACGGATTGTTCTGCAACCGCAACTCGGCGAGGATCTGGGCACGGGGTATGTCCTGGTCTGCACCTCGACCGATCCGGGGTGGACGCCGCTGTTCATGCACGCCAGCGCGCTGATCGTGGAACGCGGGGGAGTCCTCTCGCACGGGGCGATCGTGGCGCGCGATTTTGGCATCCCTGCCGTCGCCTGTCCCGATGCGACTCGGTTGATCCGAGCAGGAGAAACCATCCGCGTGGATGGCAATCGTGGCTGTGTCAGTCTTTTGGCGCGGGAGGAGCAGCGTGCTTGAGTGGTGGAATGATCTCAGCCTGAAAGCGCTCGATCCGCTGCTAAGCTGGGTGCTTCGTCTTCCTTCGGATGGGGCGCTTGTCCTGGTCGCTCTGTTGACAGCGATTATCCTCACGGTGGTCCGCCGGATGGGGACCAATCAGGATCGGCTGCGGCGCGCCCTGCGTGACGACGCCCGCTTGAAGGAACTGATGCGCGATGCGCGGGCGCGCAAGGACACCGAGGCGCTCCAGCGCTTTCGCGGCACCCGCTCGTGGATCTCGATGCTCAAGCTCAAGGCAGAAGGGCTGCCCTTGCTCCTGTCGCTGGTGCCGATTGCCCTCCTGGCCACGTGGGCGATGAGTCGGCTGGAGTTTCATCCCCTGCACGCTGACCAGCCGTTTGAGGTGATCCTGTACACCTCCCCCAGCGCCGAGGGAGAGGTCGTTCACCTGGTTCCGCTGGAGGGGTTGCAAAGCGAGAGCGGTTGGGTCCAGGAAGTGAAAGTGATCACCGAGCAGGGAACCTCCTACGGGGAGGCACGCTGGACCCTCAAGGGAATGGCGCGCCCCGAACCCTATCGCCTGACCGTGCGCATGAAAGGACGCACTCTGGAACACGAGGTGCTGGTGGGGGGACCATTCTACGCCCCCGCGGTTATCGATCACGGTTCTCCGGTTCTCACCGAGGTGAAACTCGATCCCGTCAAGCTCGCGGGGGTAGTCCCCGGCATCCCCATGGTTCTGCCAGCCTGGCTGGTGGGCTACATCGTGCTCTCCATCCCGCTGGTGTTTGTGGTGCGCAAGGTACTCCATACCGTTTAGCCGAGGACACAGGGGTGTGCGGCTGCCAAAATGGCGTGCGGACCAGGCGCATGGCTCGGCTCGGGAGAGATCTTGAAGCAGAGCCATTCTGTCGCAAAACAAATCCTGTAAATATCTTGCGTTCCAATGACCCGCTCTTTTTCTCTCTGGAGTGATGAGTGGCACGCGGGTTGCATTGATTCTCGACACACGTGGTGCGACCGATCTCCACCACGTTTCCCAATCACGTTGAAAACGACAGCGCGGGCTGTCCTCCCTGATTCCCACGGCGGGCAGCCTCCTGTCTGACGAATGACACCGTCCGTCCAAGGAGGCCCAATCATGAGAATGGCACGCTGGCAACCCCTGGCAACCTCGTGGGATCCCTTCCAGCAACTGCAATCGGAAATGAATCGGCTGTTCGATCGCTGGACGCAACCCACGGAGCGCTCGAACGGGGGCGCGGTCGATCCGGCGGTCAATGTCTGGGAGAGCGGCGAGGCTGCCTACCTGGAAGCGGAATTGCCGGGAGTCGAATTCAAGGATCTGGAAGTCTACGTCACCGGAGGCAATCAACTGACACTGAAGGGTCAACGCAAACCGCTGGTGCCCGAGAAGGGCGTCTGGCATCGTCAGGAGCGCCCCGTGGGCACCTTTGTCCGGGTGTTGACTCTGCCGTTTGCCGTCGACGCGGACAAGGTAGACGCCAAGCTGGAGAACGGGGTTCTCCTTGTGAAACTCCCCAAGCATGAGGCGGCCAAGCCGCGGAAGATCGCGGTCAAGGCCGAGTAACCCGAACCCATCCTGGAGGGCGCGGCGTGTTTCTCCGCGCGGCCTCCTTAGTCCAGGAGCATTCGCCATGGCTGAAGCGACCACGACCCCCGCCAAGGGCCTCGCGGAACAGACCCGGCCCGAGCGCACCCGGGGCGGTATCCAGTTTTCACCGCGAGTGGATATCTTCGAGACCGAGGATGAACTGTTGCTCTATGCAGAGATTCCCGGAGTAAAGCCGGACAACATCGATCTGCACTACGAGAACGGGGAATTGACTCTCAACGCCCGCGTAACTCCCCGCTTGCCAACCCAGGGATTCCTGCTCAAGGAGTATGAGGAAGGCGATTTCTATCGCGCCTTCACCATCAGCGAAACGATCGATGCCAGTCGAATCTCGGCCCAGGCCAAGAACGGCGTCCTTCTCGTCCATCTGCCCAAGGTTGAAAAGGTGAAACCACGCCAGATTAATGTGCGTGCTGACTGACCGATTCAACCGGAGCGACCATCCGGGATCACCGCCCATCCTCCTTCTGTCCGTGCACGCGTGCGCGACTGTCGTTCCCATCGCGTACGCCGGAAGGGGGGTGGCGGTGGTCTCCGGTGGACCCGGACCGCAGGGGGAGAATCGTGGTGAAGGTGCTTCCCTTGCCAAGCTGGCTCTGGGCCTCAAGCGTCCCATCCAGAGCGGTGACAATGGCCTGACAAATGCTCAAACCCAGACCATCTCCACGCCGCCCCCTGGCGTGCTGGCGTGACTTGTCGCCGCGATAAAAGCGTTCAAAGATGCGCGGCAGCTCAGTCGTGCCAATGCCACACCCCGTGTCCTGCACCTGCAGCCGGGCGGTCCCTTCCCGCGGATCGGTATCCAGGCTCACCTGCACCATGCCACCCTCCGGGGTGAACTTGAGCGCGTTATCGATCAGGTTGTTGACCACCTGGCGCAGGTGATACTCATCGCCGGGAACGGTTGCAGACTGAATCAGGCCGCTGCACAGCTTCACTCCCTGGACCTCGGCGACTCCTTCAAACATCTGCAACGATTTGCGGACCACCTCGTCGAGCGCCACGGATTGTTCGCGCAGGGCGAGCTGGTCGGCGTCGCGGGCCGCCAGCAGCAGGAGCCGGTTGACCAGCCCGGTGAGATGGCTGCATTCCTCGATCACATCGCCCAGAAACGCCATGTACTCCTCCGGGGTCCGCTCGTGGCTGAGCGCGATCTCCGCGGTCCCCCGAATGGCTGCCAACGGCGAACGCAGTTCATGCGCAGCATTGGCGAGAAAGTCGCGTTTGCGATTCATATCCGTGGCGATGCGATCGAGAAATCCATTGATCGTCATCGCCAACTGATCGAGTTCATCGCCAGTCTGGCGCAGGGGGAGTCGTTCGTGCATGTTATCCGGGCGCAGACTCGCGGTCGTCTGGATGATGTTGGCCAGCGGCTGAGTGGCGCGTCCTGACAACCAGAAGCCGCCCAGCGGAGCCAGCAGGAGCACCATGCCAAGGGCGAGCAGGGCCATCTCGGTGATGAGCCCCACGTCTTCCTGCAACGGCTGGAGAGAGGTTCCTACTCGAACGATCAGGATCTGTCCATTGGGTTGTTTGATCCGGTTTTGCACCAGACGAACGGGGCCGGCGCTGGTGTGCACAGTGTGTCGACCCTCTGGCACTGTCTCCAGGGCAGGGGTGTTGGGACTTTGCCAGATCAGGGCCTTGTTGGCGGTGAAGATCTGGGCAAACCACCCATGACCGGAGTGGCTGCGTGCTTTCAGATCGAGTTCCTCCCGCAGGGGGGTTTCTGGGAGTTGCCTGCTGAGGAGTGCTAGCCGGATCTCCTGCATATCCTCGTTGAGCAACTGATCCATTTCGTGGAGGAGCGCCCAGCGCACCCCTTCGCGTGCGCCGGCCAGGATGAGCAAAACCAGCAGCAGTAAGACCGTGGTGTTCCAGACCATCAGGCGAAACCGCAGAGTGCGGATCAACCCTTTAAGTCGCTCGGAGAGCATAGCCGCGTCCTCGAACCGTCTGGATCAGGCCGTCAGAGAAGCCGCGCTGCAGTTTGCCACGCAAACGGTTGATGTGGACCTCAATGACGTTGGTCGTCCCTTCCCAGTCTGCTTCCCAGAGATGCTCACACAACATGCGCCGGGTTACCACCTGGCCGGCGTGGCGCATCAACAGTTCGAGCAAGCTGAACTCGGTGGGGGTCAGATCGATTTCGCGTTCCTCCCGAGTAACCCGGCGTGTGGTCAGATCCAGGATCAGATCGCCCACCTGGAGACTGGCGGCGGGGCGCACCTGGGAACGCCGACAGACCGCCTCCACCCGTGCGAGCACCTCGACAAGCGCAAACGGCTTTACAATGTAGTCATCAGCGCCGGCCTGGAGTCCCGCGACGCGATCCTCGACCGCCCCCAGCGCGGTGAGCAAGATGATGGGCGTTTGAATGCCGCCCCGGCGCACCTCGTGTAACACCTCCAACCCGGGACGCTCCGGCAACAGTAAATCGAGGAGGATCACATCGAATTGTTGCGTGCCGGCCTGTTCCTGCCCCTTGACTCCGTCTTTGACCCAGACACACGAATGGCCCGCTTCCGTCAGTCCCTGAAAGAGCGTTTTTCCGATAACGGGATCGTCCTCGATGATGAGAATTTCCATCTCTATACACATCCATCGGACCGATGCTGAAGGAAGCCTTTCTGGCATTGTACCCAGGAAGGGCCATGCCTGCCCAGGCGTTCGCTCTAACCCAGCGGCCAGAGACAGAGGGTTTGATCGTCGCTGCCGGTCACGGCGAAGGAGCCGTCGGGGGCGATCGCCAGGCACAGGATGGAGCCGAGGTGGCCCTGCAACTCCCGGCGCACCGTACGTTGGGGCCAGTCCCAGATCAGCAGCCGTTCATCGTCGCCGCCGGAGAGGAGGACGAGCGTGGTGGGCGCGAAAGCAACTGCGCGGACCCAGTCGGTGTGCTTCTCCAGGCGCCACAGTTCGTTCGGGCCATCCGCTCCCCAGGCACGGATCACATGATCTTCGCCCGCTGAGGCGAACAAACGCCCGCCCTTGAAGAGGGCGATACTCTTCACCGCGCCCTCGTGACCGCGGTAACAGCGGATCAACTCCCCGGAGAGAATATCCCAAAGGCGAACCGTGCCATCCTCGCTGCAGGACAGGAGCCGACGGCCATCGGGGGTGACTGTAACCCCGTTTACCCATCCCTCATGTCCTTCATAGGTCATCACTTCCTCGCCCGTGGCTAGCTCCCACAGACGGATGATGCGATCGTCGCCAGCCGAGACAATGTGCTGTCCCAGCGGACCGAAGGCAACGGTAAAGACCCGGCCCGGATGCTGCAGGCGACGTTTCGGCTTGCCGGTGCTGCTGTCCCACAAACGCACACTCTGATCCAGTCCGCCGGAGACCACGGTCCGACCATCGGGGGCGAACGCGATGCTGGTCACTCCCAGGGCATGGGCCTCGATGGACAGGTGAACGTCTCCGGTGGTGCTATCCCAGAGACGGATACTGCCGTCCATGCTGGCGCTGGCGAGGCGTTTGCCATCCGGGGAGACAGCAACGGCCCAGACGGCCTCGCGATGCCCCTCCAGGCGCAGGCGTTGATCGCCTGTGGGGAGGGAGACCATCTCCGAGGAGAGCGGCTCCACGGCTGGCAAGGGGCTGACACGAACACCGCCAACCAACTCGGGGATGGTGGTCGGCATCGAGGGCGGACGCTCCACAGGGACGGGTGCCATCGTGGGAAGAACCGTCATCGGCACAGGCGCTTGTGCCTCGGTCGCGAGAAGGGGGGGAATGACCAGGGGCGGAGGCGCCATTGCAGGCGGAAGCGCTTGCCCTGGGGCGAAGGGCACCTCCTCGGCGTAGGGGAGCGAGGGGGCGAGAGGCAGCCGTTCCTCGATCTGCACAGGCGGTCGGCGCCAGCGCAGCAGCAACTGCCGCACATATCCCTTGCGTACCGAAAAAACCGTCGTCGCCGTTGCCAGCAGCAGGAGAATCACCAGAAGGATCCACCACACACTTCCCCCGCCCGAGGTGCCGGTGCCCTCGTGCGGGCTCAGGACGAAGAGCCAGTTCAGGGCGACGATGAGTAGGGCCACCAGGATCCCCAGGAGAGCAGCGCCCGCGCCAAGGAGCAACCAGTGCGGGAAGCCGCGAGGCAGACCGAGCCCGAACCATCCTTTCGGCAACGGGGTTCCGGGCGGGACGCTCAACGGTCCTTCCGGGAGAGAGAAGCTATCTCCCCAACCAGCCACCAGATCGGGGAGGGACAATGCAGGGCCGCCTGGCCGGGCACCGGGTGGGAGGGGCACCCCCGGAACTGATCGCTGCGGTGCGATGGTGGGCGCGGGCATCTGGCCCGCCATCCCGAGCGAAGGGGGAAACTCTCCGGTCGAGGCGATGGTTTCGGCATCGAGTTCGGGCGCCGGCGGGATTTCCTGGGGAGCGACGCCCGCGGCCGGAGGGACGGCGGCGGCAGGGGGTTGTCCTTTGGGGCGACGTTCGGTCCTGGCGAGGAACGCCTGTTCCCACGCCTGAACAAACTGGGCGCAGCTGGGGAAGCGCTCCTCGCCGCGGGGAGAGAGAGCTCTCTCGAGCACGGCCCGTTCCGCGGGGGTGAACATCGTCAGATCGAGCCGCCCGGTGACCTGTTGAAACATGCGCTCGGCGAGGCTTTCCCCCGTAAACGGCAACTGTCCCGAGCGCAGTTCGACACAGGTCATGGCCAGCCCATACTGATCGCTGTTGGCGTGCGGCATCCCTTGCCACACCTCTGGGGCGATGTAGGGCGACCAGCGCACCCCCATGCCTTCCTCCACCGGCCTGGTAAGCGGTTCCAGCGACAGGCGGATCTGGTTCATGGCGAGCGCCAGGTTTTCTGGCTGCACGGCGCCATGAGTAAAACCGCACGCGTGGAGATGATCAAGCGCCTGTCCCAGTTGGCGCAACTGCGGCGCCAGTTCGTTGGCGGGCAGGCCCGGGACAGCGGTGAGGGCGCGCGCCTTGAGCTGGTCGCGCATCGTTAAATCGGTCCACGGAAAGACGGTGAAGATCGTATCGTTGTGATGCCAGTGAAACAGAAGCGGCGTCAGATGAGGATGGCGAACCCGGCTGAGGCGATCGAGAGACTGCGTCAGCGAGGTTCGGGCGTCCGCAGTCATCCCTTGCAGCTGGAGAACTTTCACTGCCTGGCCCGTGGTGGTCTCTGCCCGCCAGGTGGAGCCGTGGGCCCCCTCACTGGTGCGCTGTGCACCCCGCAACGTGATCCCGGGCGGAGTTGGCAAGGTCGGCCCTTCGCTGGGAGGCACGGGCGACCCAGGGGTTGTGGAGGGTTGCGCCGGAGGAGGCTGGGAACTGGGCGGGACGGTCTCGGCCTCAGCCTGGATGGCCGGAGCCGAGGGGGCAGCTGGCGCCACTCCCCGATAGGAATCCACCAGCGCCTTGATGAAAGCCCGGCAGGTGGGCCAGCGCTCCTGGGGATTCTTGGCCAGGGCACGCGCCACCACGGGGCGCTCCACCTCGGGCAACATGCTGAGATCGGGGGGGCGGTCAAGGTGTCCGCGGCGAATCTCAGCCGGCGAGCCCGTGAACGGAAGTTGCCCCCCGCGTAACTGGCACCAGGTGACCGCGAGCGCGTACTGATCGGTCCACTGCGAGATGTTGCCGCGCAGCAACTCCGGGGCGGCATAGTAAAGAGTCATCCCGCCGACGTGCTGGCTCATCTCCTTTTCGAGCAGACGGAGGAGGCCGAAATCACCAACCTTAATCCCCTCGCCGAGTAAAAGGATATTTTGAGGTTTAATATCGCCATGCTGAATGCCAACGGGGCGTGGTCCGCCGAAGTAATGCCGAGGTTTGTTGAGGTAATCGATGACCTTGGCCGCCTCCAGGCTGTAGCGAACCAGCGCCCGCTGGGGCAACCCCGCCAGACCGCGTTTGCGCGCCTCGTTCAGCTTGTCCTGCAATGTCTGGTCCGCCAACTCCATCCCGATAATGAGCCAGCCGGGAACCTGCCAGGTGCCAAAGATGGTGATCAGATTGGGGTGCTTGAGATTCTTGATGATCTCCAGCGCGCGCAACTCCAGTTCACCCGTTTTTCCCGTGAGGGCGACAAACTTGAAGGCGACATGGAAGCCGCCCGGCCCCTTTGCTTCCCACACCTCGCCAAAGCCCCCCTTGCCCAGGGGGCGCAGCAGATGGTAGCCCGGCACCGGCTCCATGGGGGGAGCTTTGGCGCCGGGGGCGCGAGGAAGGGGAGGATCCGTGGGGGACATCGCCATGGTTATCCGTCCGCAACTCGATAGAGGACCATCTCAGGCTCTCCGCCGGGCATGCGCGGCGTTTCGATCTGTTGGCCCAAGCCCAGCAGTACCGTCGAACAGGTAGCGCGCCAGTCCGGGGCAGAGGCATCCCAGGGCGAAGGCGGTGTACAGTAACAATATTCCATCCAGCGGGAGGCGGGGACCGCTCAGCACCTCGGCATGAGTGAGCACATAGGGCAGCGGCACCCAGATCAGGGCGAGCACGGTGGGCATGGCATCGTGCTGCCAGCGGGCGGTCCAGCGCCACCCCAGGAGACCCAACCCAAGCATGAGCAGCACGGTCCCCTGCAGAATCGCCTCGTGATAGCGCACCATCCAGCGGGGTAACTCGTCTGCGCTCGCAGTCCTGCGGGCCATCCGGCGCTCGGCGAGCCACTGTTCGCCAAGGAGAAAACAGATCGCTGCTTGCAAACGGTTCTCCAGAAAGCGGCCGGGATGAGCGCGAATCGCCTCGCCAACGGGTCGCGCAAAGGTCCGATAACGTTCGCTCTGGGAAGTTTTGGACTCCAGTTCCTTGCGCAGGGTTTCGACGGTGCTGGCGTTGGCCGCGTCCTTTTCTCGTCGTTGCTTGACGAGGGCCTCGAGCAGCTGTTCCT
Source organism: Planctomycetota bacterium (assembly GCA_029777335.1). Lineage (GTDB taxonomy): Bacteria > Planctomycetota > Planctomycetia > Gemmatales > Gemmataceae > JAKOSN01. Next base: position 65,765 of record JAKOSN010000292.1, read on the forward strand.
CGCTCTGCGGTCCGCCGTTGGCCAGCGCGTTGCTTCCCATCCAGAGATGGAGAAAGGCAGTGTTCACGATGGGAACAGGCTCATTGAAGGTCTGGAAATTGCGCAAGGTCCACGGCGCCAGTCCGTTGGCCATCCCCAGAAAGGCGAGCAGGCCACAAAGCCACCCACGCTCCAGTTTGCGGCTGCGAAGTAAAAACCACAACAGCGCGACAAAGGCGAAGGGGAGCATCGCTGCGCGAACCAGGCTTAACCCTGCCAGCGTGAGCCCGAAGAGAAAACTGGCGAACGGTCCGCTCGTGGCGCTGGCGCGAGCCCCCATCAGACAGCAAAACGCCAGCAAGAAAGTGGTGAGCACGCCGTCGTTGATGGCGGCGGTGTTCAGAATCCAGAAGGGATGGCAGGCACACAGAATCCCAGTGAAACAGGCGACCGTGCGCGACCCAAAGACGCGCAGCGCGAGCAGGTAATAGCATCCGACGGTGAGCGTTCCCAGGCCACACTGGAGCCAGCGAACCAGCAGGTCGAGATCCCCTCCCCGAGTCAGAGGGCTGAGCAACGACAGCAGCCAGGGATACCCCGGAGCGGTATGGGCGGTCTTCTCTTCGCGTGGGGCAAAGGGAGCCAGCGAGCCAAACCAGCGCGAGGTGCTGAGATTCTCGACGAGGGCATCCAGCTCGGTGGGAGCAGACTGAGCGCGAAAGGTCGTGCCGGAGGGAACATCGTGGAGAGGGGGAGGCGAATCCTGCACCTGGAAAGCCCCCGCCTGACTGGCATTGTCGGCACAGCGAACCAGGTAGCCTGTACGCAACCCGGCGGCCAGGGCGAGAATGAGCCCGACCAGGAGGATATCTGCGATCCCGAACTGACTCTTCTGAGCCATGAGCGCTCTCCCGTGATTTGTGCCGATCCTGTGCTCATCATACCCAGGGCGACAGCGGGTTGCCACCGCGCAGGTCGCCTTTGTCCCTCCTGCCTTCCTCTTGCCGCCGATACAACGCGCCGGTAGTCTGACAATTGGTTCGGAGCTACAACAAGAACATCACTATCCTGAGGATTCGCAGGAGACTTTCATGGGACGACGCTTCCGGAACCGTCGATTGGAGTTGCGCGCCCAGTATGATGCTGCCGAGCGCCGCAAACAGGACGACGAAGAACTGGACGAAGAGGAAGAAGAAGAGGACGACGAGGAAGAGGAGTCTGCCGAGGGCGAAGAAGGCGAGGAGGGGGAAGAGGAAGAGGAAGGGGAAGAAGAGGAACTGGACGAGGACGGCGAACCAATCGTTCGCAAGAAAAAGAAGAAGGTCAAGGTCAAGGTTGAGAAGCCCAAGCGCACGCGCACGGTGAAAACGCCGCGGCTGCGCATGGTCTGGAAGGTGTTCAACAACTCCAACCAGCCGGTGGCGACCTACGACTACGCCCGCAAACAGGAGGCGGAGGAACATGCCGCCCGCTTGCAGGCAGAGAAGAAACAGACCTACTTTGTCCAGCCGGTCAAGGAACCAATCGAGTAAGCCTTCCCCGATCCCGCTCGCTGCTCACGCGCTGCAGGTGGCGCCTCGGCGGCGAGCGGGGGCTTCTGGCACGCTCAGGCGGCCACCCGTGAACGAGGCGAGACGAGTTCTCCCTGGGGAATCCGCCCCAGTGGTCCGCCGCGCAGAAAGGGATAGCCGGGCACACGAGCCTGATAAGCGCGGTAGGAATCGCCCACGTAATGGACCAGCCGCCGATCCTTGAGCACACTCCCCACGAAGATGTACACGGTCCACACGGCGGTCAGCATGGCTCGATCGAGGGTCATCGTCGGGGTGAACCACACCAGCCCCAGAAAACTCAGATAAATCGGATGGCGAAAATAGCGATAAGGGCCGCCCGGGCGTTCCCAGCGCCGCACCAGGGGGCGTCCGCGAAGCCAGGCCCACCACGGCGTCAAGCCGGTCTGATAGCCCAGCCCTGTCAGGTGCAAGCTGTAGAGCAGGGCAGGCCAGCTCAGCAAGAACGCGAGGCGCACTCCCTGGCGGGCCACTCCGTGCAACGACCACAGGGTCACCGGAATCGGCTGCCAGCATTCGATGGTCAGCAACAGAGTCAGGCAGGTCATGGTACAGAAGAAACAGCCATACTGCGGACCCGGGATGAGGCGTTTCAGCCGTTCGCGCGTCTGCGGCAACAACAGGTAACTGTGGGGGATGGCGAACTGCACGGCGAGCAGAAAGTCGATCCCCAGGCGCACCAGGACCAGACGCAGAGGACAGAGGCCGTGCGGGGGCGTGCCACCCTGGAGAAAGGGAAACAACCGACAGACAGTCAGCGCAAAGAGCACCTGGGTAGCGACACCGAAGACAATCCAGAAAAAACGCATGGCGCCTCCTGGTCGGAGAACCGTGCGAGCGACTCCGGGATCTTGTGTCCCTGCCGATGCCAGCCCGCCCGGAGGATCACGACTGGTAGCCACGAGTGACAGGACACGGACTCACCCCTCTGGGCGCTGAGCGGTGAAACAGCCGTACTTCATTGCCCCGCTGCGATAGGCTTGCAGGATCACGTCAAAGTGGTCGAGGAAGCGTGTCATCGCGCGTCCTCCCAGCCAGGCCAGGTGGCGCACCTTGCTGCGCTGCACCCGTTGCAGGCAAATTTCCCAGGTTCGCGTCACCTGGTTCGTCCAGTCCAGCCAGGCGATCTGGGCAAGTCCCGCCTCTCGCATCCAGGTGAGGTAATCGTCGGCGGTCCCAAGCGAGGGGCAGAGGAAGCCGGTGCAGACGGCGTCGATCTGGCGGGTGGTGTCTGCGCTGTGGGGGCGATCGCCCGCCAGCCAGGCACAGATCCCCACACGTCCGCCGGGGCGCAACCACCTGGTCGCGCTTTGAAAGAAGCGGCCCCGATCAAAGAGATGTTCGGTGCATTCGATGCTCCAGAGGGCATCGAAGGAAGCCGGAGCGAACGAGGCTGTCTCGGCGTCCTGGCGGTGGATCGTGACTCGACGGTGGACCCCCTGGCGCCAGGCCGCCAGACGCGCCCAGAGCAGCTGGGTGCGACTGAGCGTGAGCCCGGTGACCTGGCAACCCAGTTGACGCGCCAGGTAGATCGAACTTCCACCCATGCCACAACCCACGTCGAGCACGCGCATGTTGGCGGTCAACCCAGCGGCACTGGCGAGGCGTTCAATCAACTGTTGCTGCGCTTGCTCGGGAGTCTCCTCGCCTTCCCAGAGGCCGTGATGAATGTGCACGCCCCACAGCCAGCGATAAAACGGAGTCGCCAGGTCGTAGTGCCACCCAATGGCGCGTTTGGTCACAGAAGGAACTCGTGGAACATTCATCGACACCTCGCTCCGGACCGACTCATTCATGGGCGATGGTTCGGGGGATGGAAAGGTGGGCGGCGCGCACCGCCGGTCCCAACCCCGCCGCCAGCGCACTCGCCAGAGTGACCAGAACCACGCCCGCGACGGTCAGCCAGGGAACCCGTAACGGACAGACAAACCCCGACTCCTCGAACAGCAGCACACGCACCGTGTACCACTCAAGAAAGCCGCCCGCGAGCACGCCGAGGAGTGTGCCGATTCCACCCAGAAACACCCCCTCGGCGAGTACCGAGCGCAGCACCTGGGCGCGCGTGGCGCCGACGGCGCGCAGGAGCCCCAGTTCGCGTTGACGCTGTAACACCGAGATCAGCAAGGCCGAGATCACCCCCAGCACCGCCACGATGGCAACCAGAATCTCCTGCCCATAGGCCAGGCCGTAGAGGCGCTGCACCATCCCCAGGATGTGCCCGCGCAGTTCCCGCCGCGTTAGCACGGCCAGCCCGCGCTGCAAGGAGGCCGGGGAAGCGAGCAGCAGGGCGCGCGTCGCCTCGATGTCTGTACTGGGGGGAAGATACACGTCCAGAACATCGATCAGCCCGCAATCCAGCTGACGGCGATTTTGCTCCCGATCGACAATCACCGTGCCTCGATTGCAGGAGTAATCCTCCACGGCTCCGAGCACCCGCAACGACACCGGGCCTTCCAACCCGGGAAGCGCGAGGGTATCGCCAGGGTGGATGTGGTGCAAGGCCGCAAAATTCTCGGAAACGAGCGCGGTCCCTGGTTGCTCGGCCAGCTGGCGATACAGATCGAGATGCGCCAGCGGGGGCTGGCGCTGTTGATTCGCGGAGTGATACGCGACCGCATCGAGAGCCAGGACCAGGACGCGCGTGGGTTTCCCGTGCACCTGCCAGTCCAGGTAACGAAAGCGCATCGGCACCACCTGCATTTCCGGGACGAGCGCCTGCAGCTGGTCGATGACATCCTGTCCCATCGCCAGCGTTCGTCCACTTGCGCTGAGGGGGCCTCCCGAGGTGATGAAGAGGTCGCCGGCGATGGAGCCATCCACCCAGGTGCGGATGGCCGCCTCGTTGCTCACAATCAAGCCGGCGGTTTGCACAAAGAGAGCCACGCCAGCAACCAGCGCTGCGATCACCAACCCCGTGCGCCCCGAGGAGAGAAGGAGATTGTCCAGCGCCAACCGGGTACTGACATCAAGCCGTCGGCCGATAAGCGCATGGAGCCCCCGAGCCAGCCCTGCGGCGAGGTAGGGAATCGCCAGCAGCATGGCCACCACCAGGAGGATCAACCCGCCAGCGCTCCCCACCCGCTCTGGAAGAGCAGCGCGAAGCCATACCAGCACACTTCCGCCCAGGGCACAGCCGGCGGCCAGGATCACGCCGAGCCGATGCCGGCCCTGCACGCGCTCCGGGGGAAGGCGACGCAGTGCCGCAGCTGGGGTTTCGCGCGCCGCGCTCCAGGCCGGGCGCACCGACGCCAGCAGCGCCGTCGCCAGGCAGGCGAGGACCGCGCCCAGAAGAGGGCCCAGCGAGAGAGCGAGCCCTTGATTGGGCAGAGGCACAAAGATATCGCCGAGGATGGTGGTCGCGGGCCCAAGCCCCATCTGAGCCAGGCCGATCCCCGCCGGCAAGCCAAGGAGCGCGCCCACCAGGCCCAGGAGGAGCGCCTCCAGCAGGAAGAGCCCCAGGATCTGCCCGCGCGTGGCTCCCAGCGAGCGCAGCATGCCGATCTCGTGGCGGCGTTCGGCGACGGCGACGGCGAAGGTGTTGTAAACCAGGAATCCGCCCACCACCAGCGCGCCCAGGCCGCATAGCGTCAGCCCAATTTGCAACCCCTGCAACATCTCCTGAACGCGCCCGTCGTGACTCTCCGGCGTCCACACCGACGCTTGCCCGTGCAGCGCCTCCTCCACCTGCGCACGCACCGTGGCAGGATTCGCCTCGGGCTCCAGGAACAAATCGAGACGGCTCACGCGATCACGCCAACCGAAGAGGGCGGCGGCATCGTCGCAGGAGAGAACCAGCACCTCTCCGCTTAGCGCCGCGGCCGGACCCGTGCCGCTGATTACGCCCACGCGCATCAGCCGTTGGGGACGACCGGCAGCCAGGACAGTCAGATGGCCTGAATCGGCTGGCAAGGCACGCTCCAGCGCGCGCCCCACCAGCACCGGCTTGCGCGCCAGAAAAAAGTCCTGCAGCGCCGCGGTCGGAGGGCGCTCCTCGATGTGGATCTGCTCTCCCAGGGTTCCCTGTTCGCCTGCCACCACATCGAGCCCGAGCAACGTGACGGAGCGCTGGTGGAGGTCGGGGAGCACCACGCGCTGCAACACCAGGGGCGAAACCGTGCGCACTCCGGGAATCCGGCGCAACGGAGTGGCCAGTTCACTCAACACCCCGGCATCGCCATTGCTCACATAGAACGAGGCGGCCCCCGCAAGAGGCGTGGCTGCCTGGCGACTGGTGCGATCGAGCGTGTGGTGAAGTAATGCCGTGGCTGCCCAGGTCGCTCCGCCCAGGGCCAGACTCAGCAGCACCAGAAGGGCGCGCAGGCGATGTCTTTGCCAGTAGCGCACACTAAGCGATCGAGACAGCGCGAACATCCTGTCCTCTGCCGGTCGGCCCGGCGTCTGCTCGGCCATCCTGCATCTGGATGATCCGATCGGCCCGACTGGCTACCTGGGGATCATGAGTGACCAGCACCACAGCTCGCTTGCCTGCCTGGGGAAGGGCGGCCAGGATGGCGAGCACCTCACGCGCGGTCGCGGAATCGAGACTGCCGGTGGGTTCATCGCAGAGCACCAGCGGGGGGTCAGTGACCAGGGCGCGCGCGATCGCCACACGCTGCATTTCGCCACCCGAGAGTTCCTCGGGATAATGGCTGGCTCGTCGGCCCAGCCCTACCTGTTCCAGGACCTCCCGAGCGCAGGCACGCGCCGTGCTCCGGGGGGTGGCTCCCAGTTGCAAGGGGAGCGCCACGTTCTCCACCGCGTTCAGGGTGGGCAGCAGATTGAAAAATTGAAAGATAAAACCGATCTTGTTACGACGCAGAAGAGCACGCTCACGATCGGACAGCGCGGCCAGGTTCTGCTCCTCAAAGAAAACGCGTCCCGAGGTTGGCGTATCCAGCGCGCCAAGCAGATGCAGCAACGTCGATTTCCCCGATCCGCTTCGCCCCACGATACCGACCAGTTCCCCCGGCGCGATGCTCAGGGTTACCCCGCGAAGCGCCACGATCTCCTGCCGGCCACGACGATAGATTCTGGTCACATCCTGAACCGTAATCATGAATGCTCCCGGCTGGAGTGGGGCCATCAAGGACCGTGCACCCCGTTAGTGAACAGGGGCACGGTCCGCCGTGCGGGTTCAGGAGCCGATTATTGAGCGGGCACAAGGACGAGATCACCCCAGATATCGAGCTGATCGGAGATGCGAATCAATCCTCCGAGAGCCGAGTACGGTCTGATGCCATACGAGGTTTGCATGATGGAAAATTGACCACGCAGCGCCAGCGTCCCCTGCTGGCTGCCGGGCTGCAGGGTGGCGTTGAAGGCGATGTTCTGGGTCACCCCATGGAGCAGGAAGCGGCCCGTGCAGCGGTACGGACCCGCTTCACCGGGTTTCTGCCCCGCCATCGGAACGATCGAGGTCAGACTGCAGGTTGCCTGGGGATGGCGGCCCACATCGAGCACCTCGTTGCTGCGCATGTTGTGGGTGGCTTTCTGGGCGTCCGACGCCGAGATGGACGAACCGCCCAGGCCGACGTAGTTCCGGGCCGCGGCGGTGTCGCAGACAAAGGAGGTCATATCGAACACCAGTTCGCCGGTCTTGCCCGGTGCCACCTTCCCCGAGGCAAGTTTGCCCTCAACCCCGTGGCTGTGTCCCAGACGAGTGGCGGTCCCAACTCGAATGTAGACCCGGCTGGCGCCGGTATCCACCTTGTATTCCGGAGTGGCCTGAGCATGAACCGTGACAACCTGGCAGGCGAGCAATCCCAGAGCGGCAACACAGGTGCGACCAAAACGCGAAAGCGAAGTGAACGGTGACATGAGAGGAAAACCTCCAGTACACTGGAGCACGTCCCCGGCGCCAAGCCGGGATGGCTGCTCCGTGACGGGCATGCTGATAGCAAAACGAATCCTCCCATCACAAGAGGGATTTCCCCGTTGCAAATCGAAACACCTGGAGAAACAAGGAGTTTCCACCTTGCGTGGTGCGAATTGCTGAAAAATAAGGGGGAATCGACGTGACGTAACTACTCACCCGCTAGACGGATCAGAGGGACGATGGCCATGGAAAGCCTGGAAAAGAGGCGAAATTCCTCACCATGAGGAATCTTTCCACAGGAAAAGAAGGCAACTTACGACACCCCGTCCTCCGCCAGTGATTCAATCAACGAACTGATGAATGGTGTTGTGGATCAGCCCTTCAATTGCTTCGCCCTTGCTCCCCTTCAAGCGATATTCGATCGACATGCACATCGTGGGCCTGAGGTCGGGGATCTCCAGGGTCAGAACCTTGCCATCTGCGGAAAGATGCACGCGCTTCACCGGCAACGTTTTCTCGTCGTAATGCTTGGAACCGTATTGCTGGCTGCGTTTCAACGACCAGGTTTTCACCGTGTAATGGGCGGGATCGCTCGCGGATTGTTGTTCCACCGCTCCGCTCAGCGTGAGCACCATGCCCGTTTTCCGGGCGCTCAGACCGAGAGGAACGTGGACCGGTTTGCCGGTGTAACGCACCCGATAGAACCCTCCTGGCTGGGTCTGATTCCCCGCCCAGGCAAACATCCCACAACAGTAGAGCTGTCCGTTCGCGGGGTGGAAACGACCGCGCATGACGCCGGTGGGAAACTGGGGGAGCGGCAGGGCGGCCATGCTGCCCTGCATCTGGTCCCCCACCCGTTCGTGCGGGACGACATAGATCTTGCCATAGCCATAGGAGAAGTTGAGCAGCGCCCCTTTCAAGGGCCCCCAGCCGGATCCGGTGACCCAGAGCATCTCCGAGGGGGAACGATCAAACGCATTGGTAATCCAGCACACGGGTTGTTTCATCGCCTGATCAGACGGATCGGTCACCTCGTGATAGCCCCAGAAATTCCCATAATAACCACCTTTGGTTACCCAGTTTATCCGATTCTTCGGCAGCCAGTGGCCTTCCTGGTCGGTCAGGAAGAAGGTGCCGTCGGGGTTGAGGCAGACGCCGTTGGGAGCACGGAAGCCAGTGGCGAGGATGTCGGTGCGGGAGCCGTCCTTGCTTACCCTGAGCAGAGTTCCATGGTGCGGCACGAGCGCCTTGAGCGCATGCCGGGCGCCCTTGGCGTAGTAGAAGTTCCCCTCCGCGTCGGTCTGCAAATCCATCGCAAACTCGTGGAAGTGCTCGGTCACCTGATGGTCGCTGTTGAAACACTCGTAGAAATCGGTTTCGCCATCGCCATTGAGATCGTTCAGGATCACGATCTGATCGCGGCAGCAGACATGGATGCGGTCCTTGACGATCTTTAATCCCAGCGGCTGAAACAGACCGGAGGCAATCCGTTGCCAGGTCAGCCCCTTCTCGGGGTGATCCAGATTGCCCACGAGCCACACATCGCCATCCCAGGTGCAGACCGCGCCTCGCTGGGCATCGGCGAAGAAGTCGAGACCTGTCAGACGCAGTTGGCAGTGCCAGGGGTTGCTGGTCGGCGGAGTGAGCACATCGATGGCAAACGGGCCATTGTCCGCGCCGATAAGCGCCTGGGTGCGCAGCACTTCCGGCCAGCGCCGCGGTCCGCCGTGGGTGAGCGGTTCCAGCGCGTGCGGCGCAGGGGAGGTTTTCGCCTGGGCGTTCAAGGTGGATTGGTCGCAATCAGCGAGGAGAACCTTGAGAGTCAAAGGGGTGGCAGTCGCGGGGATCTGGAGAAAGTGTCCCCCCTCCTTCTGTGTCAGCGTGGCCTTGCTCCCGACCAGGGCCACGGCGACGCCGACGGGCGCCAGGTGCACCAGGAGATCCTTGCTCGATTTGCCAATGGTCAGGGTGCGTGTAAAGGCAATTGGTTCGCCCGGGTGGGCCCGATCGGTGGGCAACGCCTCGAAGCCGGGCATCTCCAGAATCTTCGTGGCACCGATCGAGTAGGCGAGGATCACCTGGTTGCCAAGATGGTAGAGTCCCTGGTAGTGAGCCCAGGAACGAGGCAACGGACCATAAGGCTTGCCATCGCGGCCGCGCACCCGGGGGTCGTCGAAGGTGCCCCGATCCGGATTGGCCCAGCCGGGAGCGACGGGGTTGGCGAACGCAGTCCGACCCACCACGCGCGGGTGAATCTGATGCATGCCGTTGAAGTTGATGCCGCGCCAGTCGATGAAGCCCGAGCCGCTCCAGGCGCCGGCGACGCGCAGGGTGTCGTGGTCGTAGAGCATCCAGTGCCGGCCACGCGAAATGCCGCCGGGGCCGGCATCGAGGCGCACGGCGATCCCCTTGTAGGCGAAGTTGCCTTTGTCGCCGACCTCGATGGTCGCCATCATGCTGGGGCCGTAATCCATGTTGACCCACGGCTCGATGGTCGAGGGTTTCGGTCCACGGCTCTTTCCCCTGGGAAGCCCTTGCAGGTAAAGGTCATCGACCCGGGTATACTGCGAGGGGTTGAAGGGCTTGAGATAGGCTTCGCGGAGGTAGTGAATCACCTCGTATTTCTGCTGGGGGACCATCCAGGTCTGCGGGGTCATCATCCCGTAGCCATGGGTGAGGGTTAAATAGAGACGATAGGGATCGCTGCCGTTCTTGAATTTTCCCTCGGCAAAGCGCAGCGAGGTCGGCATGGAGCCCGGCTTGTCCCGTGTCCCGTGGCAATTGGCGCAAACCCGCTCATAGATCGCCTGGCCATTTTTAAGGCTGGTCGCATTCAGACTGCGGAGCAGCCCTGCGTGGTCGAGATCGCGTTCATAGTCAGGCAAGGGGGGAGGAGCGAAGACGGCCACGGCCGGCAGAAGCTGGCGGACGCGTTCGGGACCTTTCTCCGCGATCTCCATGAGGAAGCGCACCAGATCGAGAAATTCCTGGCGGTTGGCGAGTTGATTGACCAGCCCCTCGGGCATCAGCGACGGTCCCCTGTCACTCCGTTCGTCGATCTCCTTCTTGCTCAGCGAGAGGATTCGCCCTCCCTCGGTGGCGTCGCGCAGTTGCAGGGTGTCGGCCGTCTCGCTGGCGAGTAACCCGGTGAGCTGCTTCCCCTTCTTTGTGGTAACGGTGATTGTCTCGAACCCCTTCTTGATCACCTTTGAGGGAGCGAGGATCGATTCGACGAGGTAGGTATCAGTAGCCTCCTTGCCGAGCTTGGCGAGATCGGGGCCGAGGGTTCCCCCTGCGCCGCCGGCGGTGTGGCAGCGCGTGCAGGCAAGGGTGGGCTGGAGAAAGACAACAGCGCCGCGGCTGGCCTGCCCCTGGGCCCGCGCCGCCCGGGCGAGCGAGGCGATCCCCTCCTGCAGCAGCGTTTCCTGCAAAGGGGTGCCGGGTGCCATCTGGGCGGAGACGGGGAGAGCGAGGATGAAGCCAGCAAGCACACTCGCGAAAAAAGAAATGCCCCTCATCGAGATCCTCGCCTGGAGAGCAGTCGTGGGTGGATGACAGCGCGGCACTTTCATCATAGCGAGCCGCACTCTGCCAGGGCAGTAGATTATCCCGACAAGGACAGCTTTCAGGCCGCAATTCGTGCTGATGGATGGGGCAACCGCTTCACCAAGTTCCCACGCGCTCTAGCATAAGGGAGAATCCACCGCAACGGGTGGCGACCGAGTGGCAACGACAACCACACACCGAAACCTCCCGGTGTGGGAGAGGGAGTGACGCGATGACAGTCAAGTGGCATGGGGTTTTTCCAGCGGTTACCACGCAGTTTCGCCACGATCAGAGTCTTGATCTGGAAGGGACCGCGCGGCATCTGGAGAAGTTGCTGCAGGCGGGGGTGCATGGCATCATCATGCTCGGGACGGTGGGAGAGAACTGCTCGCTGGAATATGCCGAGAAACTGGAAGTGCTGCGTACCGCGGTGCGCGTGGTGGGGGGAAAGGTCCCGCTGTTGACTGGCGTGGCGGAGTGCACCACCGCGCTGGCCTGTCGCTTCGCCGTCGACGCCAAAAAGCAGGGCGTGGATGGCTTGATGGTGCTCCCCGGCATGGTTTACAAATCCGATCCGCGCGAAACGTTGACTCATTTTCGCAGCGTGGCAGCCGCGACCGATCTGCCGATCATGTGCTACAACAACCCCGTTTCCTATGGGGTGGATATCACTCCGGCGATGTTCGCCGAGCTGGCCTCCGAGCCGAAGTTTGTCGCCATCAAGGAATCCTCGGAGAATGTGCGACGCATCACCGATCTGAAAAACACCTGTGGCGAGCGGTATCTGCTCTTTTGCGGGGTCGATGATCTGGTGCTGGAGAGCCTGGTCCTGGGGGCGATCGGCTGGGTGTCGGGGTTGGTGAACGCATTCCCTCGCGAAAATCGCTTGCTGTGGGATCTGGCGACCGAGGGCCGCTATGCCGAGGCGGTCAAGGTCTACCGCTGGTACACGCCACTGTTGCACCTGGACACACATCCCAAGCTGGTGCAGTACATCAAGCTGGCGATGCAGGAAACCGGCATGGGCACCGAGATGGTGCGTGCGCCGCGTCTTCCGCTGGCAGGGAAGGAACGCGAAGAGATTCTGGCCCTCATTCGCCAGGCGATTCAGACTCGGCCCAGCATCGGCTAGAAGCGTGCGACGCGGCGTTTTGACCGTTTTCCTCTCTTGTATGTGTTTGTTGCCATGACCATTGAACGCATTGGCGTGATCGATTCTCACACCGGCGGGGAGCCGACGCGGGTGGTGATCTCGGGTGGACCAGACCTGGGCGGGGGATCGCTGGCCGAACGCCGCGAACGCTTTCGTACCGCCTTTGACTCCTTTCGCTCGGCAGTGGTGAACGAACCGCGCGGCTCGGACGTCATGGTCGGAGCACTGCTGTGCGAACCGGCGGCGCCCAACTGCGTCGCCGGGGTGATCTTCTTCAACAACGTCAGCACGCTGGGGATGTGCGGCCATGGCACCATTGGCGTGGCGGTCACCCTGGCCCATCTGGGACGGATTCAGGCAGGCCACTATCGGCTCGATACTCCGGTGGGTGTGGTGGGCTTCACGTTCGATGGCAAAAACACCGTGACCATCGACAACGTCCCCAGTTATCGCATGGCGAGCGGGGTGGCGGTGGAGGTGGCCGGCTGTGGTCCCGTGGTGGGGGACATCGCCTGGGGGGGGAACTGGTTCTTTCTGGTCGGTGACCATGGCCAGGACCTGGACCTGGCGAATGTGGAGCATCTGACCGAGTATACCTGGCGCATTCGACAGGCGCTGACACGCCAGGGGATCACGGGGGCCGATGGGCAGGAGATCGATCACATTGAACTCTTTGGTCCGCCGCACCGTCCGGGGGCGCACAGTCGTAACTTCGTCCTTTGCCCTGGCAAGGCGTATGATCGTTCGCCTTGCGGCACCGGAACGAGCGCCAAGCTGGCCTGCCTCTTTGCCGATGGCAAGTTGAAGGAGGGGGAGATCTGGCGGCAGGAGAGCATTGTGGGGAGTGTCTTTGAGGGGTCGGTGCAGGTGGTGGACGGGAAGATTCTGCCGCGCATCCGTGGGTCGGCCTATGTCAATGCCGAGGCGACGCTCTTGCTCCACCCGGACGATCCTTTTCGCATGGGGATTCGTTCATGACCTCGGAACGTCAGCATGCCGTGGTGATTGGCGGGGGAGTGATCGGGGCGGCCTGTGCCTACTATCTGCATCGGCAGGGGTGGGCCGTCACCATCGTGGATCGGGGGCAGTTCGGCAAGCAATGCTCGCATGGCAATTGCGGCTATGTCTGCCCCAGCCACGTGTTGCCACTGGCGAGCCCGGGCGCCTTCAAGGAAGCCTTTGCCTCACTTTTTCAGCGTAATTCGCCGCTCAAAATTCGCCTGCGCCTTGATCCAGCGCTCTGGAGCTGGTTGCTCCACTTTGCCCGCCGCTGCAACACGCGCGATATGATGGCGGCTGCTCCAGGGATCCAGGCGTTGCTCAACTCCTCGCGGCAACTCTACGAGCAGATTCTGCAGGAAGAACGGCTCCACTGCGAATGGGAGCCGCGGGGGTTGCTCTTCGTTTTCCAGCATCCGCAGGCGATGGATCACTACGCGGAGACCGATCGACTGCTGCGTGATTCCTTCCACATGCCGGCGCTTCGTTATGAGGGGCCCGCACTGAATGAACTGGAGCCCGCGTTGAAACCCGGTTTGGCGGGGGGGTGGCTTTATCAGGGCGACGCCCACCTGCGCCCGGATCGCCTGATGGCGGAGTGGCGGCGGCATCTGGAAGAGCGCGGGGTGGTGGTACGGGATCACTGCGAGATGAAGGGGTTCGCGAGGCAGGGAGGCCAGGCGCGGGCAGTCCTCACCACGCAGGGAGAAATCCCCGCCCAGGCCTTCGTGGTCGCAACCGGTGCCTGGACGCCGCTGCTGTCCGCGCATCTGGGGTGTCGCATCCCCATTCAACCGGGGAAGGGCTATTCGATCACCATGACGCGCCCTGCGCGCTGTCCGCGTTTGCCGATGATTCTGGAAGAACATCGCGTGGCGGTCACTCCCATGCAGACGGGCTATCGGTTGGGCTCGACGATGGAGTTCGCCGGCTACGATAGCACGCTCGATCCGCGCCGGCTGGAGATTCTGCGAGAGGGGGCGCGCCACTATCTGCATGAACCGCTGGGGGAGAAGGTGGAGGAGGAGTGGTATGGGTGGCGTCCGATGACCTACGATGGCTTGCCGATCCTGGGGCCAAGTTCGGCGCTGGCGAATGTGTGGATCGCCGCGGGCCACAACATGCTGGGGCTGTCGATGGCGCCGGCCACGGGCAAATTGCTCGCCGAACTGATCACGCGCAGCGAACCCCATCTCAACCCCGCGCCCTATGCACCCACCCGGTTCTGAACACGTGGGCGAGAGAAAAACGAGTCGCCGAGTGAACCGTTGTTGCCTGGAAAACGGAGGAAGAGGGAGAGGTCGGCAAGCCACGCGGGGCCGGTTATTGGGCGGGAACATCGGGGCGCCGGGGCGCACTTGCAGTTCGGCTTGACCTCGAAGTCGCTTTCCTGATACAACCAGTTCAGCAGAACGCTGAAAACGCCCACGGTCCGCGCTCATCGGCGCAGTCCCTTGTGCTCGGGAGGGGGAGGTAATGACCCAGGTATCGATCAGACCCTGGCGCTATGTGTCGCGAGTGCTCATCCTGGGCTTGCTCGCCGCTTTCTCGGCTCTCGGGCTGGCCCTGGCCAAGAATCCCAATGAGCGCGAGATCAAGCCGGGACCCAATGTGCAGGATCCCGACGAGATTTACGATCGCACCACCGGCGAGCCAAAGGTCGATGGCAAGATCTGGGTGCTCGACTTCAAGTTCAAACCGCTGCGCTCGATCAAGGTCGACATCCCTGGGCGGGGCGAACGGGTGTGCTGGTATCTGTGGTATCAGGTAACCAACAAGACACTCCAACCGCACACGTTCATCCCTGACTTTGAACTGGTGACGCAGGACACCAACATGGTGTACCGCGATGAGATTCTCCCCCGCGCACAGGATGCCATCATCCAGCTGGAGGATCCCACCGGGTTGCTCAAGATTCGGAATTCGGTAACGATCTCGGCCGAACCGATCCCGCCGGCACGACCGCAAACCGAGCCGCGGCCCATCACCGGCGTGGCCATCTGGACCGATCCCAACGAACCGTTGCCGCGCGACGATGCCAAGACGCGCCAGGAAAAGGAAAAACGTCCCAAGCTCACTGACAGTAACGTCTTCTCGATCTACATTGCCGGGCTGTCCAACGGCTGGGCGGAGACCGATCCGATTGGCGACGATCCCCGTCCCGTGGTGCGGCGCAAGACGTTGCAGTTGAACTTTCGCCGATTTGGGGATGGAACCCTTCGCCGCGACGAGGATATTCGCTATATTTCACATGAATGGCTCTACCGCGCCTCATCGCTGCGGATCCCGAAGGACGAGGAGGCTCCCAAGCAGCCTGCTCCCCCTCCGGCGAGCGGAGCGCGGGTGAGCCCGCTGCCTCCTGTGCCAGCCAGTCCAACACCGAGGTAAGTCATGGCTCATAAGAAAGGTCAAGGATCGGTCAAGAACGGGCGCGAATCGAACAGTCAGCGCCTGGGAATCAAGGCGTATGGCGGAGAGTTTGTGACCGCGGGCAGCATCCTGGTGCGCCAGCGCGGCACCCGCTATCATCCGGGCCGCGGGGTCAAGCGCGCCAAGGATGACAGCCTCTTCGCCATCATCGACGGCGTGGTCTACTTCGATCGCGAAGGCCGTCGCATGAACGTCAAGGCGCCCGCCGCCAACTGACTCACGCGTCCACGTGCGGAACGGGCAGCGTTGCTCACGGACCTTCTGTCGAGCAGCGCTGCCCGTCTGCTTTTTCCCTCTCTTTTCTCCCTTGAGTGACTCCCATGAGTGCGGTCTCCCTCTCCTCCGGCTGGCGCTGGCTGCTCCCGCTCCTCCTGGTGGCGTTCGCCTCGGTGCTTCACGCGGCGGAGGCGCGCGTTCCGAACATCGTCATCATCTTCACCGACGATCAGGGGTATGGCGATGTCGGCTGCTACGGTGCGAAAGGATACACCACTCCCAATCTCGATCGCCTGGCCCGGGAAGGGGTGCGGTTCACCGATTTCTACGTTGCCCAGGGCGTCTGTTCGTCGTCGCGCACCGCGCTGCTGACGGGGTGTTATCCCAATCGCGTCGGCATCGTCGGGGCGCTGGGACCGGCGGCCAGGATTGGCATCAGCGACAACGAGATGACGATGGCCCAGATGCTCAAGGCCAAGGGCTATGCGACCGGGATGGTGGGCAAATGGCACCTGGGGCATCATGAGCGGTTTCTGCCGACCCGGCATGGCTTTGACGAATATTTTGGCCTGCCTTACTCCAATGACATGTGGCCCAAACATCCCACCGCCAAGTTCCCCGATCTTCCGCTGATCGAGGGGACGAAGGTCCTGGAGTACAACCCCGATCAGTCGAAGCTGACCACATGGTACACCGAACGCGCGGTCAAGTTCATCGAGCGCAACAAAACGCGGCCCTTCTTTCTCTATGTGGCGCACAGCATGCCGCACGTGCCGCTTTTTGTCAGCGCGCGCGAGAAGGGGAAGAGCAAGCGTGGGCTGTATGGCGATGTGATTCAGGAGATCGACTGGTCGGTCGGCACCATTCTGGCGGCTTTGAAAAAGAACGGGCTGGAAGAGAACACGCTGGTTGTCTTTACCTCAGACAATGGGCCGTGGCTGAGCTATGGCAATCACGGTGGTTCCTCGGGGGGGTTGCGTGAAGGGAAGGGGACAACCTTTGAGGGCGGGGTGCGCGTTCCGTGCCTGGCGCGCTGGCCAGGCCACATCAAGGCCGGGGTCGTTTGCCGCGAACCCGCGATGACCCTCGATCTGCTGCCCACCCTTGCCCACCTCACGGGAGCGTCCTTGCCGAAAAACCCCATCGACGGCAAGAACATCTGGCCGTTGCTGAGCGGACAGGCCGAGGCGAAGTCGCCCCACGAGGTATACTACTTCTACTGGCTCAAGGAACTGCAAGCGCTGCGCAGCGGAAAATGGAAGTTGCATCTGGCGCACACCTACCCGCGTCCGATGCCGCCCGGGGCGGATGGCAAGCCGGGGAAGATGGTCACGGCCCGCATAGAACTCAGTCTCTTTGATCTGAGCCAGGACCCCCAGGAGTCAACCAACGTGGCAGCGGACCATCCCGACGTGGTGAAGCGACTGCAAGCGCTGGCTCAGAAGGCGCGCGAGGATCTGGGCGACACGGCGACCAAAACGGTTGGCAAGGGGGTGCGTGCGCCGGGGAAGGTGGATTGAGTCGGCGCGCGGAATTACAGGGCAGTCTCTGGCATCGGCCCGGCGCTGTCTGGTATGCTGGCATGAGGGAAGACCATGATGCATGGTTGTGCATCGGTCCGGTTCGCCCAGTGGTTGCGACCGGCCTTCCGCCAACCCTGGGTCGCGAAAGGGGCTGTCTCATGCTTTCGAGGAGCCGCTTGGTCAATGCGCTGGCATGTGTCGCGCTGCTCGGAATAGGCCTGACGAGCCCACCTGTGCTCGCTGCCGAGCCCCCCGATGCCAGCGAAATCGCCCAGTACGAGCAGGTCCTGAAGGCGGCGAAGATCTCGCTGGAGGATCCGGCCCTTCTGGCGGTCTTTCGCACCCGAACAATCAGCGACAAGGAACGCGCCACCCTGGCTGACAAGGTGCGCCAACTGGGAGCGCGCCTGTGGAAAGCGCGGGAGAAGGCGAGCGCTGATCTGGTGCGTGCGGGACGCCCGGCGTTGCCCCTGTTACAACGGGCGCTCCGTGATCCGGATCTGGAAGTGTCCCACCGCGCGGAACGTTGTATCGCTGAGATCGAGAACCAGACCAGCGAGGCCCCTTTGCTGCAAGCCACGGCGCATCTTCTCGCCGCCCGGAAAAGCAAGGATGCCGCCCAGACGATGCTCGCCTATCTTCCCTCCGCCAATGAGGATCTGGTCATCGAGGCGGTGCATGAGGCGCTGGCGCTGCTCACCCTCAGCCAGGGGAAAGCAGCGCCGGTGCTTGTGGCCGCCCTCACGGATCACGAGCCGTCTCGTCGTTGTGCCGCCGCCTTTGTGCTGGGTCGTGCCGAGACGAGTGAACAGAAGCGGCTCAGGCCGCTTCTGCAGGACAGGGACGACGAGGTGCGTTTTCAGGCAGCTGCAGCCTTGCTTCGCGGCGGAGATCGGAGCGCCGTGCCCATCCTGGTCGATCTGCTTGCCACTGCTCCCATGCATCTGGCCAGCCAGGCAGAGGATTATCTCTATCGTCTTGCCGATGCCAATGCGCCGAGCACCGCGCTGGGGAGCGATAGCAAGAGCCGCGAAAACTGCCGGATCGCCTGGCGCGACTGGTGGAAACAACACGGCGAGCGGATCGATCTGAAGAAGCTCAACGTGGAGGCTGCCTATCTGGGGCTGACGCTGGTGTGCGAAGCACATCTTCCCAATGGGAGTGGCCGGGTCTTTGAACGGGGCCCCGACGGCAAGGTGCGCTGGGAAATCACGGTGTACAACCCCATCGATGCCCAGTATCTCTCCGGCGACCGGTTGTTGATCGCCAACTGCAACGGCAATCAGGTGCTGGAAATGGATCGCCAGGGGAAGACGCACTGGAAGTACGATGTCAGTTCGCCGGTCGCCGTCCAGCGTCTGTCCAACGGCAACACCTTCATTGGCACCTACCAGGCGGTCCTGGAAGTGACCCGCGACGGCAAGGTGCTCTACAACTATCCGCGCAACAAGGGCGGCAGTCTCTACTACGCCCAGAAACAGCGAAACGGACATATTCTCTGCATTCATGGCAACGGGCTGGTGTGCGAACTCGATACGACCGGGAAGGAGGTGCTCGCGGTGAACATCGGCGGCACTGCCATCTGGGGTGGGATCGAGGTCCTGCCCTCGGGCCGGTTGCTGGTCGCCAAGAGCAGCACCAATACCGCCGTGGAGATTGATCGCCAGGGCAAGGAACTCTGGTCGTGTTCAGTGCATCAACCGCTCTCTGCCACGCGCCTGCGCAATGGCAACACCTTGCTTACCAGTTACCAGGATCGCACGGTTACCGAGGTTGACCGCAACGGCAAGGAGGTCTGGAAACTCCCGTTGAAGGGGCTTCCTTTCCGTGCCCGGCGACGTTGATCGCGGCCTGTCGTCCCTTGGGCTCCCTTCTCTCGCAGCACACACCAGGGTTCTGTCATGCCTACCAGCACGAATTTGCGCACTCTTGGGTTGGCACTGGGTGGTCTCCTCGTTCTGTGTGTCGCCTCGCTGCCCGCTGCTGAACCCGATCCCGAAGCCAGCATCCATCAGAGGATTCTGCTCGATGCCAAGGTCAAGATCGACGATGCCTCGTTGCTCGAAGTCTTTCGCAAACGCACCCTGAACGAGACGGATCGGTTGCA
>JAKOSN010000293.1 GCA_029777335.1 Planctomycetota bacterium
GACAACCCCACCCAGGCGCGCAAAGTCGTGGCGTACCAGGGAAACGTGAGCACCCCCTGGCTCCGGGCTGTCCCCGCACGTTCCTCACGCTGGTCCCGCTTCATCCCTCGTTTTTTCCGGCGTTTGCGACGAGGTCGTTCTGGCTCTTCCGCCCTTGCCTCGTCGTCAGCAGGTTCCTCGTCGAGGGGACCAACCAGGTCAGCCACGCGGGGAGGAGGGGGAGGAGCCTCGGCAGAAAGCCCGTACGGTTCGGAATCCTCGTCGTCATCATCAAGTGGCACACGCGCTTTCCTGGGCTGCACAACCGCCGCCTCGGGAGACATTTCAGGCCCTGGAGGCGGGGGGTTCGGTTGCGAATCACTCAGCTCTTCCCCCAGATCCTCGCTTTCCTCTTTCTCCGCAGGCTCCTCATCCCGGACTGCGGAGGGTTTGTCCGTGCGCTTGAGCCGCAGGGGTTTCAGCTGGTGCAGTTCCCAGGCCAGGCGCCCCAGCAGACGGGCGTAGATCAGCCAGGCGGCCGCCGCCACGGCCGCCGCCACCGGGGCGAGCAGATAGATTTCCTGCACGAACACCAGCGCCCAGGAGCCCAAGCCCACCAGTGCGACCAGCAAACTTGAACCGTAGAAACTCAGCGTCGCTGGTGTGATGCGCAGCAGCCCGAGCAACAGCGACGGCTTGAAAAACGCCCAGGGGGACTGGCTCCCCAGCGAGGAAAGCACCCCGAGGGGAAAGCAAAGCCACAACATCCCTCCGAAAAGGAGAAAAGAGTAGCCGGGCTGCTCGGTCAACAAGGGGGACTTGAGTACACGGAGCAGAAAACCCAGGGGTGCCAGCCAGACGGCAATCAACCAGGCCAGAATGAATGTGTGCCCGATCCAGTCGAACATCGGTTCGTCGGGCCAGTCGACCTCATCCATGCCGACGGCGGTCCCCTGCACCACCACGAGGAAACAGCGTGCCGCATAGGCCAGCGCCAGCGAGCCAACGATCGCCAGCCCTGCCAGGAGCGAGACAAAGATGATCGCGCCTCCGGCACCTCCCACAAACGCCCAGAGCATGTTGGCGCCCTCCCCGTGGTTGGACCCGGCAGGAAGGACCACGTCACCCTCCTGCCAGGCAGCCACAACCGCGCGCGATCGTCACGAAACCAGCGGCAGGCTTCCTGCTTCTGCCATCTTGCGAATGTCCTGGGTCACACGCATTGAACAGAATTTCGGCCCGCACATGGAGCAGAACTTGGCCGACTTGAACACCTCCTGGGGAAGGGTCTCGTCGTGCATGGCGCGAGCGGTTTCCGGGTCGAGCGACAGCTCAAACTGACGATTCCAGTCGAACTCGAACCGGGCCCTGGAGAGTTCATCATCCCGTTTGCGGGCATTCTTGCGGCCGCGCGCGATGTCGGCCGCGTGGGCGGCGATCTTGTACGCGATCACTCCTTGGCGCACATCGTCCTTGTTGGGAAGGCCGAGGTGTTCCTTGGGGGTGACATAACAGAGCATCGCCGCGCCGGCCTCACCCGCCAGGGCTGCTCCAATTGCAGAGGTGATGTGGTCGTAGCCTGGAGCAATATCGGTCACGAGCGGTCCCAGCACATAGAACGGCGCATCGTGGCAGAGTTCGCGTTCCTTCTCCACGTTCATCTTGACCAGGTGCATGGGGATATGGCCCGGCCCCTCGATCATCACCTGGACCCCGCGTTCCCACGCCTTCAGGGTCAGTTCCCCCAGTGTCTTGAGTTCGGCAAACTGAGCCTCGTCGTTGGCATCTGCCAGGCACCCCGGACGCAGCCCATCGCCCAGGCTATAGGTCACATCGTAGGTGCGCATGATCTCGCTGAGTTCCTCGAAGTGCGTGTACCACGGGTTCTGCTGATGGCGGGCCAGCATCCAGGCCGCGATCAACGAGCCCCCACGCGAGACGATGCCGGTGACCCGATTCGTCGTCAGCGGAAGGTATTCGAGCAACACCCCGGCGTGGATGGTCATGTAGTCCACCCCCTGCTTCGCCTGGTGCTCGACCATGTCGAGCAGTTGCTGGGCCGTCAGGTCGGTGACATCCTTGACATGCTGAATCGCCTGATACATCGGAACGGTGCCGATGGGAACGGGAGAGGCATCGAGAATCGCCTGGCGAATGGCATCGATATCTCCGCCGGTGGAGAGATCCATCACGGTGTCAGCACCAAGATGAACGGCGGTGTGCAACTTCTCCAACTCCTCGTCGATCTTGCTGGTGACCGCAGAGTTGCCAATGTTGGCGTTGATCTTGCACACACTGGCCACGCCAATGGCCATTGGTTCCAGCCGCTTCTGCAGATGCACGATGTTGGCGGGGATGACCATGCGTCCGCGCGCCACCTCGGAGCGGATCAATTCTGGATCGAGATCCTCGCGCGCGGCCACAAACCGCATTTCGTCGGTGATGATCCCTTGTCTGGCGGATTCAAGCTGAGTCATGGCTGATGCCGTTCTGTTAGAGAAACCGTGCGCCGCACGGGATGCGAGCAAGGGGAAGGTTGAGAGCCGAGAAGAACAAAACAGCGACTGTTGTTCAGGAGTGCGCTTGAGTTGAACATCGCGTTCCCTTCGCTGGTATTATCCAGATCAGGTTGCAGGGTGTGCTCTCAGCCCGAGCAGGCTTGCCTCGGGCACCCCTAGCGATTGACGTATGCATTGTAGTCCGTCGGGAACACCCTGGCCAGCAGATGGTGCTGGATGCCGACTTGCTCTTGGCAGTATCCCGGGGAACCAGGACAATAGCGACAGGAGCGCGTCCCCACGACTCCAGGCGGCAACACCCCTCAACGCTGGCGAGGAGACCCATCATGAAGCTCGGACTGCGGCTGCTGCTGGTGCCTCTGGTGGTCGTCCTTCTCGTCCCTCCGAGCCGGGGGGCTCCGCCAAAAGAAGCACTTGTCGATCAGGTGAAGAAAGCGATCGACGACGGCAAGAAATGGCTGATTGCGCAGCAGGACGACAGGGGCAGCTGGGAAAAAGACATCGCCTCGCGCGCCGTTCCCGGGGGGTGGACCGCCCTGGCGATGCTGGCTCTTCTACAGGCGGGAGTTGCCCCGGAGGATCCCGCGATCCAGAAAGGGCTGGAGTATCTGCGCACCATCGAACCGCAAAACACCTATGTGGTGGGGTTGCAGACGATGGTATTTTGCCAGGCCGATCCCAGGCGTGATCGCGAGTTGATCCAGCGCAACGTCGACTGGTTGATGCGCACACGCCGCCCCACCGGCTGGAAATACACGGCCGAGAGCGCCCTTGTTCCCGATAACTCGATCACCCAGTATGCCCTGCTGGGCGTGAACGAGGCCCACCTGAGCGGAGTGAAGATAGACGACAAGGCGTTTCAGGAGATTCGCAAGTTCTACATGACCAGCATGGTCCCCGATCGCGATTCCCGTGATCGGGGAGGATGGACCTATCGCGACTCCAATCGACCCTCGATCACGATGACCACGGCGGGGCTGTGCAATCTTCTCATCGCCGGGATGAACCTGTCCAAATCCGAGGCGAAGCTCCGCGCTGATGGCAGTGCGGTCAATTGTGGCGTGTACGAAGAAGATCCCACCATCAGTCGAGCGCTCAACTGGCTGGCCCTGCGGTTCCCTGCGCAACTCACCCAGGCCACGATCAACAATCGCTCACTCGGCGACAAGCAATTTCAGCATCCGTTCTATGCCCTGTACGGCATTGAGCGGGCGGGCCGTCTCACCGGGCATCGCTTTCTCGGAGGGCATGACTGGTATCGCGTCGGTTGCGAGTATCTGGTGAAGGCACAGATACGCGACAATCGAGAGGGTGGAAAGCTGAATGGTGCCTGGAGTGGCGACAACTCCCTGGATCGCTGGCCGATCGTGGCAACGAGTTTTTCGCTCCTTTTTCTCTCCAAGGGGCGCAACCCGGTCCTGCTCACCAAGCTCGCCTTTGGCACCAACCCCGACAGCACCGGCTGGAACAACAAGCGCAACGATGTGCGCCACGTCGTCGAGTTTGCCAGCAAGGAGATCTGGGGATTGAAGAATCCGCTCGCCTGGCAGATCTTCGACATTCGGCGCTTTGACACCAAGCCCGAGGTGGTGGATCAACTGACCCAGGAGTTGCTGCAATCGCCGATCGTTTACCTCAACGGCCACACCCTGAATTTGTCGGGAAGCCAGATTCAGCTTCTCAAGGAATACGTCGCCAACGGCGGGTTTATCGTCGCTGAGGCGTGTTGTGGCGATGAACGCTTTACCAGGGAGTTTCGCAAGGTCATCGAGAATGACATTGTCCCGGGAGGGGA
>JAKOSN010000056.1 GCA_029777335.1 Planctomycetota bacterium
ACAATGCGCATGCCGGTCATCCTGCACAGCGAACGAGGGCGGGGGAACCGATCAGACCATTCCCCAGTGACGGCGCAGGAACCACTCCAGCGCCAGCAGTTGCACAAAGAGCAGGAGAAAAGCAACGAGAAACGGCGAGCGACCCTTGCTGCTGCGCCAGTCGGGCCACTTGGCGGCGTGGGGGGGAGCCTGGGGCAAGGGCTCGGAAGGGAGGCGTTCCAGAACGCGCCCCAGTTCACTGGCGCGATAACGGCGTCCGCCGCCGGTGTCCGCCAGGCTTTGCAGGAACTCGTGATCGGCGGCTCGGCGGGTGGTCTCGGCATCGTCCTGGTAACTGACGAAGCGCACCTCGGCGTCGCCGGTGATCTCGTTCTTATCCGCATCCTTTCCCGTGGCCTTGGCGACAATGCGATACTCGCCCGCCGTCGGCGGTTTGAAGAGGCCCACGGTGCGATTGTCCTTGCGCGTCACCGGCACCGGTGTTTCGCTCCCGCGTGAATCGATCATCTTGACCTGATATTTCACCTCCTTTAACTCCTCTCCGGCCTTGCCGGTGAGATTGGTGGTGAAGAGGAGTTCGGAGCCCAGGGGCAGGCGTCGAATGGCGGGATCGATCTTCAAATTGCCGCTGCTATTCTCTTTCTTGGCCAGCCAGAGAGCGACCTGTTTCCAGAAGCGCGCGTGGGCCTTGCGGCCGGTTTCATCGACCACCCACAGATGCGTGGTGTCCAGGGCCGACGCCAGCACCCGTCCCGTGCCATGTTCGCGCCCCACCAGGACGGGTTCGCCCGTGATCGTTTCCAGATAGACCGTGGCGTTGTTGATCGGCTCGCCCAGGCGGGTGCGCCCTTCCAGATCGGGGAGTTTGCTCCAGAGCGTTTTGCTGTCCTCGCGATTGTCACTGAGCAGACAGAGATAGTTCAACCCGGCCGCCGTTGGCTTCAACTTGACCGACCCCTCGACCTGGCCCCGAACATCGAGGCGCACTGGCAGCATCCGTTCCAGCTCGGTGCCGCGCCAGTCGCCGTTCCCGAAGCTGTAGCGGCCTCCGATCATCAGTAGCCCGGCGTCCTTGGTATTGACCAGATCCTGAATGACGGCAAGTGCGTTGGGATCGGCGCGGCGAAACTGAGCCGCGGTCGCATCGCCGATGATGATCACATCGTACTTCTGGCGCTCGAATTGAAAGAGACTCTTCTGCGCTGGTTGCAGGTCCTGCCCGCGCAACCAGAGGGTGTTGACACGAATGCGCGGATCGTCGGCGAGCGCATCCACCACCATTTGCAACTCGGGAAAGTGGCCTTCCCGATCGATCACCAGGACCTTGATGCCCTCGCTGGTGATGGTGACATAGGTGCTCATCTCGTTGTTGGCCGCGCTCATTTCGCCGGCGAGCGGTTCGGGACGATCGGCGGCATGAACCTTGAGCGACACCTTGATGTCACTCGGTTTGCTGGGCGCCTTGGCCGGAGCGTTGCACTCGATCTCGACCTGGTTTCCTTCCCGCAGCTTGAGCACCTGTGGCTTGTCGGTGACATCGCTGCCATTGATCTTGACGACGAGCGGCGTCACCTCCTCGTCGTTGAGAAACAGCTTGACGCGCACCTGGCTATTCTCAAACCCGGGCGCGTCGATGGTGCCGCGAACGGTGAGTTTCCCCTTCACCGGGACCGATGGCGGGATGGGAGTGATGCTCCGCACGGCGATATCCGCCTGGCGTTCGGAGGTGGTTTCCTTGCCAAAGGTGAAGGTGGAAACGGGACAGGGCAGACTGCGCCACTGCATCGCCAGGGTGCGTGGCGACGGTTCGCTGGCGCCGTTATCCGCGCCGTCGCTCAGGAGGTACAGGCCGCGCAGATAACGCTCGCTGCGGTAACGTTCGTGGAGCGTTTGCAACAGCTGGGCGGTGTCCGTGCGCGTGCCGTCGGCCTTCCCGGGGTTGGCGGGATCGAACTCGGAGACATGATCGCCAAACTTGAAGAACAGGACGGTGATGTTGTGTTCCTCGCGGAGCTTGTCGAGAATCGGCTGACAATCGCGAAGAGTGCGCACCAGGTAATTCCAGCGCGATTGTCCCTCGATCTCGTCCTGAACCGCGCCCATGCTCTCGGAGCCATCGACGCCGATGAGCAGCAGGGAAGGCACCTTGAGCTCCGCACTGGAGACATAGGAGATCCCTGCAAGCGAAAAAACAATGAGCAGCAGCGCCACCGTGCGGATACAGAGAAGGGCGAGGAGGCGCCCCGGGCGCATGCCGGCCACGGTGAAATAGGTGCCGATGGTCAGGCCGACGAGGAGCAGGGCGACAACGAGCAGCAAGATCCAGCCCACGGTGGGGATGGACCATGGCCAGAGGGGATCAGCCGTGAAGGGCAGCGGATCGAACCAGGAGTTCATGCCTCTTCCTCTCCGGGCTTGCTCGGGACAGACGCCACGATCTGTTCGCGCGCCCCGACCAGCCAGCCATCGAGCGCCAGCACCCCGGCGCCAATCACCATCCCCAGAAGAATGCCCACCGGACCATCGAGGAAGGAGACGCTTGTGAGGACCACGCCCCCCTGGATCACTCCAAGCATGGAGCCGAGCAGACCGCCCAGGATGGCACTTTCACGCGGGGCAAAGCGCGCTGCCGCCAGACAGCCATGGGCCAGCCCGACCAGTCCGCCACAAAGCGCCCCCACGCCAGGACCCGGATAGCCCAGCAGATGCAGCTGGCCCAGCAGCGCCCCCAGAAGCACTGCGCCGGTGGTCCACACAAGGAGCGTACGGATGCTGCGCCGAGGGAGCAGCGGTTCCAGTCGCGGCGGCGGCACTCCAGGCGGCTGCGCGGCTTTCTCGGCGCCAGCGGAACGATTGCGATTGGCCAGCACGGGTTCGAGCGCCAGGAACAGCAGGAGAAGCAACATCAGCCAGGGGAGTAACTCGACCGGCTGGGGCCGCCGATTGAGCGCGTCCTTGAGGCTGGTGCCATGATCCACCGCGAGCACACTTCCCTCGCCCAGGACCTGTTCGAGATCGGCGACCGGAACGCGTTCGAGCAGACTTTCGTCGGGGCGTACATTGAGGCTGAAGGCGCCGAGCATCCCCTCCTTGTTATCCTTCACCAAGTAATTCCCTGGTTGGCGCGCCCGGGTGATTGGCAAGTCGGGCTCGCGCGGCTTGCCGTCCGGCGCGGGTGGTTCGCTCAGCAGGATGCCGTTGACCTGCGGACCGAAGAGCTTGAAGGGTCCGGGGACATCGGGAGCGAGGGGCACCAGGGCATTCTGCCCACAGAGATAGTTCAGTTGTGGGGCGTCGCTATCGCCGGCCAGGTATCGACAGGCCTTGTCCACCAGCACCAGGCCAAAGGAGTTTTGCCAGTAGTTGTTCCACGGACGTTTGCCCTCGTTGGTGCGCATTACCTCACGTCGGCTATCGAGCACGGTGGTAAAGAGCAACACATGGCCCTTGCCGACCGTGCGATCGAGCAACGCTGGATGCTGGTCCGCGTTGGCGTAGGTGGTGATCACCTCGGCCTTTTCGGTCGGGGTGTCGTAAGGGACGACGCGCCAGTAGCGGTTGGCGGTCGGCTGTCCCTCGGGGCGCTGAAACTCGATATCGCGGGTGCGTCGCCACTCCAGAAAGGGGGCAAGGAGCGGATGGCGTCCGCCGACGGTTTTCCATTCCCAACCCACGCCCGGATCGGTGGGCGCGGTGATCAAGGCGGTGATTTCGCCAGGCATCAGCTGGCGCGCCTTGTCGTTGTCGTTGTAGGCCGCGCGTTGCAGGTCGCTCCCCGCCGGGATGACGGCGAGCCCTCCGCCTGCCTTGACAAAGGGGAGGAGGCGATCCCAGAGATCGGCGGGCGGACGGGTGAGCTGAAAGAGCGCGATCACCTTGTATTTTTGCAGCTCCTCGGGGCTGAAGGTGTTCAGCTCGGCGATGGGGCGGACCTCGCAGCGAAAACCGAGTACTTCCAGGCCGATGCGCCAGTTGAGATCGTCGCTGTCGGGCGAATCAACAAAGGTGAGAAGCGAGCGGCCAGGGCGTACCGCGAAGGTGGCGTACCGGGTGTTGTTGAACGGGAGGGCATCCTCGGTCTTGAGGCGCAGGACGACGTGATGAAATCCCTCGGCGAGTCCTTCTTTTTGCCCCGGAGCGCGCGTGCGACGTTCAAAGGTGATCACCTGGCTATCGCCCTCTTCGCGTTTGACCAGGCGGCGTTCCACTGCCGGTTCATTGTCAAACTGGCAGGTAATCTCGAATTCAGCGCGCGTGCCGGTGGCGCGCACGGTGGCGCGCACGCGCACCACCCCTCCTGGCGCGACCACAGGCGGTTCGACCTGGACCTTATCGATGGAGAGATCGACGACCTTCTCCACGCCGACATCGAGAAAGACCGCCTGTACTCCCTCGGGCTGTTTCCCCTTGAGCCCGCGCGCCTCCGCATTATCCCAGCTGGCAAAAGTGCGATCGCCAAAGAGATAGAGGAAGCGCGGAGGGAGATCGACTCCGCTATCCATCTCCTCTTGCAGGCGAGCAAACAGGTTGTAGGCCTGGCCAAGCTGGCGCGTGAGCGAACCGTTGGCCGGTTGTAACTCCAGTGTTTTGAGACGATCGCGCAGCGCGGTGGAATTGGTCTGAAACTCGCCGCCCATCTCAGCGCTATCGAGAATGGCGATCCGGCTGCCGGGGGGCAACTCGTCGAGCAACTCCGCGGCTCGTGCGCGAGCGACATCGAGGCGCGTTTGCGCCGGACCCGTGGCGCCAGCCTGTTGATACTCCATGCTCAGACTGGTGTCGAAGAGGAGGATGGCAACCACGGGCTGATTTTCGCCCAGCAAGGGAAGCCGATCGCTGAACAAGCGCGGCCGTGCCAGGGCGAGGCAGAGACAGGCGATCACCAGGAGCCGGAGCAGGAGCAAAAGCCAGTGTTGCAGGCGCAGCTTGTTCTGGGTGGTGTGATAGCGCTGCTGCAGAAAGCGAAACGCCGGGAAACGCAGATGTTTCGGCTTTTGACGGGTGATCAAATGGACGACAAAAGGGACCGCCAAAAGCGACAATCCGCCCAGCAAATAGAGGTGAACGAAGCTCATGAAGCGAACACCTCGAAGAGATCGATCTGCGCAACCGCCTTCCACGCCTCGCCCAGTGCGTCCCCGCTGCGCAGCGGGGTGAAGCGGCATGGATCGAGGAAGTCAACAGCGGGCTGGTGCGTGAGGTGGGCGCGGCATGGGGCAGTTGGCTCGCCGGGCGCGCGCAGGGCAAACCCGTCAAGAAAGCGCGGGAAAAGCTGCCTCTGCCTGGGGAGAGGAGAAGCTGTGGTACACTGGCCTCGCGCCATGGATCCCTCCGTCCTCGATGCCTCCCTGCATTATGACGGGGAAGGCGTCTTCCTTCCAGAGGGGGATTGCTTTGGCGCAGAAGATCCGGCCAGGGCGGGAAGCAAGCGGAGTCTTCGCGGCGCCGAGCTACTTACCTCCTGTGGCACCGTTCTCGTGGGCAGTTACCTGTAGCTAGTTCACGAGAACGTTGTGAAGCGGCTGCACAAAGGACCATCCACGGCGTAACGCCGCAGTAATCGCTACCTCCGGGCGCGCGAAGACTCCAGCAATAGTTATCCAAAGCCCGAGCAACGATGGCAAGACAATTGTAGCGCCAATGTTCGCCTTCATGGAGACCAGGGAGTGTTTCCTCGGCGGCGGGTAAGTTCTGTGGAGGCGTGGCACCGGCAACGCTCCTCGCGGTGGACGGTCAGCCGAGTCCCACCAACCAGCGGTCTCCCTCGGACGTTGAGAGTCCTGGGAAAGAGAAGGGCGGTCGAAGGGATTTTCTCCTGGATTTCATGACCAGCGGGTCGACTTTTGTCTCTCCCCGCGAGCAATCCCTTTGCTTACTCTTTGCGTAATGGTAGGATGTACGCGATCAAACCTGCTGTGTTTTGTTGAGAACCGCCATGACGCAGCCCAGTGACCCGATGCACAACACCGAACAACTTGCCAGTTGGTATCTGGCGCGCAATGGGGAACCGCATGGCCCCGTATCTGCCGATCAACTCCGGCAAATGCTCGACGAGAAGACGATCTCGCTCGACGATCTGGTTTGTCCGCTCGGAGGAACGGAGTGGCGCCCTCTCGGTCGCTGGGGGGAAATTACTCAGCGAAAATCTGGCTCCCAGTCGACGATGCGCGAACCCGCCCTGAGTGCGATGGTGGCGACCTCGGCGATCGTTGCGCCCGTGCAAGGACCGGCGATTCCCGGCTATGAGCTCCTGGGGGAACTCGGTCGCGGCGGAATGGGGGTCGTTTACAAGGCGCGGCAGGTCAAGGCTCATCGCGTGGTCGCCCTCAAGGTGATCCGCGGGGCGGAGGGCGCCTCCGCCGAGGACCTGATTCGCTTTCGGCATGAAGCAGAGGCCGTCGCCTGTTTGCAACATCCAGGGATTGTACAGATCTTTGAAGTCGGAGAACACCAGGGGCAACCATTCTTTAGCCTGGAGTTCTGTGCCGGCGGTTCGCTCAAGGATTATCTGCACCGCAAAGCCCTCTCGGTCCGCGAGGCAGCTGTCCTGGTCGAGAAGGTGGCGCGGGCCATGGGGGCGGCCCATGCCCAGGGGATCATCCATCGGGATCTGAAACCCGCCAATGTGCTGTTGACCGAGGATGATGCCCCCAAGATCGCCGATTTCGGCCTGGCCAAGAAGCTGGACGATGTGGGCGCCACCAAGTCCGGCGACATCATGGGTTCGCCCTCCTACATGGCTCCGGAACAGGCGGGCGGACAATCCAAGAAGGTCGGTCCGCCCGCTGATGTGTGGGCGCTGGGAGCCATCCTTTACGAATGCATCACGGGCCGGCCCCCCTTCCGGGCCGCGACCATTCTGGATACCCTGCTCAAGGTGGTCAACGACGAACCCGATCACCCCTCGCAACTCCGGCGCAACATCCCTCTCGATGTCGAGACCATCTGTCTGAAATGTCTGGACAAGGATCCCGAGCGCCGTTATCGCACTGCGGCGGAGTTGGCGGACGATCTGCGGCGCTGGCTCCAGGGCGAGCCCATTCTCGCACGCAAGGTGAGCCGCCTGGAGCGGATCGGCCTGTGGGCGCGGCGACGACCTGCTCACGCTGCCGCCTGTGTGTTGACGATGCTGGCCGCCGTCCTGGGTTCCTTTGGGGTGAGTGTCACCTTGCTCTGGCAACGCGCCGAAGCCGCCAAGGAAGCCACCGAGCAGGCCCGGCGCGAAGCCGAGGATGCACGCGAAAAAGAAGCCGCTGCGCGCCAGGTGGCCGAGGTTGCTCGTCAGCAGGCCGAGGCGGCGGCCCGGCGCGCCCAGGATGCCAAGGATCGCCTGCAACTCTCCACCTATGCCCACAGTTTGGAGCTGGCCTATCGCGACTGGCAAGCCAATGACCTCGGCCGGGCGCGGCGCATGCTCGACCAGTGCCCACAGGATCAACGCCGGTTTGAATGGAGTTATGTGCATCACCTGTGCTATTCGCAGCTGCTGGATCTCACCAATCACAAGGATCACAAGGGAGCGATCAACAGTTGCGCCTTCAGTTTCGATGGCAAACGCGTCCTCTCCGCCAGCGCGGACAACACCTTGATGATGTGGGATGCTGACAAGGGGACGTCACTCTTTTCGTTCAAGGCGCACGTGGGTGCGATCCATTGCTGTGCCATCAGCCCCGATGGCAAACGTCTCCTCTCCGGGGGTGAGGACTACACCCTCAAGCTCTGGGATGCCCAGAAGGGCGACTTTATCCTGTCTCTTAATGGACACACCAGCCGGGTGACCTGCTGTGCCTTCAGTTTCGATGGCAAATCCATCCTCTCCGGCAGCGGGGACTACACCCTGAAGATCTGGGATGCGGACACCGGCCAGGCACGCCGTACCTTCTCCGGGCACACGTATCCGATTACCTGCTGTGCCATCAGCCCCGATGGGAAACGTCTGCTCTCGGGGAGTGCCGACAAAACCCTGAAACTCTGGGATCCCCAGAAGGAGCAGGAACTCCTTACCCTCAAGGGGCACACCAGCCGGATCAACTGCTGTGCCTTCAGCCCCGATGGCAAATTCATCCTCTCGGGCAGCGGCGGACCCGAGGAACCGGGCGAACTGAAGGTGTGGGATGTCGCCCGGGGCCAGAACGTCTTCTCGTTCAAGATGCATCCCGCCGCAGTCCTCTGCTGCGCC
Source organism: Planctomycetota bacterium (assembly GCA_029777335.1). GTDB lineage: Bacteria > Planctomycetota > Planctomycetia > Gemmatales > Gemmataceae > JAKOSN01. The sequence continues at coordinate 8,180 of JAKOSN010000056.1, forward strand.
TACAGCACGGATGGCAAGCGGATTCTTACGGGGAGCGGTGATCGCATCCTCAGGGTGTGGGATGCCGAGAAAAATCTGGAACTCTTCGCGCTCAAGGGACACACCGAGGAAATTCGCTGCTGTGCCTTCAGCCCGGATGGCAAACGCATCCTCTCGGGGAGCGCCGACCAGACGCTGAAAATCTGGGATGCGGACCGGAGCCAGGAGGTTCTCCTCTACAAGGGCCACACTCAGGATGTGGTGTGTGGAGCGTGGAGTCCGGATGGCAAACGCCTCCTCTCCGGCAGTTTTGATAAAACGCTCAGGATCTGGGATGTCGCCACCAGGCAGGAATTGCGCGCGCTCCAGGGGCACCAGGGCTATGTGCTCTGCTGTGCCTGGAGTCCCGATGGCAAACGTGCGCTCTCGGGGAGTGAAGATCAGACATTAAAGATCTGGGAAAGCGAAACCGGGAAGTGTCTGCTCACGCTCAATGGGCATGGCGACGAGGTGCTCTGCTGTGCGTGGAGCCCCGATGGCAAACGCATCCTGTCTGCCAGTGCCGACCATACGCTTAAAATCTGGGATGCCGAGAAGGGCGCACTGCTCCTGACTCTCGACAAGCACACCGAAAAAGTGAACTGCTGCGCCTGGAGTCCGGATGGGCAGCGGGTCCTCTCCGGAAGTGCGGATCACACGCTCAAGGTGTGGGACGCGAACAAGGGGGGAGAGATCCTTTCGCTCAAGGGGCACACGGGCTCGGTTCTGTGTGCTGCCTTCAACCGCGATGGCAGTCGTCTTGTTTCGGGAAGTAACGACCATTCGCTGAAGGTGTGGAACGCCGAGACCGGAGAGGAGATCTTTCCGCTCGCCGGACATACGGAGGCGGTGAATAGTTGTGCGTGGAGTCCGGATGGCAAACGGATCCTTTCGGGAGGCGCGGACCGCGCGCTGAAGCTGTGGGATGCCGAAAAGGGGCAGGAGGTCTTTTCGCTCCGGGAGCATCCCAGTGTGGTGACCTGTTGTGTCTTCAGCCCCACGGGCCATGCCATCCTGGTGGGAAGTAGAAGCAAGTTCCTTCATGTCTGGGAAGCGGATAGCGGCCAAGAGCGTTGACGCTTCTGGCCAAATATTTGGATTGCAGTGCCAGACACCGTCATGCATCCGCGCAGAGAGGATGGGCCGATGAGCAGCAATTTGCTGTACAACTACATTCGCGCGCTTCAGATCGAAGGGCGATACCCGGAGCACGCTGGAGCATGGTACGCTACCGCGATGCGCCTCCACTTCGGTTGGGGATTCGCAGGACCGGACGAGTGCCCTCCGATCGCGGTTCCCGAACCAGGCCACCCACTGCCTCCGCCACCAATAATCGACAATTCTCTTTTGAAACGCAATCGAATTGGTTGCTATCAGCGCGTCCGAAAGGGAGCAGATTTTACACGGGCGATCCACTTTGGCGCTACCTTGGCGGGTGTCGAGATTGACGCGCAGTGGCATTCCCCAGTTGAGGGAACCATCCAGTTGCCAGTTAGTGACGTGATTGAGAGCCACGGTGTTGCGATCGTGGACACGGATCCTCTAACCCATGCGATACGGTTCCATAACGACTGGGGCGAGGAATGGGGGGAAGGCGGCTTTGCCTGGATGATGGAGGACTATTATGACCAGATGGCGATTGAAAGCTACAGCTACATGTATGTCGGACAGTTCGCCGCTCAATCCAGGTTAAGCAGAGTAGGCGAGAACGAATTCATATGGGATGGCAAAGGCTTTAACTCAGAGTTATTACAGGTACTTGAAATCTACGACCCTGCTGCGGATGAACGAATGGGCTGGGCCATCTTGGTATACCGAAATGATGGAGTGGACATTGAGGATCTCTATGTTCGCCCAGAGTTTCGTAGACAAGGAATTGGCACGCAACTAGTCACAATGATTCGCACTATGCTCGGGAAAAAGGGCCGCAAGCCAGTGCGTTTATGGGTTCCTTTCGTTGATTGCCTTGCCGAGAACCCCACGAACGCTCCAGCGTTGAAAGCAATCGTGAAAAAACTAGGGCTGATGTTCCAGCCAGTTGGGGTACGATGGGCAGCGTATCTGGCAACCAGTGAAAAAGGATCAGAGGACCCGATTGAGCCCGTCCATGTACCTGCGAGACTCAGGGCAGAAATGCCAACAGTTCAACCGGGCATGGTGGCGACCAGCGAGGATGCCCTTTGGTCGCGCTTTCCGAAGGTCGGGACCGAGGCTTGGGACAGAATGAACCGGAGGCGAGCCTCATTGATTCGCAAGAAACTCGAAGGAATGCTCCAATGGTCGGCGGAGTTGCAGGAGTACAAGGTTCTGCAAGAACAATCTCTTCGGGCCGTCAATCAGCTTTTCCCGTTCTCTCCAGTTGAGAATACCTAAGGATGAGTCAGCCACAGCCATTCAACTATCCCGCAGCCGCACTTGTGCGCAAACATGCGCCCGCGGGCTACAAGGAGTACAGTGAATACAAGCCGTGGCTGCGTGACGAGTTTGAGTTTCGTTGCGTTTATTGTCTGCAACGTGAAATGTGGTCTCGTGCGCGCGCCGGTAGTTTTTCAGTTGACCATATCGTTCCACAGTCGACCAATAAGCAACTTATCTGTGATTATAACAATTTGCTTTACGCCTGTTGTCGATGTAATTCGTTCCGGCGGGAGATACCAGTTCTCGACCCGACACAGCACGTGATGGACGATCATCTAGCCGTGACCCCTCATGGAACTGTCCATTCATCGACAACGGAAGGACAATTCCTCATAGAATTACTCCACCTCAATGCACAAGAGGCAGTTAGGGAAAGAATGCGGATTCTTCGCATTCTCGCACGAATGAGTCTGTCGGCGACGGAAGGCGAGAAGACCGACTATTTGGAGACTTTCGGTTACCCAGAGGACTTACCTGATCTGCGCGCACTCAGACCTCCGATTAACAACAATTCAAAGAGTCCAGAACGGTGTTTCTTCGTCCTCCGTGAGCAGAACCTCTTGCCGGAGGTTTACTGACTTTTTGCGACCGTTCTCTTCCCTTCGTAGGTGCGAGCCTTCCAGTCGATCTGCCAGGAGGTAGCAACCGACGTACGATCGAACGGGGAGCATCGCGGAGCAGGATCTCGTCGATCGGTTTGTGCGCCGTCGGGAAAGGCGTCCTCTCGGGATGGCGAGCCACCGCGCTTGACAATTTGAATTCGCGCGTGCTCAAGGAGAGCGGTCCTTGGCGGCGAAGACGGGGAGCGCGGGGGCCGCGTCCTTGTTTGCGCTGTGGAAATCCTCGCCAAGCAGGGCGGCGAGAGTGGCGGCGAGTTGACTTTGCGTCACTTCGAAATTTTCTCGTTGACCAAGCGGGGGCGTGTCGGGGCTCATTATAGCGAGCCATACAAACTCCGCGCCAGGCACTTTTTTGCCGTGATCGGTCCAGTCTTCACGGGTGGAACCGCGGCCGTGGTCGGTTGTCACTACCAGCGCCGTTTTGTCCTTGTATTGCGGCACTTTCTGGATTGCTTCCCACGTTTGGGCCAGAAAACGGTCTGCCTGATGGGCGGCGTCCAGGTACAGGTCGTAACGTCGGCCGTGGCCCCACTCGTCGGTCTCGCCCAGGCCCACGTACAACACCCTTGGCTTGCGTTGCTCCAAAGCGGATTCGGCAGCGGCCATCGTGAACACATCGAACACGTTGTCGGGCCAGTAACGCGGCATACGCTCCAGAAACTCGTTCGCCTGCCGTTCGCGTGCCGTCAGTTTCTCGCCCTTGAACGGTTCCCACCCGGCGAGCACCGGCAGACGACTTTGCCGGACCCGGAAGATCGATGGGAAGACATCCCAGGTGCAGACCGCCTCGACCCGGCCCCGAAACGCGGCCTTGCTGTTCAGAAACTCAAGGACGGAGAGATTGGGATTGTCCTTTTTGCCGTTGGAGTTGATGCGTGGGTCGGCGACGCCGCAGAACATCTCGCTATAGCCGGGGTAGGAGAATTTCAGGCCGTTGGTGCTGCGCGCCGGAGCCTTGCGCGCCGGGTTGCCGAACAGCTGGCCCTGTTTCGCCATCGTCCCCCAGAAGAAGGGTAATAGCGTCTCGCGCCGTGCGGTGGCGGTGGTACGCCAGTAACGACGTTTCAGACCCGGTAAATCGCGGACTCCGCCTCGCTTCTCGTCGAGCAATCCTTCCTCCGCTCCGCCGAAAAACTCCTGCCAGCGAAAGCCATCCAGGGTGACGACGAGCACATTCTCCGTCTTGCGGGTTGACCCCTCGGCGGACGCCACCGCCGGGAGGACCGCAGCGGGAAGCAAGGAGAGGAACGCTCGCCGATCAGGGTTGCCGTTGTTGGGTGTCATCGCCGTACCATCGTTTTGCGAGAAGGTCTGGGGGTCCGTCGCGGAATAGTCTACGGCAGGGCCACAAGAGTGACGACGTCCCAACGTCAGCGCGAAGACGGGTTAACCGAAGAGGGGCAACGGATGGCCCTCGGTCAGAGGCAGACGTCGGCCCAGGGCATCCTCGATCGGCGAGTCCAGGGGAATGCCCAGCGCGTGAAAGATGGTGGCGTGCAGATCGGGCGGAGTGCAGGGGCGATCGGCCGGTTTGGAGGCGATCCGGTCCGAGCGGCCATAAACCTGACCACCTCGAATCCCACCCCCCGCAAAGGCGACGGAATAGCAGTGCGGATAGTGATCGCGGCCCGAACCCCCGTTTAACCGAGGCGTGCGGCCAAACTCGGTCAGCCACACGACCAGCGTTTCATCCAGCCGACCCCGCGCCGCCAGATCGTCCAGCAGAGCGCTACTGGCTCGCTCCAGCGGGGGAAGCAGGCGATTTTTGAGCCGCCGGAAGTTATCGCCGTGGGTATCCCAGTTATCGCCCGAACTACCGTTGAGGTCGCCGGCGGAGGCGTAGACGGTGACAATGGGTACGCCGGCCTCGGTTAGTCGGCGCGCCAGCAGAGCACTCTGTCCACAGAGGTGATCGCCATAGCGGTCGCGGATGCGCTGGGGTTCGCGGTTGAGATCAAGCGCCGCTGACACCTCGGACCGAAGCAGGAGGTCGATTGCCATCTGCTGGTAATGATCAAAATTCTTCTCCCCGCGCGACGAGGCGTGCAGGGTCTTCTCTTCCTGTTCCAGTAGCTTCAGCCGCTCGCGCATCCGTCCGGTCTGGACATCGGTAGGGAGATCGAGATTCGCCACTCCAGAACTGGGCGAGACACCCGCATAGGGCTGGCCCGCGGAGGGACGCAGGATAAACGGATCGTAGCCCATCCCCAGAAAGCCCCCAAACTGGCCGTTGAGCAAACCACGATCGGCGACGGGATAGGGGAGAGCGACGGTGCCCGGAAAACCGCGTGGCGGACGACGAAAGCGCGCCACCATCGAACCGAGCGAGGGCCAGTCGCGCCGTGACGGCGGGATGGATTCATCGTTGCCGGGCCGATGCGGTTCATGACCGGTCAGGTTCCAGTAGGCGGCGTTGCGGTGGCCGGCTTCCTTGTGATGCACCGAGCGGACGATTGCCAGGCGCTCGGTGTGGCGGGCGAAGGTCGGCATGTACTCACCCAGCTGAATACCAGGGGTGACGGTGGCGATGGGGCGATAGGTGCCGCGCGTTTCGGCCGGGGCGTCGGGCTTGGGATCCCACGTCTCCAGCTGACTCATTCCGCCCCAGGCAAAGAAGACAATGCAGGAGCGAGCGCGGCCAAAAGAGCGTTCGGAGTGCGACGCCGAAGCGGCCGCAGCGCGCAGGCCGAGACATTCGCCCAGCGAAAGGCCGAGCAGGCCAAGGGCGGAGGGAACGAAGTGCCGACGCGTCATTCTGAAATCGTTGCAAGCATCGGTCGTTCGCGACATCATCCGCTCCCACCAGGCCAGCGTGGACTCAGGGCGCCCATGAAACACATTCTATCGTAACCCGAGAGCGGGCTCGGTGAAAGGGGATTTCCGTCGCCAGGAGGATGCGGAGGATCGGGAAAAATGAGGAGTTTCCGTTCGCGCGAGCTACTTACCTCCCATGGGCATGCCATGGCCGCGGGACGACCTGTAGACCCGGGGCCATGGCCTGTTGCGAAGCCTGGCTGGCCAGAGAACCATCCACGGCGTAACGCCGCAGCAATCGCTACCTCCTAGCGAACGGAAACTCTCCCCGGGATTATCGCCCCGAGAGGGGGCCCCGCCAACTGGCAAAGAGCGCGCAGGCAACTTTCGCCTCTGGCTGCCGGTCCAGAACTGGTGCTGAACGCCATCACGCCGGATTCGAGGCAATCCTCCTGAACCGTGAAGGTGAGATGCCTCTTCAGCGCTTGAATCCAGTAAACTCCCAGACGTTGACAATGTAACTCCCGCGGCCTTCCTGACCGAGTGAGGTTGCAAGGATGCGGTAGGTGCCTTTCTCCCTGGACTTGAAAACCATCCTGGAGTTGGGGAATCCGCCCCCATCGTTGTTTTCATCGAGGAGAGTTCCGCCGGCGTCGTACAGGCGCAGGTAAGAATTCAGTTGCTTGCTTTCCATCTCGATCACATAGACCTTGCCAGCTTGCAGTGGCACTTCATACGATTGCTCACGTTGATTGGGCGAGAGCGTTCCTTTCCATTGGTTAACCGCCTGCAAGCTATCGGAAATGTCTTTCGCCAGTTTCATCGCCGCTGGATCATGCTTTTTGTAGCGGCGGCAAAAGGGCGGCAGCAGCAGTGCTTCTGCGGGATCATTGAGTTTCCGCTTGTCTTGAAGAATGGCAGTGACCTTCTCGTCCAATGCCATACAGCGTTGACAATCCTTCACCCAATCTGCGGAGGGATAAGGCCAGCCTGGGTGTTTCTGCCCAAGGGCATGACCTTTTTCCAGATCCTTCAGCGCTTGAGCGAATTTGCCCTGGTCTAGATAAATCAGCCCGAGGTTGCAGTGCGCTTCGGGATAAGAGGGATCGATGGTGATGGTTTTCCGGTATTCCCGGATTGCACCTTCCAGATCGTTCTTGTCGGTCAGGGTTGAAGCTAAACAATAGTGGGCCTGGGCAAAGTCCGGTTTCATGCTGATGGCTCTTTGATACTCTCGAATCGCATCATCGAGATCTCCTTTGTCATAAAAGGCGCGCCCCAGATTGAAGCAGGCGTCGAGATCGGTGGGATCGATGGCAAGAGCTTTTTGGAAGTGCTGAATGGCTCCCTCCAGATCATGCATGTCTTTGAGGGTGCAGCCCAGATTGTAGTGGGCGTTGCCATAGTTGGGATCGAGGGCGAGGGCTTTTTGGAAGTGGACCATGGCGCCCTTGAATTCCTTCGTCTCCGCGAGCAAGTTGCCAAGATTATTGTGTGCGATGGCGAAGGTGGGATCGGCGACAACCGCGAGTTGGTAGTACTTGATCGCTCCTTTCAGGTCACGCTTGAGCCGGAAGGCACACCCCAGATTGTACAGGGCAGCAGCATCACTGGGATTGATGTCGATCGCTTTTTTGTAGTAGCGGACGGCCTGCTCCCAATCCTCGTTTTGCAGGAGCGCGTAGGCCAGGTTCCCGTGAGCGAAGCCGCTCTGCGGCCGCACCGCCAATGCGGCCTGGAACCAGCCCACTCTCTCCACAGGGCCCTTGGCCGTGTCACCCAGTTTCCAAAGCAACCAGTAGTCCTGGGGGTATTGAAGCAGCGCCTTCCGCAGCAAGGGAACAGGATCGCTTTTGACGGAATTCAATCCAGCGGCGAGGGCCACAATGATATGCGGTGACTGGCGGGAAAGCTCAATATCTTCGGCCGCCTGGTTCAATCCACCAGCATCTTTCGACACTTCAAGTTTGCGAAACCGATTCCGCCATGGGTCTGGGTCCGCCTCCGTCGCAACCGCCAGCAAGTGCGCACGCGTTTGATCGTCTCGGACGGTGTACGCCCAGTGATCGAGAGCTGCGACCAGAACGTGGCGAATCCTCGATTGCCGGATTTTGGCCACTTCTTGCTGTAGCCCGCCTCTGTCAACCGCATACCCTGCATCCTGAAATACCTTGGCGTACTTTGGACCAGCCTTCTCAAATTGCCATTGGCCATCGACGAGTGTGGCCGTTTCCTGCCGGATCACATCCAGCTTTCTCGCAAGTTGATAGTTCGTCTCGTCCGCTTGCAACTCTCTGGTGAGTTCCCCTAACCGATCGGCTACCTCGATTTGTAACAACCTGGGTTCACTGTCCGCCATCGTCCTCGCCCGTTGCCAGGCGGTGCGGACGGCCTCGAGTGTTGTGTGCCACCGCGCAAGGTCGCTGAGCAGGGCGTAGACGTGCAGGGGATCTTCCACCTGGTTATACAGTTCCTTGCGCAGCCTCGCGGCTTCGTCCAGCGCCTCCAGCACGCTCTTGTTGAGGTATCTTTCTCGCGCAGTTAACTCGCTCTGTGCTTTTTCTTCCTCCCTTTTGCGTGCGGCGTGTTCCTCGGCCTGCCGCGCTTGCTCGCTCAGATACCACCACCCAGCAATACCGCCCCCGAGCATCAGTATCAGGAGGACCCCCGCGAGGGCCAGGGTCAAGCGCTGCTTTTGCCGCTCGGTCCTGGTTTTGGCCTGCTCGATCTCGCGACGTTTCTGTTCCTCCAGTGCTCGGGTTTGGGCCTCGGTGCGCGCCAGCTCTGCCTGTTTCAGTCGCTCTTGCACCGATTCCCGATATACCGCGACGGCATGGGCCACCTCCGTTGCGTCGCGTGGGCGATCTTCCTTGGTGGGTGCCAGACAACGCACTGCCAGCGCGATCAGTTCCTCATCGGCACCGCAACCTTGCAAGCGCTCCTGTGCATCCGTTAGTGCCGCGCAGGCAGCTTGATCAAGGACCTCGGAGAGATGCCGTCCTCGAAAGGGTGGTTCCCCTGTCAAAACTCGACACAGGATTGCGCCGAGTCCAAAAACATCGCAGCGTTCGTCAAGTTGATCGATTTCTCCGCGCGCCTGTTCGGGCGCCATGTAAGCAGGGGTACCAAGGACCATCCCCACCCGGGTGCGAGAGGATTCTTCACCCTTCCTGTCGTCATTGCCCGGTTCCCAGACCACGGTGTGCCTGGTTGCTTCCTGCGTCGACGCAGGCAGCGTTTCTACCCTGGCTTCTGCCTCCTGGTTGACTCCTTTCGCGTGACTCCTGACCACCTTGGCCAGACCCCAGTCCATCACTTGCACCTCTCCGAAGACCCCGACCATCACGTTACGCGGTTTGAGATCCCTGTGCAGAATGCCCCGGCTGTGGGCATAGGCGATGGTCTGGCAAAGCTGCTCGAACATCCCGACCAGTCGTGGCAATTCTTTGGTCGAATCCGTCCTGGCACGGAGCAAGTCCTCGAGCGTGCGCCCTTCAATCAGCTTCATGGCAAAGAACGCTCGTCCATCCTCCAGGCGCCCCAGTTCATGCACCGGGGGGACACCGGGATGCTGCAACTGTCCGGTGATCCGTGCTTCTTCGAGAAAGCGCTCCTCGAGTTCCGGGTGCTCCTTCCCGCTCAGCATGATCTTGACGGCCAGCGTACGGTCCAGTTCGGGGTCCAGGGCACGCAGCACGACACCCATACCCCCGCGTGCGACCTCGTTCACGATGCGAAAGCGCCCGGCGTGTCTGGGGAGAGCGGCCGACCCGGTGTCCGCAAGGGGGGCATCGTCAGTTTTCGCCTGTTGCTCAGGCGCTACGTAAGCGACCGTTGCCTGAAGCCTGGGAGGCAACTGGTACGGGAGAGTCTCTGGGGTTTCCGCACTCGGTAACGGTGCATGGACCTCGCCCCCCAGGGGGATCCGGACGGTGAGCCCGCAGACGTGACAATTGCACGTTGTGGCGGTCCCGTCAGTACCGACCTCAATCATCGTCTGACAAGCTGGGCAGGGAAAAGCAAACATGGCAGCGTCTCCGCACACGGTTGAAGGCAGCGTACCTTTGCGGACGTGGTTCCGACTTCGTCACGAGTGGATCCGACTCGTTTGCGTCGCCCACCTACGAACTCTGAAAGTGACTTCAGGAACTGACTCTACCCCAGTGTCCGACCACAAGCCATGACTTTTCACCCAAAGCGGACAGCGCTCGAGGAGTTCCAGCAGCAAGAAAAGATCTGGCGATTCAAGAACAACGTGGTGATGTTGCTGGCGCCGAGGGCAGAGAAAAGAGTGACTTTCCCGAGCCTTCTGGTAACTGGTTGTTTCCTGGCAAACCCTGGATTCTGGCTTGAGACCGGGACGCATGCCAACTTTCGCCTCGCGAGATCTCTGTCGGGGTGGTAAGATACAGAAATTCGAGAACTCCCACGCAGCACTCTCCACTCACTCGGCGCCCTGCGGGAGCGAATACCGATGAATCCCACTCCTCCCTGTCTGGATGCGCATCTGGCTCCCTTTCTCGCAGCGATTCTCACCCAGCCCGAGATCGATGCGCCGCGCCTGGCGTTTGCCGACTGGATTGAAGAGAATGGCGATCGCGAACGTGCGGAATGGATTCGCGTGCAATGCGAACTCGCTTCTCTGACCGAACGGGATGAGCACTTTCGCCACCTGGGGGATCGGCAACGGGCTCTTCTGCGTGCCAATGGCGAACGCTGGTGGCGGCCGTTCGCCGAGCAGGGGATCGAACAGGTGGCCTTTCGGCGCGGGCTGGTCGAGGCGCTCGCTGTCCGGGTTTCGACCTTCGTCGCACGGGGCGATGCCTTGCTGGCGGCGGCTCCGCTGGCGCAGCACCTCTGGCTGTACCATGATGCCATCGAGCCGTTACGCGGGGTACAACTTCCCCCGGCGTGGGCGCAGGCGCTCCATCTCCCCGAGGGCGAAGTCGAGGCGCCCGGAAGGGGGGCGGTGCGGATCGCCTCCACGCTCCCCGTCGTCAGCGCGGCAAACGATCCGTGGCGCCCCGGTGTCTGTCTGCCGCTCCGCTCGTCGCGGCGCTCGGAGACCAGTGGTCCGCGCGTGGTGGTCAGCCACCCCACAGGGAGCGAACCGGAGCCGGTCGCCTCGTTGCCATTTGTGGTGGGCGTTCTCGCCGACCTGTCCGGGCAGGGGCGCAGGGCGGGAGAGAGCGTGCTGCACCAACGCTTTCGCGACGTGGAGCGTGACTCCTTCGCCGACCTGATGCACCAGCTTGCTCCTCGCCTGGTGCTGACCGTTCCCGATCGCCTGGGTAATGGAGAAACGCTGCTGCGCCTGGAGTTGACGTTTCACAGCCTGGCGGATTTTGGGCCTTCGCGTGTGGCAGGCCAGCTGCCGAGCCTGCACCCGTTGTTGATGCGTCGGCGCGCCCTGACCGAGGCGCCGGCGGACCGGGACGAACGCGAACGACTCGATGGCTTGCTCTCTGCCCAGGTGAACGAGGTGCTGCATCACCCGGATTTTCAGGCTTTGGAGAGCACCTGGCGTGGACTGGATTATCTCCTGGAGCACACGCCGGTGCGCCACGATCTGAAGGTGCGCGTGCTCGATGTCAGCAAGCAGATGTTGCAACGTGACTGCGCCAAGGCGGTGGATTTCGACCAGAGCGGACTGTTCAAGAATGTCTACGAGGAGGAGTTTGGCCGCTTTGGTGGCGAACCCTTTGCCGTCCTGCTTGGCGCCTATGCGTTCGATCAGAGCCCCACAGATATGGAGTTGCTCCAGGGGGTGGCGCAGACGGCGGCCTGCTGTCAGGCGATCTTCCTCGCCGAGGTGAGTCCGCGTCTGTTCCACATCAACACCTGGGGGGAACTGCTCCGGCTCGGCGAACTCGCCAAGCACTTTCAGGGTGTGGACTATCTGCAATGGCGGAAATTTCGGGAGAGCCCCGAGTCCCGCCATGTCGCGCTCACCGTGCCGCGAGTGCTGGCACGATTGCCCTACGATCCAGACCAGGGGATGCGGGCAGCGGTCTTCACGTATCGCGAACTGTCGGCTTCCCCTGCGCACGCGCAACTTCTCTGGATGAGCGCTGCCTGGGTCTACGGAGTGGTGTTGACCCGGGCGTTCGCGGAACATGGCTGGCTGGCACACACCAGGGGACTGGAAGGCGGCGGACGAGTGGACGGTCTTGCCAGTTGGTACGAATCCGCCGATGGGGGCAGAGATAGCCACGGCCACTGCACAGACCTTGCCCTGTCGGAGCGCTTGGAATTCGACCTGTCACAACTGGGCTTGTTGCCGCTGGTTCACCCGGTCTTGCGCCATCCGGAGCCGGGGTATGGGGTCTTCTTCGGGGCACTATCCTGCCATCGGCCGGAGCAATACCACAGCGCGGAAGCGAATGAACGTTCCAGAGCGAGTTGTCGGATCGATTATATCCTCTGTGCGGCGATCTTTGTGCGTGAATTACAACTCATGCTGCGCCAGCGTCGCGGGACGTTGGAGTCGCGCGCTCAGTTGCAACACGGGCTGAACGAGTGGATCAACGGGTATGTGTTGGCGCCGCACACCGCGCCGGAGGGTCTGGAGCAACGGGCGCGTCATCCGCTGGCGTCGGCCTCGATCGAACTGCACGAACTGCGTGGCCACCCTGGCGCGCACGAGGTGATCCTGATCCTGCAACTGGCGTATCAGTTCCCCGAGATCAGTCCCCCGCTGCGGTTGCAGATGACGTTCTTCTGAGCAAAGCACCGGGGGCAGATTATCAAGTTGCTGCGGGCGTTTGGCGATTGCCACTACTGCCTGGAGTCAAGGAAGTTCAGCCGAATCGGCCCGCCAGCCAGCAGGAAAGGCGTCGAACCCATCGGACGAATGCCCCGTCCCACCGATGATCGAGGCGTTGCCCGTCCGCTGTCAAGCACTTCCCCATAGGCTGGGCGAACACAACTTCCTTGACCTTGAAGACTCCTCCGCACCCGGGGTGGCGGAACGGTCTGGTTTCCTCCTCGCCCATCTCAACTAGGCATTCCCCGGTTTGCTGGAGCGGTGTGAAGTTCAAGCTTCCGCAACGCAGGCACCGTGGCGACTCCTTTCGTATTCGGGACCAGTCAAGCATCGTGGTCCAGTGTTCCAGCATGCCCTTGGAAGCGTCGTTGTCTGGCAACCGCCGCAGTTCAACCAGTCTCGCTTGTAGCACTTCCGGGTCGGGTATCGCCTCCACCTCCGAGAGGAGGCGACAGCGGGAACACCAACCCGTTCCGTGCGGGCCAAAGAAGGCTCGACCATCTGCCAGCGCGTAATAGGCAACTGGCCCGTCGTTGACGTAATGGATGCTGCGGCAGCGGTCACACTCGAACTCGATCCCCATAAGCCGCTCGTCCTCGGTGGCCCTGTCGTCAGGTGAGTTCACTCCCCGATGATCTTGATTAGCACCCGCTTGGGGCGGTGGCCGTCGAACTCGCCGTAGAAAATCTGCTCCCACGGGCCGAAGTCGAGCTTGCCCTTGGTGATGGCGACGACGACCTCGCGGCCCATGATCTGCCGCTTCAGGTGGGCGTCGGCGTTGTCCTCGCCGGTGCGGTTGTGGTGGTAGTGGTTCGGGTCCGGGTTGAACGGGGCCAGTTCCTCCAGCCACACGCCGAAGTCGTGGTGCAAACCGGACTCGTTGTCGTTGATGAACACCGACGCGGTGATGTGCATGGTGTTCACCAGCACCAGCCCTTCCAGGACGCCACTCTTGCGCACCGCCTCCTCGACCTGGGGAGTGATGTTGCGAAAGGCCATCTTCGAGGGGATATTTAACGTCAAATATTCGGTGTGCGTTTTCATGACGCCTGCCTCTGCATGGGGAACCTGGGGCCTGAATGTCCAGTCGTTGTTGTAGCTGTCGTTCGCGCAGGGCACCAGGTTACAATCAACCTGAGGCGTCCTGCGATGCGGAGACAACCCCATGACCGAGAGCGAATGGCTCGCGTGTTCTCGACCAACACTGATGTTGCGACACTTGCTGGGGACCGATTATCCCAGGGTGCGGGATGTGGAGGCGTTCCCCAACTGCAAGGGCAGCGCGCGCCAATTGCGTTTGTTTGCGTGTGCCTGTTACGATCGGGTTCGGCATCTGCTCCCCCAGCCGCTCGCCCAGGCGGCCGTGGAGGTCGCTGAGCGCGTGGCCGAGGGGCGAGGCACCAGGGAGGAACTGCATCAAGCGGAAAGGCTGGTCAGGGAACCTCTGGAAGCGATGGAGGGGCGCTGGCGGGCTTCGCGCGGGGCGGAACGGGCGGCCCTGGAACCCACGTACGATGCCCTCGCGTTGGCATTGCAAGTCGTCCACCCGGAGGCGCCCAAGGCCGCGTACTATGCGTCGTCCAACGCGTATTTGGCGGTTGCGGCGCTTGCAAACGCGGGGGGTGGTGGATCCCGCAATCAGCTTGCCGAGGAGCGAGCCCAGTCGGACATTTTGCGTTGTATCTTCGGCGCTGTCTTCCATCCCACGACGATCCCGTCCGAGATTCTGACCTGGAACAACGGCACCGTGGTCAAGCTCGCCCAGGGCATCTACGACGAGCGCGCCTTCGACCGCCTGCCGGTGCTGGCCGACGCCCTGGAAGAAGCCGGGTGCCAGGACACCGACATCCTCGGCCACTGCCGCCACCCAGGGCCGCACGTCCGGGGCTGCTGGGTCGTGGATTTGCTGATCGGGAGGAACTGATCCAGGCCCAGGATGGACCTCGTGCTGGACAGGGTTGTCTTGACGTGGAAGTCCCCGCGGCGACGGCCGGGATGTGTTAGCGGCGGCAGTGTCAAGGCATCGTCAACGGCGAGGGGCCGGTTCCTTCTCCTTGTTTGGGGCGGGCGATGCCTCGGGCTTCACCTCCAGGTCCAGTTTCCCGGTGCGGAGCTTGCTCAGAACGGAGTCGGGTTCGATGGTTAACGAATCGCACTGGACGGTGAATTTTCCGGTCCCGTAAAGAGTCCAGTAACTGTTGCTCCCACGTTCACTCGCCGGTCTGAGTTCGAGTTGCCAGGCGTGCAGATCGGTTTGCTGACCCGGCGCCAGATCCACCACATGCAATCGTGCCTTGCCGGGACTGTGCTCCAGGGTCAGAATGCTGAGCCGCTTGCCGTTGCGATCGGTCACAAGGGGCGGAATCTCCATGAAGTGCGCACTGGTGCACTGGAACCTGATTTTCTCCTTGCTCACATTGCGAACGCGAAGCACCAGAGATACCTTTTCGCCGTGCTGGTAACTCCGTTTCTGGCCGGGTTCATATCCCACCCCCGCTTGCAGACCGTTCGCCTCTTTCCCCCAGGCGGTGAAGCCCTGCTTCTCCTGATCCGGTTTCGGTGTTGTTTGCACAGGTGTCCTCGCAGCAGGCTTCCTCTCCTCTTGACCCACCGCCGTCCGGCCGGTCAGGATGGTTGCCCCGGTCGCCATGAAGCCAAGAATCAACACGACGGCGAGAACCGTCTTGAGTTGGTTGAACCACATCGCCTTGATCACTCCTTCCGCCAGAGCAGCCCCCTTGATCGACAGCATTCCCGAGGCCGCCTTTCCCGTTGCAACCAGAGTTGCGGCTTGAAGAGTGCCATTCATCACCACGTGTGGCACGCTGGCCGATGCCGCCTGTGGTGCCAGTACCGCCGCGCATGCTCCGCCCGCCAGGGTGACACCTCGTTGCGTCAGACGTCGCGCCAGCAGATTTCTTGCTCGGTTCAATCGACTCGCCACTGTTCCTTCGGGCAGGTCGAGGTGCCGGGCCGCTTCCTTGCGGGTGTTCCCTTCCAGGTCACACAGGACGAGCACGCTCCGATACTTCTCGGGGAGGCGGCTCAACTCCTCGTCGAGCAGGGGGAGCAGATCACTCGCCGGGTCCCGGTGCATCACGGATGGTTCGGGCATCTCTCGCACCTGCCTTTCCCGTACTTTCCTCCTGGCGGAGGTCGCCCTCGCCTTCAACGCCGTCTGGTGGGCCACTCCATAGAGCCAGTTGGCAAGCAACTCCCTGGAGGTGATCGAGGCCGCCCGACGGATGAGGACGAGAAAGGTGGCCTGAAACGCCTCCTCGGCGTCGTGGGGGTTGCGCAGAACGCGGCAACACACCCCCCACACCATCGGTCCATGGCGTCGCACGAGGAGGGCAAAAGCCGTCTCGTCGTGGCGGCAAATGTAATCCTCCAGCAGTTGCGTATCGGGACGTCCCGCACCCTCTTGCAAAATCCTGCGCAGGTGCTGGAGGACTCCGCTCTTCTGGCTGGTTGCCATGTTCCTTCCTTTGCGGCGATGTTCTCCCCTCTGCCTTACTACTACCCGCAGAGGGCGAGTTTGATCCACGATTTTCCTGGAGCAGACCTGGCCTTGCCTGGTTTTGCGCCTGGGTGCCTGCATCCTCCTCGCCGCTCGTTTTGCTATCATGGCAGCATCGCGCTCGTGATCCAATGAGTTAGCCGCCAAGGAGAACGACCATGGCCGCCAATCTCACTCCGCAATATCTGGAAGCGGAGGCCGAGTACAAGAAAGCGCAGACCGCCGAGGAACGGCTGGAAGCGCTGCGCAAGATGTACGCCTTGCTCCCCAAACACAAGGCCAGCGAAAAACTTCAGGCGGAGTTGAAGACCAAGATCAGCGAAACCCGCGCCGAGGTGGAGCAGGAACGCAAAAGCCCCAAGAAAGGCGGCGTGAGCTACAAGATTCCGCGCCAGGGGGCCGGCCAGTATGTTCTGCTCGGGGCACCCAATGCCGGCAAGAGCCGGTTGCTCAGCCGGTTGACGCGCGCCACGCCCGAGGTTGCCCCGTATCCCTTTACCACACGCGAACCGGCCGCCGGCATGATGGACTGGGAAGACGTGCGCGTGCAACTGATCGATCTGCCTCCCATCACCCCCGACTTCATGGAACCCTATGTCTCCAGCATGGTGCGCAGCGCCGATGCCGCCTTGCTCCTGGTTGACCTGGGCGACGACGATGGCCCCTTTGCGGTGGACACCATCTGTGAACGGTTGAAGCAAACCAAGACCGTTCTTGTGGGCGCACCGACCTCCAGCGAGGATCTGAGCATTGTTCACGTCAAGACCTTGCTGGTCGCCAACAAGCTCGATCTTCCCGGCGCACCCGAGCGATTGGAGATCCTGAAAGAGATGATGGGCGACCGCTTCCCCCTCCACGCGGTTTCCGCCGAGCATGGAGCGGGGATGGAAGCGCTGCGTGACGCCATCTATCGCTACCTCCAGGTGATTCGCGTGTACACGAAGAAGCCGGGCAAACCGGCAGACATGGATTCGCCCTACACCTGTCCCGTGGGGAGCACCTTGCTGGAGTTGGCGGGGCTGGTTCACCGGGATTTCACGGACAAATTGAAGTCGGCCCGCATCTGGGGGACTGGGGTTTTCGATGGCCAGACCGTGACGCGCGACCATGTGATGCACGATAAGGACATTGTGGAACTGCACATGTGAGCGTGGTTAATCGCCGATGCCCGGTGCGGTTGCTATCCTGAGGACAGATGCCCCGACGTGTCCGGTCGGGATGGATGGAGAAAACGAGGCCAACATGATCTCTTCTGTGCAGGATTCGCGTCTGGCGGCCATTCGCGACAAGGTGGCAACCAACCAGCGCCTGTCGTTCGACGATGGCGTGGCCCTGTATGAGCGCGCCGATCTCTTCACGCTGGGCGAACTGGCGAACCTGGTCCGCGAACGGAAGAATGGGCAGTTCACCTACTACAACGTGAACACCCATCTCAATCCCACCAATGTCTGCGTCTATCGCTGCACCTTCTGCGCGTTTCGGGCCGATCTCAAAAGCCCGAAAGGCTATGTGATGTCCGATGAGCAGATCCTCGCCCGGGCAGCGGAGGCCGATCAGCGCGGCGCCACCGAGCTGCACATTGTGGGCGGATTGCATCACCAGTTGCCCTACGAGTGGTATCTCAACGTGGTGCGTCTGATCCATCAGCACCATCCGCGATTGCATCTCAAGGCCTACACCGCGGTCGAATGGGACTGGTTCGAGCGCCTCACCGGCCGACCGACAAGAGAACTCCTTGCCGAGTTCAAGGAGGCGGGGCTGGGGAGTCTGCCGGGCGGAGGCGCGGAGATCTTTCATCCCGAGGTGCGCGACCGCATCTGCGAGCACAAGGCCGATTCCGACGCCTGGATTCGGATCCATCGCGAGGCGCATCAACTGGGGTTGCGCTCCAACGCCACCATGCTCTACGGCCACATTGAGGAACCGCGCCACCGGGTCGATCACCTGATTCGGCTGCGCGAGCTGCAGGACGAGACCGGCGGATTCCAGACCTTCATTCCGCTCGCCTTCCACCCCGACCATACGGGCCTGGCGCACCTCCCTCGTCCCAGTGGCGTGCTCGATCTGAAGACGATGGCGATCAGCCGGCTGATGCTGGACAACTTCCCGCACATCAAGGCTTACTGGGTGATGCTCGGAATCAAGACCGCCCAGCTGGCGCTCAGCTTCGGTGCTGATGACCTGGACGGCACGGTGGTGCATGAGAAGATCTATCACGATGCGGGTTCGGATTCGCCGCAGGAGCTTTCGGTGGTGGAGATTCGGCGCTTGATCGAAGAGGCCGGGCGGATTCCCGTGGAACGCGACACTTTGTACCACGAGGTCATCCGCGAGGAGCACAACTGGCGCACCGGGCGAGCCTTGCACCTCGTTGGCACCGGAAGATAATGGCAGCGCTGACGTTGCGAGACTCCACCATGCTCCCCACCGGCTTTCCCCGCCCAGGAACGGAGCGGGATTTCGACGTGACGGTTCGCCATGCAAGCCCAGCAGGACAGGTGAGCAGGGATTATCGCAATCCCACAGAATTCTTCACCGCGCTGCACCAGGGGCAGCGCGAGGGCATTGAAGAGTACCAGTTGATCTGGAACAACACCGCTCTGGCGACCATCAAGGAAGTGGTGGAACAGCTCGAACGCGAAGGGATCAAGGTCGCCATTCCCAGAAAATCACGCCGGGAACTCGACGGCGCGACCGAGGTACAATGGGAAACCGTTCTGGCGGCTCGGAGGAAACTTCGCTGTCCGGGGTGCGGCTCACCCCGGGTGGTGCCTCACGCCGAACGGTCGCGCCTCGATGGCAAGCATGCTTACCACTGCACCGCCTGTCAACTGGAACTCTCGCCTTTGCGGAGTCGTTTTCTCCTCTGGTTTTTGCTGTCGGCCTCGGTTCTGCTGGGTTTGGCCTGCCCGGTGGGGGTGATCACCCTGGGGGTGTTGATCGCCAAGGCCCCGCCCAACGACGACATGCACGATGCGATTCGCGGCGTCCTGGTGCTCGGTGGAGCGACCATCGCCTTTGCCGGCTTTGCCCGTGCGGCTTTTGGTGAGCTGCGCAAGCCAACCCCCACGCGCGAACACTGAATGCTTGCGGCTCGCGCGGGGTGGGGGTATCATGCCCGCATGGTTCCCTCCCTCCTCTGCTGAGAGCCTCTCACCATGAATCTCACACGTTTGCTCCTGGTGTTGGTCCCCGCGTTGCTGATGGCCGTGCCGGGCGCCGTCACGCGCGCCGCCGATCCACAGACCGGGGAGCATCACTACCTCTACGTCGCTGTCCCGGGGATTCGCAATTACCTGGAATTTGGTGGGGCGGGCATTCTGGTCTTCGACATGGATCGCGACCACGCCTTCGTCAAGCGCATTGACACACCGGCGAGCAAGGTCGCCAAGCCGGAGAACATCAAGGGCATCTGCGCCTGTGCCGCCACCCGCCGCCTGTACTTCACCACGTTGACCCGTCTCTACTGTGTTGATCTGCTCACCGACAAAACGCTGTGGGAAAAGGCACTTCCCGGCGGCTGCGATCGGATGGCAATCACCCCGGATGGCAAAACCCTCTTCGTGCCCTCGCTGGAAGGATCGCACTGGAACGTGGTTGATGCCGCCAGGGGCGAGGTGATTCTCAAGATCGAGCCCAAATCCGGGGCGCACAACACGGTGTGCAGTCTCGACGGGACGCGCGTCTATCTTGCCGGTCTGCGCTCGCCGCTTCTCACCGTGGTCGATACCAAAACGCACAAGGTGCTGGAGCCGGTTGGCCCGTTCAGCGCCGCCATTCGTCCCTTCACGGTGAACGCGGCGCGGTCGCTCTGTTTTGTCACCGTCAATGAACTCCTGGGTTTCGAGATTGGCGATCTGAAAACGGGGAAAAAGTTGTATCGGGTCGAGGTCCAGGGCTTCAAGAAGGGCACGCCGAAGCGACACGGGTGCCCCAGTCATGGCGTGGGGCTTACGCCGGACGAAAAGGAGGTCTGGGTGTGTGATGCCGCCAACAGCCGGCTGCACATCTTTGATCTGGCGACGATGCCGCCCAGGCAAATCACGAGCATCGCGCTGCGCGAGCAACCGGGGTGGGTGACCTTCAGCCTCGATGGCCGGCGCGGGTATCCCTCCACGGGCGAGGTGATCGATACCAAAACCAGGAAGATTGTGGCGGCTCTGAAGGATGAGAAGGGACGCGAGGTGCACAGCGAAAAGATGGTGGAGATTGTTTTCAAGGATGGCGTGCCCGTGCGCAATGGCGATCAGTTCGGGGTGGGCCGCAAGTAAAAACGAACGCGCCAAGGGCATCAAACGAACGGCTCGTGGAGAATGATCCTCCACGAGCCGTTGGTCCTAATGGGATGGGCAAATGCGCTCAGCGCTGGGCGCTGGCTTGCTTGGCACCGAGGGTGTAGGTCACCATCGCCTGATGCAATACGCGGTAGTAGGTTTCATCGCCACTGACCGCCGCCGCGAAGAGAAGGCCCTGCTTGGTCATGAAGTTGACCATGTCGCCGACGGTCTGCCCCTGGGCTGCCCACTTGTTGTTGAGGTAGTTGGAGGAATCCGGATTCTGGATGGCGGTCACGGCGTCGGAGAGTTCGCGCACCGTGCGCTTGGCCTGAATCAGATCCTGCAACCCCATCGAGGACGACTGAGTATCGATGCTGCTTTCCAGCCCCTTGACGGCGTCGCTGAGTTCGCGAACGCTGGCAGACTGCACCCCGCCGGGGGACTCCGCTTCCTTGATCACCTGCTGAATCAGTCGTTCAATGTTGGTGCGCGACCGTTCAAAGAGCGAGGTGGTCAGACTTAACGGCCACCTGATCTTCCCACCGTTTTTGAAAGCGCCGATGTTGCCGCCGGTGGACGAGGTCAGATTGATGTGCTTGAGCACGTCGGGATCGACCGGCACGCTCGGCCCGTTCACCCCCATGGAACTCATGCGCTGAATATCCTTGAGGAGGTTGTTCAGCGCGCCGCCGGAGAGAATCTCGGTGAAGGGCGGATCGTTGAGAGCCCGCCGCAATTCGCGTTGCCGTTCCTGTTCGCGCAGCTCTTCCAGCGAGGGTTGCAGCGAGCGTTCATACTGGCGCAGCTGCATCATCTGGTAGCGGGTTTGAATCTTCTGCTGCTCGACCTGCTGATTGATGATACGCGAATGCTGCCAGTCGTTGAGATACTGCCCCTGGGCCTGGGTCAGGTCGGCCAGGCCGCTCATGGCCGCGCCATAGGGGTTCTGAACCATGAATGGGCCCCAGGGAGAGTAGCCCACTCCCCCGTAACCCACGTTGTTGTAGCCGGCACGGACGTTGCTGGAGACACGAGCGTCGCGGGTCGCGGCGACGTTGTCCAAAGCGGCCGCTGGAGCACCGAAACCGGGACGCACGGGATTGTTCAATCCGGGTTGCTGGACGAACTGAGCGGAGGCCAGCACGGCCGTCATCGCCCACGCAGTCGCGACCAGCGCTAGCTTGCTCAACTCTTTACGCATAAATGGATTCTCCAGGAGAGGAATCATTGGTTCGAGTGTCATCGGTCCTGAGAGTTTTTCGTGGCCGTGCCTTACTTCTTGTCGTCCAGCCTGGGTTTGGGCGGAAGTTTCCCGCTGGGGATGAGTTCTTTCCATGCTTGATACCCCTTCTCGATCTCTTCCTTGCTCCCTGCGGGGTTAAAGTAGATCTTACTGGTGGGAGTCAAGCGGCGCAGATGCCACTGGCTCAACCCCCGGATGGCCATGACGGGGCTCTTGAGCAACTCGATCAACACCTCGTAGGTTTCGGGCCGAGCTTCCTGTTCCTCAGTCAGCCCGAGGAGGAGTTGAACCACAATGGCCGCCTCGTTGGGCTTGATCTTCCGGCGTTCCTGAATCCCCTTGTAGAGGACCAGTTCCTGGCCGGGGGCCCGTCCCAGCCAGTGGCGCAGGGCAATCACGGCATTGTTCCAGGTCTCCTCGTCCTTCCCCTGCATCAACGCATCGCCCAGTTCGGCCAGCTGATCGAGGGCTCCGGCGGCGAAGACTGCCATGCGGCGCAATTCGGGTTTGTCCGAGTTGATGTATTTCTTGATGGTCGCCGGCACCGAGCTTTGGGTGACTTCCTCGCTGAACTTGCTCAACCGTTCCAGAATGGCCTTGCCGCGCGGGGTGGTCGCCGGATCGTCCGCCACCCAGGCGGGGATCTTCTCCAGCTTGGTGGGGCGAGGGTCCGCTCCGGTGCGGTTGTCCCAGCGAAACTCCGCGGGGCCGGGAGGCGCCGTCATCAGGAACTGGCAGACGGGACATTTGCGATCGACACTCCCCTTGGTCACGATCATGTCGAAGTTGATGATCGGGGTGTCCTCGGGGCCCGGCTTGGGAGTGAAGTGCGCCCCTGGCTTCCAGCGCCCGTACAGCACCAGAGTGACGCGGGTTCCCGGTTCATTCATATCCAGATCGTAGACCTGATCGAGGAAGCGCACGCGCACCCGAGCCTTCCCCGCTTTCTTCTGGTTGATCACATCGACGCGGCCTCGATCCAGGGTGAAATCGAGATCCACATCCGGGTTGGGGTTCAGGATCACAGCGCTTTCGATCACCGGGTACGGGGAGTTCTGGTCCAGGTCGGACATCATCGCCAACCGGACGGCGCCGTTTTTGCTGTCGATCTTGGCGCCGGCGAGGCCGACGAGCAAATGCTTGGCGGGGATGGCCTCGTTTTTCAACAACGGACGCCAGGGATCTCCGAGCTTTTCGCGGATCATCACGCTGCCGTTGGCGGTCAACAGCTTACCGGCCGTGGTGTCAGCCGCGGCACTGGTGCTGGCCCCGACCAGGAGCAGGGCAGTCAGTGCGAGCCAGCGCAGGGAGAGGCAAGAACGGAAAAGGGAACTTCGGCGGTCACTCATGCAGACCTCACTCAGGAAGACGACGCGGAAGAGATGCCACGCACGGCGGCCTTGCCGGAGCGCTCCGTCAGCGACGGTGGAACCTTTCTCCTCATGATACCACCGCGCGAGCGCCAAGACTACCTTTTGCCCGTCATAAACATGGAGTTCTTTGGTTGCGAAGTGGTCGGATCTCGCATAGGATAATCCCTGATGCTCTGACCCCCGCCAGACCTCAGGATGGCCTACCATGCCACGCTGCCTTCCTTCTTTTCTGGCTCTCGCCTGTTTCCTCGTTGGGGTGCTCCCTCTCTCGGCGAGCGATGAAAAGTTCTGGTCGTTTGTGCCGCCACGCAAGAGCAACCCCCCGGAAGTGAAGCACAAAGACCGGGTGGTTACTCCGATCGACGCCTTCATCCTGGCCCGGCTTGAAGCCCAGGGGCTGACTCTGAATCCGCCGGCGGATCGCCTTACTCTCTTGCGACGCGTGACTTACGATCTGACTGGTTTGCCCCCCACTCTGGCCGAGCAGGAGGCGTTTCTCAAGGATTCAGCGCCGGATGCGTATCGCAAGGTGGTGGATCGCTTGCTGGCCTCGCCTCGTTATGGGGAGCGCTGGGCGCAACACTGGCTCGATCTGGTTCGTTACGCTGAGAGCGACGGTTTCAAGGCCGATGTGCATCGCCCCCTGGCGCACCAGTATCGCGACTATGTGATCAGGGCCTTCAACGAGGATCTCCCTTATGATCGCTTTGTGCGGCAGCAGCTGGCGGGTGATGAACTGGAGCCCGACAATCCTCAGGCCCTGATTGCCACCGGGTTGAATCGTCTCTGGCCCGACGAGGATAACGCCGCCAATCTCGAACAGCGACGCCAGGAGATTCTCGACGATGTGACCGATACCATGGGGTCGGTCTTTCTGGGGCTGACCATTGGCTGTGCCCGCTGCCACGACCACAAATACGATCCCACCACACAGAGCGATTACTATCAGCTGCAGGCGTTTTTCGCCGCCATGTTGCCGCGGAACGATCTGCTCGCCCTGGCGCCAGCCGAGCGCAGGCAGTACGAGAAACAATACCGCGCGTGGGAACAGGCGTCGGCGAAGGTGCGCCAGGAGATGGACAGCCTGGTTGGGGCCGCGCGCAAATCGGCACGGGCCTATCTGGTGCAGAAGTTCGACACCGAAATTCAGACCGCTGTGCGCACCCCTCTGGAGCAACGCACTCCGTATCAGATGCAGATTGCTGCGATGGCGGAGCGTCAGCTGCAAGAGGCGGAGAACAAGGCCCCCGCCAAGTTGACCGGAGAGAAGAAGGAACGCTATCAACAGCTGCAAAAGGAACTCGCGGCTCTGAATCGAAAACGCCCAGACGCGGCGCACGCCATGGGGATTGTTGATCTGGGGCGCCAGGCTCCGCCCACGCATCGCCTGATGGGCGGGAACTGGCGCCGTCCCAGGGAGGAAGTGGAACCAGGGTTTCCGCTCTTTCTGGGGACAGCGCGACCCGACACTGCCTTGCCCCGAGGAGTGACCAGCACGGGGCGCCGCGCTGCCCTGGCGCGCTGGCTGACCGCCAAGGATCACCCGTTGACAGCGCGGGTGATGGTCAATCGGCTCTGGCAACATCATTTTGGCGTGGGGTTGGTGGCAAGCGCCAGCGATTTTGGCACCCAGGGAGAGCTTCCCTCGCATCCCCCCTTGCTCGACTGGTTGGCGGTCGAATTCATCGAGCGGGGCTGGAGTCTGAAACAGATGCATCGAGAGATGGTTCTCTCCAGCACCTATACCCAGTCGGCTTCGATCGATCCGCAAGCACCTGGTCATCAGAAAGCGCTGAAGTGCGACGGCGAGGATCGGCTCCTCTGGCACGCGCGGCGGCGCCGCCTGGAAGGCGAGGCGATTCGTGATGCCAGTTTGCTGCTGGCGGGCGAACTGAACCTGCGCATGTATGGTCCCAGCGCAAAGCCGATTCTCCCGGCCGAGATCGGGCCGCGCTATGCCTGGACCCCCGACCCGAAGGCGGAGGATCAAAATCGACGCTCGATCTATGTGATGGCCAAGCGAAACATGCGTTATCCGCTCTTCGATGTCTTCGATTTGCCGGATCAGCATAATAGCTGTTCGCGGCGCAGTCAGACGACAACCGCCCCGCAAGCCTTGCTGATGCTCAATGGCGAGTTCACCCAAACGCGGGCGCAGCGCTGGAGCGAGCATCTCCTGGAGCAATCCTCGGGCGATCCTGGGCGGCTGGTGAAGCTGGCCTATCGCCAGGCCTGGGGACGCGAAGCAACCAGCGAGGAGATTCGTCTGGGGGTCGCCTTTGTGGAAAAACAGGCCCAGTTACTCCGCGCTCACCATCCTGCCACCCAGGCAACGGCTCTCCGCGTACGCGGTTCACAGGTGGAGGCGCCTGTTGCCGCTGGCGTGCTGGATTTTTGTCACGCGCTGCTGAACACCAACGAGTTCCTCTACGTCGATTGACGCCGGTGGAAAGCACTCATGAACGCATCTCCCACGCCGCTGCCTCATCGTGAACTGGCCCTGTCGCGTCGCGATTTTCTCACGCGCGGCGGGGGTGGGCTGGGAATGCTGGCGGTGCTGTCCTTGCTTGAACGCGAGGGGCGCGCCGGGGAAACCACGCCGGCGGTCAAGAATCCGCTCACGCCCCGCGAACCACATTTCCGGGGGACCGCCAAGAGTGTGATCTGGTGCTTCCTCGATGGCGGACCCAGCCATCTCGACCTCTTCGATCCCAAGCCCGAGTTGAAAAAGCTCGATGGGAAACCGCTCCCCGCCACCTTCAAGCGCCCTGTAACGGCGATGGGACGCACCGCCTACACGCCACTGCTCGCCAGCAAGCGCACCTTCAAGCGGCATGGGAAGTCGGGGTTGTGGGTCAGCGACTGGTATCCCGAGATTGCCACCTGCGTGGACGACCTCGCGGTGATCCGCAGTTGCCATGCTGATGGTCTCAATCACGTGGGCAGCGTGTGCCAGATGAATACCGGGAGCATCCTGGGCGGGCGGCCGTGTCTGGGGGCGTGGTCGCTCTACGGCCTGGGCTCGGTCAGCGAGAATCTCCCTGGCTATGTGGTGCTCCTCGATTACCCCGACGATCCTCCGGGTGGATCGCGCAACTGGGGCACCGGTTTCATGCCCGCGACTTACCAGGGCACGCGCTTTCGCGACGGCAAGACGCCCATTCTCTATCTCGATCCTCCGCAGAAGGAGGTCGAACGCCAGCGCGGCAAACTCGATTTCATCCAGACTCTCAACCACCGGCACCTGGAGCAACGCGCGCACGATAGCGAACTGGAAGCACGCATCGCCGCCTACGAACTGGCCTATCGGATGCAGAAACACGCCCCCGAGGTGGTGGATCTGAGCAGGGAGTCCGCCGAAACGCAGAAGCTCTACGGACTCGATCGCAAGGAAACCCAGCGTTACGGGCGGAACTGTCTGCTGGCGCGGCGACTGGTCGAACGTGGCGTGCGCTTTGTGCAACTCTACAGCGGATCGGGGAGCAAGTGGGATGCCCACAGCGATGTGGAAGGCAATCATGCGCGCTACTGCCAGGAGAGTGATCGTCCCATCGCCGGGCTGTTAAAGGATCTGAAAAGACGTGGATTGCTCGATTCGACGCTGGTCATCTGGGGCGGCGAGTTTGGTCGCACCCCGATGAGCGAGAGTGGCAAGGGCCGCGATCACAACCCGTATGGCTTCACCATCTGGATGGCGGGCGGAGGCATCACGGGAGGCGTGGTGCATGGCGCGACCGACGAGATCGGTCTGTATGCGGTTGAAAATCGCGTGCATGTGCACGATATCCATGCGACCATTC
This sequence comes from Planctomycetota bacterium, assembly GCA_029777335.1. Taxonomy (GTDB): domain Bacteria; phylum Planctomycetota; class Planctomycetia; order Gemmatales; family Gemmataceae; genus JAKOSN01. The sequence continues at coordinate 34,969 of JAKOSN010000056.1, forward strand.
TGCACTGCCTGGGACTCGATCATCGCAAGCTGACCTACCTTCTCTCTGGACGCGAGGAGCGCGCCACGATCAACGGCGGGCAGGTGATTCAGCCAATTCTCAAGGGCTAGCCGGACAGGGGAAATGATGGCGTTGCGACAAACCCTCGCCGGGCTGCTGGCCCTGCTGCACCTTGGGTCGAGTGTTCCGGCGGCCGAGCCTGCCCCGCTTCGCGTGGGGGGCAAACCGCCTGCTCCCGTGCTCAACATCGCGCATCGTGGCGCCCGGGCCTTTGCCCCCGAGAACACCCTGGAAGCCTTTGCGCGGGCTGCGGAGTTTGGCTGCCATGCCTTTGAGCTGGATGTGCATCTGAGCAAGGATGGCGAATTGATCGTTGTTCACGACGATGATCTGCTGCGTTGCTCCGATGTCAAAAAACGTTTCCCGGATCGCAAATCCTACCATGTTTCGGACTTTACCGCCGCGGAGATTCGCACCCTTGATGCGGGCAGCTGGTATGTCGCCGAACTGAACAAGCCAGCGGAGAAACGGCAGTCCTTTCTGCGCAGCCTGGGGGAGGACGAGATCAAACGCCACGTGCGCGAGGCAGACCTGGCTCATTTTGGCAGCGGCAAGGTCAAACATCCCACCCTGCGGGAGGCGCTGGAACTGGCACGCGCCAGGCACTTGCTGGTCAATGTCGAGATCAAGACCTTGCCCCGGATGTATCCCGAGATTGCCGCGAAGACCGTCAAGCTGATCGAGGAACTCAAGATGGAACGCGCGGTGATTATCTCGTCGTTCGATCATGAGCAGTTGACCGAGGTGCGCCGCCTTAACAAGGTGATTGCCACCGGGGCGCTGGTGGCAGATCGCCTCGCCTTCCCGGGCAAATATGTGCGCGACATCCTGGAGGGGGATAGCTACAACCCGGGGTGTTATGGCGCGTACGACACCATGGGTTTCAACTCGGTGAGCGGAAAGCTCGCAACGCAGGGCATCAAGGATGCCCGGGCGCATGGCGTGGCGGTCATGGTCTGGACCGAGAACGATCCCGTTCGCATGACCGCCCTGATCGAGGCCGGGGTGACGGGGATCATCACCGACTTTCCCAATCGTCTCCACGAGGTTCTGAAAAACTCGCCCCGGCGTTAATTCCCTGTGCTCCCAGGGAGCGCTGGAGACAGTGGGGTGTCACTGAGCGTTCGGCTCCGGGGCATCGGTCTTGATAAAGACATCCACCTGCTGACCGACCAGCGGCTCCACAAACAAGGCAGTGCTCCCATGCTTGCCGCCCTCGACCGGCTCACTTCCGAGCGGACGTTCCAGGGCGTAGATGACCTGCATCACGCGCGTGTCCACTCGTTCCTTGGTGTCGCCCGTGAGTGATTTCTTGGGCAGCACATAATGTTCAATGCGGACAAAACGGAGCTTGTACTTGATATTGGGTTGCCCGCGCAGGGTGGCCTCGGCGGGGGCGTGGGCACGAAATCGCGGGATGTCGTATTCGTCGATATCGGCCCGCACATGTTTTTCCCGCACATCGCCGAGCAGAATCAAGGTCTGGGTGGGTGGGGTGCCGGCATATTCCCCCGGGCGAACGTTCACCTGCAAGACCTCGCCGTCGACCTGGGCGCGCACCACCAGGCGATCGAGATCCGTTTGTGTTTGTTGCAGCTGCGCGGCGGACAGATCGACCGCCCGAGAGGACACCTCGATGTCACGCGCCCAGGCACCGGCGTTGAGCAAGGCCAGCTGTGTCTCGGCCCGGCGCAGCTGTTCTTTCGCGGCCCGGCAGGCCTGTTCGCGCCGAATCAATTCCTCCTCGGCGACTGCGGCCCGAGCATAGAGCCCGCGCGTGCGCTTGACCAGATCTTCCTGCTCGACCAGGTTGGCGCGGGCCTCGGCGACGCTGGCTTCCAGCGGCGGCACCTCCTCGCGTCGCGGCATCTCCTTCAAGCGCTTCAGCTGTGCCTGCGCCGAAGCGAGCGCCGCCTCGCGCACCTTCTTTTCCGCCTGCAGAGCGCGGTCGTCCAGCTGGAAGAGTTTGTCGCCGGCCTTGACGCGATCGCCAACCTTGACAAACACCTTGGTGACCACGCCAGGAAGGAGCGAGCCAACCGAGATGTTCTCTGTTTGCGCCTCGACAATCCCGATGCCAGCGACCGTGTGACTGTACGGATTCCGGGCCGGATCGATCGGAGGATCCAGCGGTGGCGGCGATTGCTGAGCGGAAACCACATGCAAGAGCGCAAAGCCCATCATCAAAACCGCCAGCCCCGGGAGGAGGTATTTTTTCACGGTCGCCATCGGTTCTCACTCCTTGTGCGCATGGCCGTTGAGTTCCACGCGCTCGATGTGTCCATCGGACATGTACACAATGCGATCGCCAAAGTCGTACACCCGGCTATCATGAGTGACCACAATGACCGCGCGATCGGGTTGGACCGCGATGCGACGGATCAATCCCATCACGATCCGGCCCGAGTGGGCGTCGAGGGCGGCAGTCGGCTCGTCGCACACCAGCAGACGTGGCTCATGGATCAGGGCGCGGGCAATGGCCACGCGTTGTTGCTGCCCGCCCGAGAGCTGCGCGGGCAAGGCGTTGGCACGATCCGCCATCCCCAGTTCGCCCAGCATCGCCTGGGCGCGTTTCACGGCGGTGGGGCGATCCATTCCGGCGATGATCAGGGGAACCGCGGCATTTTCCGCTGCCGTCAACGCGGGGAGCAAATTGTACTGCTGAAAGACAAAGCCGATGTTGCGGGCGCGAAACGAGACCAGGTGGCGCCCCCGCAACTGGTTGAGTGAGGTCCCCAGCACACTCACCTCACCCCGGCACGGATCGAGCAGCCCCGCGATGATCGAGATCAGGGTGGTTTTGCCGCAGCCGCTTGGTCCAACCAGCAGCGTCATCTCGCCGGCAGGCGTTTCCAGGTCCACGCCGCGCAGGGCCATGACCCGGGTTTCCCCGGAGCCAAACTCCTTGATCACTCCGCGGCAGGAAACGGCCGCCTGGGTTGCAAGGGCACTCATGGCTTACCCCCGGAAAACGATGGCCGGTTCCAGCACCAGCACGCGCCGGATGCTTACCAGGCTCGACATGAGCACGATCAGCAGCACGGCCAGGCCGGTGCCCGCCATCACCTGCCACGGCAAAAAGAACCCGGAGAGCGCGGTCACGTTTTTGGTGGCGACGAAGAAGGCGGCCGCGAAGCCCATGCCGATGCCATAGCCGATCAATCCCACCACGAACGCCTGCAAGAGCACCATGCCGACGATGCTCACATTGGTGACCCCCATCGCCTTGAGCGCCCCAAATTGCTTGAGATTCTCGATCGTGAAGAGGTAAAACGTCTGTCCGGCGATGGCGACCCCGACAATGAATCCCAGAGCCACGGTAATACCGAAGTTGACCGGGATGCCGGTGTTTTTCAGGTAGTAGCGCATCGTTTTCCAGCCAAAGCCATCCTTGGAGACGGCCTGCAAGCCGGTCTTTTCCTCGATGCGGTCGCACACGGCGGCAGGCGAGGCGTCGGGTTTGTGCCGGGCCAGGACGAACGACAGCAGGCGGCGTTCCGTGGGCGCATACTGAATCGCCTGGCTGTAGCGCGTGTACATGATGGGCATCGTCTGGAAGGGGGCGGACGCCTTGCACACGCCGACCACCACCGCCCGGCGATCGTTCATCTCCAGTAATTTGCCCGTGGAAAATGGTTCATCGGGCCAGAGATACTTGAAGCCGGCCTCGTCGATCACGACGGTATCGGGACGTTTCAGATCGGCTAACTCGCCAAGGACCATGGTGCGCGGCGCGCCGATCAACGTGGCGTCGTCAATCCCCAGGAGCATCACCTGGCGATAATCGCCGCGTTCGGCGCGCGAGCCATCGGTTTTGCGGGCGCGCACCAATCCCTTGAAGAACGGCACCGCCCAGTCGACCCCCTCGACGCCGCGAATGCGATACAGATCGGTGTCCGCCAGCGGTTGAATCTCCTCGCTGTATTGCAGGTGGGGATCCATCACCCAGATGCTCGCTTCCTCGACATCGCGGATCTGGCTGGTGGTTCGCCGCATGATCCCGCAGAAGATCGACACCTGGTGGGCCATCAGCAGCGAGGCAAAGGCCACGCCGAAGACAATCCCCAGATACTTGCTGCGGTCGCCGGTCAACATTTTCAAGGCGATCCAGTTCATGAGGGCACCTCGATCGTCCGTTCGTCCCGGCGCAGCGTTGCGAGGGCAGCCAGGGTAAACGCGGTGATGTGGTTGCTCAACAACTCGACGTTGTACTTGGCGAATTCCTCGGGTCCCAGCAGCGCGTGAATTACGGGTCGGCAGAAGCGGTAATGCAGACATTGCCCAATGATGCTGAAGATCACCAATTGGCGTTTCGTGGGTGGCACGTCTGGGCCAAGCAACTCGCACAGGATCTGATCGAGCATTTCAAAGTTCGGCCGTGCGAACTCCCGCACAAAATGTTCACAGGCGCGCGTGGGGTAAATCAATTCGCGCGTGATCAACTGACCAATCCAGACCGGCTCGTGATCGACGGCCACCCGATTGAGAAAGACCGTGATAAAGCCGTGCAGCTTCTGGGCTGGCGGTGTGCCCGGCTCCCACTCGGGGAGGGGAATCCGTTGCTGACAGGTGAGCCCCGCATGATGCACCGTGGCCAGATAAAGACTTTCCTTGTCGCCAAAGTGGTAGTTGATGGAGGCCAGGTTCACCTCGGCGCGTTCACTGATTTCACGCACGGTGGTCGCGCGAAAGCCCTTCTCGGCAAAGATGGGACCGGCCGTTTCGATCAACCGTTGTCGCGTGTCCTCGGAGGAGTGCATGGGGCGCGCCTTCTTGGTTAAACATTTGTTTCAATCGTTTGTATGATATGAGTGTATCAAACACTTGTTTGAAGTCAACCCCAGCTTCCTCTGATTTAGCGATAGACTCGGCGCAAATCCTTTTCCACGTGTTTGTTGGTCAGTTCCTCAGCGGGTGAGCCAGCAGGGGCCAACTGAGCCAGCGCCATCGTCTCCCTGAACGAGGGTGCCGAACGTGAGCGGCATTTCAATCTGGCCGTGGAGGGTTGCCTCGGCGATCAGCGGGTCGAGGGCCTCGGCCAGATCGCGCATCGAGGGGAAGCGCTCCTCGGGAACGAACTTGACACACCGTTCCACCAGAGTGCGCCAGCGTTCGATGGCGGAGCGCTGCACCGGAGCGGTTTCTGGATCTATGTACACTCCGGGGTTGCGCAACACGGTGTGAAACGCCACGTTACAGCCTCCCGTGGGCACGGATACGCGCGCCTCCTCGCCGTAGAGAACTCCACGCAGCAACTGCAACAGCATCAGGCCGAGCGAATACTGATCGGTCTGCGGACTGACCGCGCCACAAAGCACCTGCTCGGGAGCCGCCCAGGACTGGGTCATCGCTGGGGAACGCATCCCGGGGCGAAGTTCCAGGCTGTCGATGGGGTGAGCGGCCTGCGCCCCGAGCAGCACATTGGACGGCTTGAGATCGCCATGCACCTGGTCTTCCAGGTGTATCCGCGCCATGGCCAGGACAATGTTGCGGAGAACGCGAGCAACCGTGGTCGTGGAGAGAACCAGACGCCAGTCGGCCTCCGGCGCCTGCTGCCGGAGGGAGACATAATCGTTCCACTGGTGCAGAGACAGTCGCTCGTTGCGCCAGCCCACGCTCTGGGGAATTAGCACCTCGATGTGGCCGTCGCCAAACGACTGCAGCGATTCTTCAAGGAAGGGACGGCTAAAGGTGTAGGTGGGCCAGCCACTGGGAGTGAGCTGTTTGCGCAGCAGGACCAGCTGGCGCGTAACCACGTTGAAGGCAAGGCAGATCTGGCCGGGGCGGAACACGCTGACCTGGGCTTCATTGGTCGCGATGACCGCGGTGTTCATGGCGACGGCTGGTTGCATCTGGGTGCTGCGTCCCAGGCCAACGAAAAGACGCTCCAGCAAGGTCGTTCCGCACACGCGCTGGACGGGGCGTGCCACCACCAGCACCTGCGCAGACTTTCCCTGGACCGGCAACGTTTGCAGCACCTGATGATGCAGGAGATGATTGACCTGGCCCACCAGCGCTTCCAGGGGAGAATCGTGGTAACGCACCTCGGGGGTTTCGACGCCCAGGGCGCGGGCCACCGGGATGAGCAGTTCCTCGGCGCGGGGCGGCGGCGCCAGATAGGTCAGGAAGGGCAAGCCGTCGGGGGCGGTTCCAAAGCGCACCACGCCGCTGCCTCGTTCCAGCAACGTCGGCACCGAGAGATAAGGGACGTGTTCCATCATGGGAGGCTCCCGAGTCATGAGGGGAAAACCTGAGCATCGTTGGCCTGAGGCAAAAACACGATCTAGAGTTGAATGGTCTTCTACTTGATCCTCCGGCTGAGACTTGGGGCGGGCACATGATCGGTCAGGTCTTTCAGCAGCGCTACCAGATCACCCGACAGGTGGGCGAGGGTGGCATGAGTCGCGTCTATCTGGCGCGGCAACTTGATCAACCCCGCGAGGTCGCTCTCAAGGTGTTGCTCCCGGAGATGGCCGTGCAGGCCAAGGCGCGCGAGCATTTTCGGCGGGAGATCTTCATCATGTCCCGCTTTCAGCATCCGCACGCCATTCTGTACTACGATGCCGATCCCGATGGCGAGCCCCCGTTTCTGGTGATGGAATATCTGCGCGGGATGGAATTGGCCACCTTGCTGGAGCGACGCCGTCGCCTTACCCCCGATCGCGCCGGACGGTTGCTGGGTCAGTTGTGCGATGTTCTTCACAGCGCCCACGAACTCGGAATCATCCACCGCGATCTGAAACCGGGCAATCTCATGGTGGTGCATCCTGAGACTCCCGTGGAGAAAATCAAGCTCATGGATTTCGGCCTGGCGCGGATGTCCTCCCTCTTTTACATCGCTCCGGAGGAACTCGTCAATCTGCGCCAGCCGACCGCTTCGGGAACTCCCGAGTACATCTCTCCCGAGCAGGTGCGCGGCAACGAGGTGGATCGTCGGAGTGATATCTACAGCGTTGGGGTGATTCTCTATGAAATGCTGACAGGCCGTCGTCCCTTTCCGCAGGAAGAGGTCGAGTCGCTCCTGCTCGCTCATCTCGATGAACGGGTGCCGCGGTTCGCCGAACTGGGTCTGGGCGGAGAGATTCCTCCCGAAATCGAACAGGTGGTTCAGGATTGCCTGGCCAAGTATCCCGAGGAACGTCCACAGACAGCCGAGGAACTGGCCCATCGGTACGAGGCCGCGCTTGGCCGCAAGATCTACCTGCGCGCTCGCCCGCTCAGCCGATTGGCCTCTGCGCCGCCCATCAGTCCTTCGCGGGTGCTCCAGGGACAGGGCAAGACCGGGGAGCGCCTTCCAGGTTCGGCCAGTGGACTTACAACCACCGATCGCCATGCCATCACGCACTCGCTCACGGTGTCAATGGTGGAAAGCATGGTGATGATCAAACTCAAGGGGTTCATTCACGACGTGGGCGGGGAAATTGTTGAGAGTGCTCCGGGGACCATTCGCGTCCGTTTGACCGAGGAGAAACCCGCCGCACCGAAAAACTCGGGCGGGGGATTACTCAGCTGGCTGAGCAGCAAACCGGCCCCCGCGGCGAGCAATTCCTCCTTGCAGATGGAACTGCGCATGGAAAAGAACGATCCCAATCGACCGAACGATCTGACCATCACCCTGGTGCTACGTACCTACCTGGGGCTGTTCACGCCGGAGGGACGGAGCCGGTGTGAGAAGATCTGGCGCGATCTGCAGGCGTATCTGGGCGGGCGCTGACAATTGGCTGTCAGCGCCCTACCGTTGCCGTCATTTTTCCTTGGCCAAGGCAGCCGGAGTGGAACGCAGACACAGCACAAAATAGACCAGCGCCAGTGCCCCCGCCGCGAAGAGGGTGTCGCCAGGGACGCGCAGCCAGCGCAACGTCTGCATGATCGGCGTGTTCATGAACTGCTGACTGCGGGCGTACCAGTAGCCCTGGTCGACCGACGCCCAGGTCTGCATCAATCCCACAGGCAACAGACTGAACACACACATCGCGAACAGTCCGCCATTCATCCCCCAGAAGGCAAAACGCAGGACCTTTTCATTCCAGGTGGCATTCGGCATCAGCACGCGCAGACACACCAGCATCAGGCCGATCCCCAGCATGCCATACACGCCAAAGAGGGCGGCATGTCCATGCACCGGAGTGGTGTTTAACCCCTGCATGTAGTACAGGGCGATCGGCGGATTGATCATGAAGCCGAAGAGCCCGGCGCCCAGCATGTTCCAGAACGCCACCGACACAAAGAAGTAGATGGGCCAGCGATAGCGTGCAACCCAGGCCGTTCGCTTCGCCAGGCGCAGATCCTCCAGGGCGGCATAGGCGACCAGCACCAGCGGCACCACTTCCAGAGCGCTGAAGACGGCTCCAAAGGCGAGCGCCACGGTTGGCGTGCCGGACCAGTACAGGTGATGGCAGGTGCCAATGATCCCACCCGACAGATAGATGGTGGCGGACAGCAACGCTGCCGAGGCTGCCAGGCGGGGTCGCACCAGTCCCAGGCGGGTGAAGATGAAGGCGATCACGGTGGTGGCAAAGACTTCAAAGAATCCTTCGACCCACAGATGCACCACCCACCAGCGCCAGTATTCCACCAGCGACAGATGCGAATGTTGCCCCCAGGTCAACCCCGCCCCGTAAAACAGGCCAATGGCCCCCGCCGCGATCAGGAACAACACCAGCAACGGCTTCTGTTCGGTCGCTTGTGCCAACCCCGGGCGAATGCTGCGCACCACCAGAAACAACCAGAGCAACAGCCCGACGAAGAGAGCAAGCTGCCAGACTCGGCCCAGGTCGACATATTCATACCCCTGGTGTCCCAGGTAGAAGGAAACGTCGTCGGAGAGGAAGTTCTTGATACTGAGCCATTCGCCCGCCAGCGAGCCCACCACCACCAGCAACAGCGCCCCGAAGAGAACGTTCACCCCCAGGCGCTGACCTGTCGGTTCCTGGTTATGTACCAGCGGACCAATGAACAGACCCGCCGCCAACCAGGCCGTGGCAATCCAGAACAACCCCATCTGCACGTGCCAGGTGCGGGTGACACTGTACGGCAGCCACTTGGAGAGAGGGAAACCATAAAAGCCGTCGCCTTCCACTCCGTAATGGGCCGTCACCACCCCCAGCAGGATCTGCGCAAGGATCAACCCCGTGACCACCCAGAAGAATTTCAAGGTGGCACGCTGGGAGGGAGTGGCGGCCCAGGTCTGGAGCGGGTCGCTCGACGGGATGGTGACGGGTTCCTCCTGGGCCGATTGCGAGGCATACCACCAGACCATGGCACAGATGCCGCCCAGCAGCATGATGATGCTCACCCCGGTCCAGACGATCGTCTCGCCCGTGGGCTTGTTGCCAACCAGGGGTTCATAGGGCCAGTTGCTGGTGAATGAGACATTCTGTCCCGACCGATTGGTGGCAGACGCCCACGCCGTCCAGAAGAAGAAGGCGCAGAGGTCGCGCTGGCGGGCATGATCGGGGAGCGTGTCTCTCGGGATGGCATAATACACATGACCGGCGTGGAACATTCCGCCAAAATGGATCACGTTGTCCTCGAACGCCCGAGCACGCGCTGGATCGATCGTCAAGGTATTGTTGCTATAGCTGTAGGTGTTTCGCCGCATCATCTCCTGCAGTCGTCCCTGGAGGGCTCCTTGCTGCTCGGGAGTGAGCTTTTCAAAGGACGGATTGTCGTATTCCTTCTTTGCCCATTCATCGAGGATCAGTTGTGCTTCGCGATGCAGCCAGGCGGCCGTCCAGTCCGGCGCCACATAACTGCCGTGGCCCCAGACCGAGCCCAGTTCCATCCCGCCCATCGATTGCCAGACATTCTGTCCCCGGCCAATCTGCCCGCTGTCAATCACCACCTTGCCGTCGGAGGTCACCACGCGATCCGGAATCGGCGGCATCTCCTGGTAGATCTGGGTCCCAATCCAGCCAAGGATGGCGAACGAGATAACCAGCACCGCGATAAAACTAATCCACAGGATTCTCATGCATCACTCCCTGCTTAAAAGGGACAACGTTGTCCTCTTTCGGGAAAGATAGGAGAGGTAAATCGGAATTCAAGGTCCGATTTAAGGCACGATGAGCGAACAGTTGGGGGCGGGATCGTGGCGTCATCCACAAAGCGGGGCGGAAGGTGCTGGCTCGGCGGGAGCGCTGAGCGGTACAATCGCTGAGGTGAGGTGGCTGTTTTTTCCTCTGGCCGGGGTCCCATCAGAATGACTCTGCTGTTCACGGATCCGCTGTTTTTGAAGCACAACACCGGCAAACATGTCGAGACGGCCGATCGGCTGCGGTCGATCACGGCTCGACTGGAGAAGGCCGAACTGATCAAGCAATGCCAGGCTGGCACGTATAAACCACTCAGTGAGGATGCCATCGGACAGGTGCACAGTGCTCGCCAGATTGCATCGGCCAAACAGGTCGCGGCTCACGGGGGCGGGCGCCTTGATCCCGACACCGTTGTTTGTGCGGACTCCTTCGAGGTCGCGCTGGCGGCCGCCGGGGCCTGTGTGGCCGCCGTGGACGCGATTCTTACGGGCAAGGCGCCGAACGCCCTTTGCCTGGTGCGTCCGCCCGGGCATCACGCCACCCCGACGCACAGCATGGGATTCTGTCTTTTCAATAACATCGCGCTGGCGGCGATGCATGCAAAAAAAGCCCACAAACTCACCCGGGTTTTGATCGTGGACTGGGATGTGCACCATGGCAACGGCACCCAGGATATCTTCTACGAAGATCCCGAGGTGTTCTTCTTCAGCATTCATCGGCATGGCATGGGATTTTATCCCGGCACAGGAGCCGCCGACGAGACCGGACAGGGCAAGGGGGCGGGCTACACCTTGAATGCGCCGATTCGCTTTGGCACCACGCGCAAGGACTACCACGCCGCCTTTACCAGAGCGCTGGAGAAGGCCGCCGACACGATCAAACCCGAGCTGGTGCTGCTGAGTGCAGGGTTCGACGCCCATCGGCGCGATCCGATCGGTTCGTTGGGGCTGGAGACCGAGGATTTCGCCACACTTTCCAGGGCAGTGCTGGACGTGGCCAAAACCCACGCAAAGGGACGCCTGGTGAGCTGCCTGGAGGGTGGCTACAACCTGGACGCCCTGGCCGAAGCCGTCCAGACCCATCTGGAAGAGTTGCTGGCGGTTCGTTCCTGAGGCAACGGAGTTACTTTTTGAGTTTGCGGCGGAAATCCCAGCGTGCGTCGCCGCCCCAGGTGCCATCGATGCGTTCGGGATCCACGATCAGGCCGACGTAGGGACCGGAGTCGTCGGGGTTGCCCACCTGGGCCCAGCGACCCATGAGTTGATGTTTGCCCACACGGACCGCTTCCAGGAGCCAGGTTTTGCCCTTGAGATCGCCCCT
>JAKOSN010000057.1 GCA_029777335.1 Planctomycetota bacterium
CGCTGCGCTGGCAGTCAAAGACCACAGCCTCGATTCCCTGGCGACGCGCATACGCCGCTGCCAGGGAGCCGAACAACCCACCGCCAACCACCAGCAGGACGGGCACGTGTTTCTCCGCTTTCTCTCGCCCGGCTCAGTAAGCGCCGAGCACCTCTCCCGTGTTGCGGGTGCTGATCCCGCGCCAGGTCGGCAGGTCGATGCTGTTACTGATAAACCGAACCGAGCCATCGGCGAACAGCATATTCACCCCGCCCGAGTGATAACTGCGCGCCGTGGAAAGCCCCTTGTTGTGCGAACCATTGCCACAATCCCACGTGGTCGGATTGGGCGGATAAAAGTGATTGTAGAGGGTGTTGCCGTAATGCCCATCAATCCATTTGCCGCCCCGCTTCGCCGACCAGGCCCCGTTGGCGGAAGCACAATCGGTCGGTGTGGGATCGTTCCCCCCAGCCACTTCGAGCACCACCAGGCGCGGATCGGAAGGAACCAGCCCGCTCGGGAGCACGCCATTACCAAGGACGCTCTCACTGAAGGCCGCCGTGTTCGAGGTACCATCGGTGATTTGCTGAATGTTCACCGGAGTCTGCGTGAACAGGCCGTCGCCGGAGGCGATCAGCCCGTAGCCAACCATCCCGCTGCCGTTGTTGGCGACGTAGTTGGAGCCCCAGTCCGGGAGCCCCGCAACCTGACCATTGGCGGGATCGCTCGGGCAGATGAAGAGGCTGACACGCGTCTGCGAGGCGGTCACGTTGGTGGGGCTGGTTGGCGGAGTGGTGTAGTCCACCAGGCGCTGCAGGTTGTCCTGCTCGACAAAGGGGAGCAAACGCGACAGGGCTGAATGCACAAGCGGCCAGGGATTGCGCGCTTGCGGAAAGGCCTGGAAATTGCCCTCGTAGTTGTGCAGTGCCAGCCCAATCTGTTTGAGGTTGTTTTGACAACGCATGCGCGAGGCCGCCTCGCGCACTTTCTGCACCGCGGGGAGAAGCAGGCCAATCAGAATGGCGATGATGGCGATCACCACCAGCAGTTCGATCAGAGTAAAGGCGTATCGGGTGTTCCGCATGGTCGGTCATTCCTTCCAGAAGTCCTGAGCGCAGCGACGCTCTTCCAACTGCGCAGGCGCAGGGGAGCACAATGAATTGACAGTGCCGCGTCAGTCTCCACGGATCATCCCGGAGGCGCGCAGCAGTCTGTGGGTGGGTTGCGGAGCAACTCCCTGGAATCGCACACAGGGTGCGTCAGTTCCGCGACCCAGGCAGAGCAGGATCTCTGTTCCAGGAACGAGGAACCGCTACCGTGCGTGAATGGGAGCGTGCTCAGGCGGAACGAGGCGGAGGCGTCGGTGGAGTGACCAGGAGCGACGGGAAGAAAAGCGAACGAAGCGGAAGCATCTCGTCTGCCGTGGGCTGCCCCGGTCCCGCGAGCGGTGGGCCGGGAGGGACGGCGGGGAGAGAGGCGAGCAAACCACTGGCCGCCTGTCCCTGGCAACGCAGCGCAGAGATGCCCAGAACCACGACAACTCCTCGAAGCGTCGTGGACTGACAGCAGTCGGCCGGGTGCACCGCGTGTGCACAGCACGATGCGGTTTGAGCTTGCTCCTGCGTATCGCATTCCGGGCAACAGGAGGGGGACACCAGCCCGCCCGCGTGCGCTTCCTCAGCGGCAATCTTGTAAGCGGAGGGCGGGGGGTTGTAATGGTGCTCGGCGGCCCAGGCCAGTTTCTCCGTCATGCTAAAGCAACAGCACGCGCCAGCCCAGCATTGCTCCGCCGAAAGACAGCCGCATGGATGATCCATGCAGGGGTATGGGGTCAAGGTATCCTTGAGCCGAGCGCGCACCGCGGGCAGAGGCAGCCCCAGCGAAACCAGCAACTGGCTCAGCAGAGCAGCGACGAGAACCACCGACTGCAGTCGGTGCCAGCGACAGAATCGTCGAAGCCTCCAGCGATTCATGACGACCAGGGAGAACCTTCAGGGACAACGGCACCGGGTGGGCACCAACTCAGACCATTGTAGATCGGCCCGCCCCGCGCGACAATCGCGACCTGCTGTCATCCCGTTGTCAGTCGTCCTGTTCGCCAATTTCCGAAAGGAGAGGCAGGTTCACGGCGCGAGCGGTCTCGGCACTGCGCGCGACTGCCTCGGTGAACTCCATGTACTGAATCCCCGAGAGAAAATCGGTAAACCGCACCGGAGCACCTTCGCGAATCGACTGCACAAAGTCGGCCTCGACCTGCCAACCACCGCGTTTGTCGGCGGGGATGGGAATCTCCGGGAGATCGCTGAGCGAACACGGGGCGGCATGCTGCTTCTTGCTCGCCCCCCGAATCTGATCCCGCAGCAAGTCGTAGTGGATGGCTCCCTCCGATCCGAGCAGGGTGATGGTCTGCGTTTGACCATAGGGTGTCACCCCGCTGAAATAATAACTGCCACGCACCCCGCCTTCAAACACCACCAGCACCTGCACACTATCGGGAGTGCCAACAGGCCGGCGCATACCGCTCGTCGGATCGAGGCGTTCGGAGATGAAGGCGTGCGCCTGGGCGAGCACGCGCGTGGGCGGAACCGGCATCCAGCGCATCAGTGTTTCGTGATGAATGCCCAGCGTGAGCATGTTAAAGCCGGACAGACTGGCATCCTGGCGCCAGTGCAGGGGAGAATGGGGATCGGCAAGGGACGAATTGCAATGCACCACCTGCACCTCGCGCAGCTCGCCCAGGAATCCACTGGCGAGCAACTCGACCATCACCTGGTGTCCGGGGAGTCCAAAGGGACTGGGAACAATCTGACAGACCAGTTTGGGATGTTTCCGCGAAGCCGCCAGCATGCGATGCGCCTCGACAGCGTTCAACGCCATGCGCGCCTCGGTCAGCACATGTTTCCCCGCTTCGAGGGCGGCCAGGGTGATCGGACAGTGCAGGTAGGGCCAGGTGCCGATGACAATCGCATCAATCTCCGGATCCGCGAGCATCTGCTGCCAGGTCTGGAACTGGCGGGGGATGTCGAATTCCTGAGCGACCGCCGCGGTGGACTCCGGGCGGCGATTGCACACGGCAGTAATCGTGACCTCGGGAAGTGCACGCAATCCGGGAATGTGGCGGAGGCGGGTGTTCGCCCCCGCGCCAATCAGCCCCACGCGAAGAGGAGAATGTGCCATGGAAAAGACCTTCGCCAGAATCACCGAGCGGGCGTGTCGAGCAAGCGCGGGCATGCGGCCCGCGCTTGCCGGGTTGAGCCGTGCGGAGATTATTCCTTCCGGACGGTCACCAGCTTGGGAAGGGTGGCCAGGATATCCTTGATCTGCTGTTCCTTGAGTTCTCCTTCACGAAAGGCGAAGTTGTGCACCACCTTCTGGTTGACAAACACCAGCACGGTGACATCCGCCTCGCGTTTGAGGCGATAGCTCGGCGGACCGTCAAGATCCTCAAAGACCCCGAGCGGAAGGGTACGCAACCCCTGTTTTTTGCCCCATTCCACGACCTGCCTGTCCATCGTGGTCTGGTCCGCGCTCAGGAAGGTGATCCAGCCGCGCAGGTCCTCCTTCTGGTAGGTCAGCAGGGCGCGATCGATGCCCAGGGCCAGTTTGCCCAGGCTCTCGCTCGGCGTCCGGGCAAAGATCAGCACCGCCGGACGATTCTCTGTTTCGCAGATGTAGCAGTGCTGCGTGCCGCGATTGGGACCAGTCGCGACCAGGAAAGAATACGGGCCAGGCCGTTTCCCCGGGGGTAATCCCGAAACACAGGGATCGGCTGCCTGCGCCGTGGCAGCCACCGCGGAGAGCGCCCCGGCGAGGAGCATGGCCCACATTGGTACGTTCTTCATCGTTGTCACTCCTGGGTCAGGGCCTGGTGCTGGGAGTATTCGGTTTCGGCGAAGGATTATCCACCTTGCTGGTCGCCCGGGGGAGGGACGCGCCACAGCTGCGCAGGAAGGCCAGTTCGACGTCCAGTCGACCGGGATCGGCTTTGTGCCAGTAACGGCGAGCCAGGGCAGCGTAGCGGCTGGCCTCCTCGGTGCGGTGCTGTCGTTCGCAGAGGACCTGCAATCCCAGGGCGCCGCGCACACTTCCGGAATCGTGGGCGAGCGCTTCCAGGAACGCCTCCTCGGCAACATCGAGCTTGTTCGCTTCCAGTGCCCCGATCCCCCAGTTTTCCATGTAGTAGGCGCCATTGCCCCAGGCGTGGTGCGAGAAGTCGTCCTTGGTCTTGTCGACGGTACGTTGCAGCAATTTCACCCCGGCCTCGCCCGCGCCAGTCTGGCACAGAAGCCGGCCCTGAGTTTCCCACAACTTCAGTTCCAGGCGCTTATCGTTCCGTCCTGCCTGGGCCGCCTGACGCAGCACTTCCACCTCCGGGGCCGCCCGTTGCGGATCATGCTGCTGGAGATAAACCAGGGCGCGATAGTAGCTGGCAGTCACCTTGTCGCGTTTCTGCGATTGGGTGACAACCCGCAGCGCCTCGGCCCAATCTCGTTCCGCCAGGTGTAACTTGAACCACGACCCCCACTGCATGAACCCGTCCTTGCGCGCCACGTCCCTGATCTGACGGGCCTCGGCAAACCGGCCATCGTGGATAAGAGAGATCGTCAAAATCTCCAGATGATGCGAATACTGGTGATCCTCACGCGGACGGACATTCATGTCCTTGTGGTAGGTTTGTTCCAACTCCACGGCACGCATGCTCCAGTCGGTCGTCCTGTCCCAGCGACCGATGCGCGTTCCCAGGTGCGCCTGCATGTGGAAGGCGTGCGGCAAACCGGGCGACGACTTGATGTAATTCTCGGCATTGATCCAACCCAGCGCCGGTCGGCGTGCATTTTCGTAGTAGTGCACCAGCTCGTGATTGGCCCCCGGATGGAGCGGATTGATGCGCAGCAGAGCCTTGTAAAACGGCACTGCACCCACCACACCGCCGAACCCCTGTCCGCCGGCGAGGTGGGCCCGGTAGTACCAGCCTTCCTCATCGTCGTCATGGACTGTGAGCAGATTGTCGATGGTGCGGATGGCGGCCTTTTTGCGGGCCTCGGCATCACCGACGTTCGGAGCCAGCCCTTTTTCCTGCATGCGAGCCAGGATCAGCTGCTGTTCGTTCCACCCTGCTTTCCCCTTCAACTCATCGGCTCGTTGCAGCGCCTTGTTCCCTGGTTGCTGGCGGCCCCATTTTTCCAGGGCTCGGCTCAATCCCCAGTAGGCGATGGCGCACTCGGGATCGTACAACGTAGCGGTTTCAAAGGAGCGCGCCGCTTCCATCCACACGTAGGAATACAGGTATCCCAGCGCCTGATCGAAATAGGCCTGGCACTCCGGGGAACTGGTGGTGATGCGATACCTGAGCACGCACAGATTGGGGATGAGCTTGCTGGGCGCCAGCCCCGTGTAGATCATCTTGGCGGGGAGGTTCGGTTTGGTCGGCCCGGGGTCTGCCTTGATCGCTCTTGGATTCGGCGGGCCGACAAACGGCTCCTCGGCGCGGAGGGTCCAGGGAACCAGGAAGGTGACAGCACATACGGGTAGGATGAACCGAGGCAGGGAAATCATGAAGCTAATCCTTCCAGTCGTGGGGAGTGCTTCTGTTTGAAACTATTGTCGGAGGGGAGATCCCGTGATGCCAGAGGAAAATCCCTGATCTCAACCGTCGCGAGGAAAAGTAGGGGGCTTTCGCTGGTGGGGATGCGTTGTCAGAGCTGAGAGAACGCAGGCAGAAGAGGAGGCGTGAAAGCGGACAGCTGCCGGACGAGTGAAAAGATCTTCCCGTTTCGAGGGATCTGAAGCCATGTCGCAAAGGACGGAGGGGGAATGACGGCGCGCAGTCCTCATTTCGCGCCGCCGGGGTCCGGAGACACCGTCTCACCCAGGTGGGATTTGCGCCTGCCCACGGGTCAGGGTGAACACCGTGATCTCGGGGCGCGCACACAGACGAGCGCGGACACCATATCCCAGCCCACGATTGATATAGAGTCGTCGGCCTTCAGGAGCATCGTATTCGCCGGCAATATAGCGTTTGTTCTGCACCGGCAAGTAGGGCGGGCCAACCAGCGGCGCCATCATCTGCCCGCCATGGGTATGCCCCGCCAGGATCCACCCCCGATAACCGGACCACACAGGTTGATCGGCCACGTCGGGATTGTGGCAGAGGACCAGGGTGGCAGCGTTGCGATCGCGCGACGCCAGTACCGGACCGGGGTTGTAGTTAGGCGACCAGTAATCGTCCAGTCCGATCAGTTGCAACCCTGCCACAGTACGCCGTTCGTTGCGGAGGATGTCCACGCCGGCCTCGCTCAACCGCTTCACCGCTCGCTCCGCCTGTTTCATGCAACGGATGCGTTTGACGTAATCGTGGTTGCCCAGGATTCCAAAGGTGCCCAGTCGTCCCATGCGGAACTCATCGAACAGACGGCCCACCTCCTCAATTTCGCCATCGAGCGCGTGATCGGTAAAGTCTCCGGTGACGACCACCAGGTCAGGCCGCATCTCGGAGACCCGGTGCAGCGCGCTGCGCAAATAGTCTCGATCCGCGGGCCCGGTGTGCAAATCACTGATCTGCACCAGCGTGCGCCCAACCAGTTCCTGCGGAAGATGGGCGATTGGGAGAGGGCGTTCCACCACCTCCACCCAGAACGGTTCGACATTGTAGGCATAGGTGGTCGCAGCAAGTCCTGTCCCGGCGATGCCGAGCACCGCGGCCCCAGCGTACTTGAGAAAGCGACGACGTGTGAAGGAAGTGAGAGGCATGATCCTCGTCCTGAAGTCATTCGGTGTTACTCTTGTGCTTCAGAGAAACAATCCGCTCTCTCCACGAATTGAGGGCGCGAAAAAGGGTTCCAGCGCACAAAAGTCGCGGCCTGCACGGCCGTACAATCGGCACAACCCGATCCTCGCCGAGCCCCGTAGCAGGACGCGTTACCCCGCAGAGGACTCCCTGGCGGCTTCCGCGTTCGCCAGGCGCGCAAAAACCTCACCAAGTTCGTGCTCATAGTGGTGCCAGCGCCCGAGCGATTGGCGGTACAGCGGCGTGCGCACCTGAATGCTGCTGGCCGTGCGCACGGGACGCTGGGTGCGATGAAAGTCCAGACACCGCGGATCCCACTCCAGGCCACAGGCACCCACCAGGCGCCGCGCGCTCCCCTCCAGATCCCCCACCACGTCCTCGTAGGAGACCTCGTGCAGCGGAACCGGCAAGACCCTGCGCCAGTGCGCCATCAAACGCAGATAATCGTGGAAACGAGCCACGAGGTGCTCCAGGTCATGAGTCCAGTCCAGCCACCGGAAATTGGTCAGCCAGCACGAGACGGCGACATCCCGAAGATCTCGGCGACAGTGGACAAAGGTTGCCCGAGGAAAGAGCACCGCCAGCAGACCAAGATAGAGGTAATTCTCCGGGAATTTATCGGTGATGCGGTCCGTTCGCCCTCCGTCGAGTGCCGCCAGATGGCTCAGGTGGAACTCGCTCAGGCGCTGAATGGTCGGCGCATCGAGGGCAGCCAGGCAGGTCAGCGGATCGCCTTCGCGCCCCAGGGTTGCCGGGAGCGTTTGAAAGAGTTGCCCCACCAGACGCAACTCGCCCGCTCCATGAACGCGCGGATGGCTGGCCAGGATCTGTTCAACCAGGGTGGTCCCTGAACGCGGCAGCCCAACGATGAACACGGGGCGCTGGGTGGGCACCCCTGCACGCGCCAGGCGTGCAAACCACTGGGGGCTGCACACCTCGATCAACCGAGCAACGAAACGCCGATGCCCTTCGGGATCGTAGGCGCGATGCTGGCGGTGCGCCTGTTCAACCCGAAGCGCATGAGCCTGGCGGACCGAGGCAGCGGCCCCGGCATGATCGCCCTGCTGGTCAAGCACGGTGGTCTGGGCAAAGAGGAGTTTGATCCTATCTCGATCGGATAAGTGCGGATCAGCAAGCCGGGTGGCCAGGAGAGTGTTGTCGAGGGGAGATAGACGCCCGCGCACCAGGCGCACCAGCCGTTCCAGAGCCATGGTGAAGGTGGGTTCCAGGCGAAGGGCGGTTCGGAAGGATTCCTCTGCCAACGCCATGTCACCCCGTTGCTCATGGAGGCACGCCAGGCCGAAGTGAGGCGCGGCGGAATCCGGGCGCAAGCGGAGGGCAGAGTGCAAATGCGTCTCCGCCTCCCGGAATCGTCCGGCCTCCACCAGGGCGGATCCCAGGCCAAGGAGCAACGTGGGGTTCGCCGGGTGCAGCGCCACTGCTCGTTCCCAGCACACCACCGCCTCGGCAAAGGCGTCCCTCTCGGTGTGCCATTCGGCAAGATGCCGCCAGAAATGCGGATTACCCGGTTCCAGCGAAACCGCCTGCTGCAGCGATGCGAGCGCTTCCATTTCCTTCTGTTGAGCGCGCAGAAGCAGACCGAGATTGGCGTGAGCCGCTGCCAACTTTGGTTGCAGTGCGAGGGCTTGCTGATAGGCGGCTTGCGCCTCGTCGAACTGCCCGCTCAGGCGCAGGGCATCTCCAAGGACGAGATAAGCCATGGCCGCCTGGGGATGAAGGCGCACCGCTTCCCGACAGGGGGCAATGGCTTTTTCCGAGCGTCCCAGGCTCAAATACATCTGGCCCAGGTTGATTTGGGCGAGGAAATCCTGGGGAGCGAGCGCCACTGCCCGCTGAAAGTGTGCCAGTGCCTCGTCCATGCGCCCCAGTTGACGGAGCAAGACGCCCAGCGCGTTGTGCACCGGCGCCGAGTTGGGCTGCACTTGCAACTCGCGGCGAAAGCTCTCCACCGCCTCGGCAAAATGCCCGCTTTCCTGCAAGGCCAGGCCCAGATTGTGCAGGGCCGCTGGCAAATTCGGATGCAGGCGCAGGGCGGTTTGACAGCAGCCGATCGCCCGGTCTGGTTGTTTCAGGGCACGATAGACTTCCGCCAGATTCACATGAAAGGCAGCCACTTCGGGACGCAGGGCGATAGCGTGACTGATCATCTCAGCGGCTCGACCATGCTCCCCCCGCTGGTGGTGGACGACGCCCAGCAGATGCATGGCGTCCGCGTTGGTCGGAGCCCGAGCGAGAATTTGCTCGTACAGTCCTCTTGCTGTGCCTAACTCTCCCTTTTGATGCTGGGCCATCGCTCGCGCGAGCGTCCTGTCCATTCTTCCTCCGAATCACTGTCACCGGCCCCGAATACACCCAACAATGCAGCGTAGCCAGGCGGCGGTGATAGGATCGTGAAGAGGGGAAGAGAGCCATTCATTAAGGAGCGAGCGAGTCCTTTCATCTTTCACGGCAGCATCACTTCCGAAGGCGCGAGGAGCAATCCCGCCCTCCTCTTCCCCTGCGCAAGGGTTGTTGGATAGAATGCATGCATGAATGTGCATGCACGAGGAGCCCCCCCTGGCCCGACCGTTACCTTCTGGGGGGCCGCTCAATCTGTTACAGGATCAATGCACCTGGTCGAGGTCGGCGGCGAACGCATCCTGCTTGATTGTGGGCTATCCCGCGCGGATCCGGGCCAGGCACGCGCGCGCCGGACCGTCTTTCCCTTCCCCCCTGCGTCGATCGATGCCGTGGTGCTTAGCCATGCGCATGTCGATCATTGTGGGAAACTCCCTTATCTGGTCGAACAGGGATTCACCGGCCCCATCTACTGCACCCCGCCCACGCTGGAACTGATCGCCGTCATGCTCAGCGATTCGGCACGGATTCAGGAAGAGGAGGGCCACGTCCAGAGCCTCATCGGTGGGGCCGAGGCCTTTCCCCGGTCCACGCTCACCGCGCGGCAAAATGTGCAGCACACGTTGCAGCAATGTCTGCCGGTGGAGTACGGCCAAACCGTTGCCATCAGCCCGGCCGTCGATCTGACCCTGTTCGATGCAGGACACATTCTTGGGTCGGCGATGGTGCGCCTTCGACTGGCGGCCTATCCGCGCGAGGTGACCCTCACCTTCACCGGCGACCTGGGGCGACGCGGGTTGCCTTACCTGCGCAATGCCGCCGCCATCCCCCCCGCCGATCTCCTCCTGTGCGAGAGCACCTATGGCGGGCGACTGCACCAGGCGGTCGAGCGGATGGAAGAAACGTTTATCCAGGTCGTGGAACGCAGTCTCGACGAGGGCGGAACGATCCTGGTGCCCGCCTTCTCTCTGGGGCGGACTCAGTTGGTCGTCCACTATCTGCAGGAATGGATGCTGAGCGGACGAATGCCGCTCGTGCCGATCTTTGTAGACAGTCCCCTGGCAGCGGACATCGCCGAGGTCTATGATCGTTATCCCGCGCACTTCGCACCGAGCAAACACTGGGACGCCAGCAGTGCCAACCACCCTCGCCCGGTAGTGGAATACGTGCGGTCTCGCTCCCAGAGCGATCATCTGCTCGACCGAACTGATCCATGCATCATCGTGGCCTCAGGGGGCATGTGTGATGGCGGACGGATCATCAAGCATCTGCGGCGCCATGTCGATGACCCGCGCGCCAGCCTGGTCCTGGTGAGTTATCAAGCCCCGGGGACACTGGGCCGGCAGTTTCTCGAACAGCGTCCCACGGTTCGCTTTCATGGGCGAACCTGGAACAAGTGGATCCATGTGGTCGAACTCAACGGCTTCTCAGGGCACGCGGACCACAACGACTTTCTGGCGTATCTGAAACCGCTGGCGGGTTCCACGGGGAAGGTGCGCCTGGTTCATGGCGAACTGACCGCCGCCGAGCACCTGGCAGGGAGCCTGCGCGATCTGGGCTTCTCCGATGTCGCCATCCCTGGCCGCGAGGAGAGTGAAACCATTCCCTGAAGCGTCTCAGGCCTCGATGCGAACACAGCGCCCGTAGATTGCTCCCCCTCCAATCCACCCATTGATGCGCCCGCGATTGTTGCCAATTTGAAAGCGCTCGCCCTGGATGGCCTTGATCAGGTGCAGATACTGCCGCCCATTCACCTTGCAGAGGACGATATCCCCCACCTGGAGAGTGGCAGTCGCCACCGGGGCAACCGTGCAGCTCTGCCCTGACTCAATCTTCCCCTTCATGGAATGGCCGCGTGGACGGAACGTGACGGTTTCGCCGTTCTGTAATTTCTCGATGTAGGCGGACGCCCAGCCCATGGGAGGACCCCCTCACCGAAGCATCGGGGACAAGAAGAAGGGCCGGGATGGAAGAACCTTACACTTCCACCCCGGCCCTTCGTTTTAGCAAGCGAGAATTATCGGTTGAAGAGGAACTCCTTGGTGTTGAGCAGGGCCCACGCCAGGTCCTGCGCTCCCAGCTGTCGTTCCGTCGGGATCGCCCCCAGGCGCGCCACTTCTTGCTGCAGCCGTTGCCATTCGGCATCCTGGCTGCGATAGTGGTTGGTCAACGTCGCCCGATCGGCTGGGGTGCGCTGGTTGGCGGGGATGGCCAGGATACGAGCAAGTTCCTTCGGAGGACCATTCAACGAGATCGGCGGTTTCATCGTCGTCACCGCGATGCGGAACCGACCAATGTTGTGCTCCTTCCCCGCGAAACGGTGATCCATGGTGAGCACCAGCCTGGTGCCCCCAGCATCCTGAAGCACTTCACGCAGTTCCAGAACCGCGGTGTGAACCTTACCAAACTCTGGCGAGATCGCCCACCCGGTGTTCGGGTTGTTGTCGATCACCCCATTGATGCTGAACATCTGCTGGGAGAAGGTCGCCTGCGCTCGTTGCAGGCCAATGCGCCGCGGCTTGGCGGTCGGGTTGTCGAGCGGGGCGGCGCTGACGCCAAAGGTGTTGAGCACAAAGTTGCCATTCGGCGCCCGCCCCGGTCCGTTGGCCGGCAAGCTCTTATCCGGCATCACCTCCAGACGGATGGCGGTGATCCCC
The DNA here is from genome assembly GCA_029777335.1 of Planctomycetota bacterium. GTDB lineage: Bacteria > Planctomycetota > Planctomycetia > Gemmatales > Gemmataceae > JAKOSN01. The sequence continues at coordinate 11,782 of JAKOSN010000057.1, forward strand.
TTGATCTTCGTCAACGCCGTTAGCGTGTACACTTCGGGCGAGTTATTGGGGCCGCTCACCAGGTAAGAACCATCGGATTGTTTGGTCAGCTTGGCCCCGCCCTTGGAGACTGCGGTGGCGAAGTCGAGGACCTCCCACACAGGCGCCGTCTGGAGCGTTTTTTCCCAGGCCACCTGCTTGGCAGGGATGGTTTTCTCGTACTCGGCCAGAGCGGAGCGGGCCTTCTCATGCTCGCGCTGGATCGCCTGGAAATCCTCGATCGCCCCATGAAGCGCCTCGATTCCCCGAGCACGCTCGGCCCTGGTGGGCAACCGATTCAGGATCGCCAGGAAGAGTTCCTCGACGACCTTGCCATCGTCCTTTTCCTTCGCCACCAGTTGGTTGATGCGATTGTTGGGATCCTTCAAGGCATCGGCGACGATCGGGCCATTGATCAGGTTGAGGATGGGCCCCAGCATCACCCCGCTGGAGCGTTCGCATTCACAGGCGCTCTCACGCGGCGGCTTGCCAAAGAGATCCAGGAACGGCCCGGCCAGCGGGACATTGGAATCCACCAGCTGTGCCGCACGAGCCCCCACCGGCAACCCCGGCAACCGCGACTGTGAGCCGGTTGCCCGGTGGATCGTGTCGAAGAGCACCTCGGCCGGAAGACGCCGTGCCAGGGCGTGCGAGTAGTTGATCTCATCGTCCGCATTCCAGCGGTTGGTGACGATCGATTGTTGATACACGCGCGACTGACAGATGGTGCGAACCAGCTTCTGGGTATCGAAGCCGCTCTTGATGAATTCCTCGGTCAGTCGATCGAGCAATTTGGGATTGGAAGGCGGATTGCCGGCACGAATGTCATCGATCGGCTCGATCAGGCCCACCCCCAGGAGGTAACTCCACATGCGGTTGACATAACTGCGAGCAAAATACTGATTGTCCCTGGAGACGATCCAGTGGGCGAGTTGTTCGCGACGGGACGCCGTCGGGGGAGCCTTGTCCGCATGTTGATAAGGGAAGACCGGATTGGCGATCTCCCCCGTGCGTTCATGCTTGACCTCGCCGCCCTTGGCGTCGGCGATGATCTCCACCAACGGAGTCGCACCCATGACGGCGGTGCCACCCACCTTCTGGCCTCGAAATTTCGGATCTTCCTTGCGCTCCACCTGGGCGAAGTAGGCCGCCAGGTGATAGTACTGGTCCTGAGTCCAGCGCTCAAAGGGGTGATCGTGGCACTTGTTGCAGTTGAAGCGCACCCCCAGGAAGAGGTGGGTGGTGTTTTCCATCGCCGCCGCCGGATCACGCAAAATCTTGTAGTAGGAAGCGGCCGGATTGGTCATGGTCGATCCCGACGCGGTCAGGATCTCGTGAGCAAACCTGTCATACGGCTTGTTGGCGGCAATCGAGTCGTGGATATACTTGCGGAACGCCTGCGCCCCGGCGCCCCCCAGAAACTTGGGATTCACCTGCAAGAGATCCGACCATTTGTTCGTCCACAGCTCAACATAGTCCGGGCTGCCCACCAGGCGATCGATCAGTTCATTGCGTTTCACCTGGGTGGGGCGCTGATCGGCCAGGAACTTCCGCACTTCCTCGGGAGTGGGCGGCAACCCGGTCAGGTCGAGAAAGAGCCGGCGAATAAACTCGGCATCGGTGCACAGATCGCTGGCCTGCACCTTCACCTGGCGCAACTTTTCGTAAACCAGGGTGTCGATGTAGTTGTGCTCGGGCGTTTGCTTCCAGACAAAGCCGGTGCGATCGCCCATCACGATCAAGGTCGTGGCGGCATAGGCTCCTTCGTACCGAGCCATCATGGCGGCTTCCCCGCGGCGAACAGCCGTCACCAGTCCCTGCTTGTCGACGGTCGCCACCTCGGTATTGCTACTCTCGACAAAGGCCTCGGCGGTCACATCACGAACCTGGCCGTTGCTGTAGGAAGCCATCACGACCATCTGCTGCTTCATCCCCGGCAACGGAATCGTCGGGTTCTTGGGGAAGATGTCGATCTTGCTCACCCGCGGGCTGTCGAGGTCAAGTTTCACCCCGGAGGCGATCCACTCCTTCATCATCTCGTAGGCAGGCTCGCCGGGACGCACCAATCCCCCCCCCACATGAGGGATGGCGCCGGTGGTTTTCAGCAACATCAGACTGGTTTCGGGAGCCGCCCGATTGAAGCGCCGCCCCTCCAGGTCATCCGTCAGCGAGCGATGATCGTATTTGGGATCGTACCCGCGAAGCGACAGTTTGAAGCCGTTCTTACCCGACTGCGCGCCGTGGCAGGTGCCCGCGTTGCAACCGAGCTTCGACAGAGTGGGCATCACATCGCGGACAAAACTGACCTGATAAGGATCTTTCTGCCCGCGAACCTTCACCGGCACCACGACCGATTGTCCGGCGAGAGTGAAGACCAGTTGACCCGTTCCGTCGGTCTTCGGCCGCACCATCCCGGTGGGGGTGAGGGTGACCAACTCCGGCGCCTTGACCTGCACCATGCGCGTGACATCCACACGCTCACCGCCATCGAGCACCCCGGTGAGGAGCAACTGGGTGTAGGCAAAGCGGTTGGCGAGATCGACCTGGGTGGGATAGCTTTCCAGCTTCACCAGTTTACTGTTCGGGGGCAAGGTTTCCTGGGCGCGAAGCGAGCCATCCAGAAGGGCGAGGCCCGCGAGCAACCCGAGGAGCAACGGAAAAACGCGATGCGGTCGATGATCCATGATAAATCCCTGCGAGGAAGGAGAGAGCGAAGGGCCCACGGGATGATTATTTCTTCGCCAACGGGACACTGACAAACTCCTTGATGAGCGCCCCCGTGGCGGGGTTGCTCAGCCGAACCATGCCGTCGAATCCGGCCGAGGCGATCGTCTTGCCATCGGGGCTGAACGCCACCGAGTAGATACCGCCCTTCAGGCCAGCAAGTTCCGACACTTTCTTGCCATCGGCAGTCTGGTACACACGTGCCTTCCCCTCGCCATCGAGACTGCTGCCCACGACAAACTGGTTGCCATCAGCGCTAAAACAGACGGAGAAGATGCGGCCGGGGATGGGCTCGTAGGCACGGATCAGGTTGAAGTCGTCGCCAATCACGCGTTTCTTGGTGCGGTGCATCTGGTAGAGCTTCGGAGTTCCATCGGCGCCCCCGATGAGGAGTTCCTCCTTCTTCGGATGGCGTGCAACGGCCTGCAACCCGCCCTTGAGCGCGCCGGGGGTGATGCTGGTGATGTTGTCGATAAAGCGATTGGTCGCCACATGGGTGAGCTTCATCGAGCGATCACGGCTGACCGAAACCAGGTGGGAGCCATCGAGCGAGAAGACGGTATCGAGCACCCAGTCGTTGTGCGCGCCCTGGAAGAGGACCTGCTTGCCGGAGGCGGCCTCAATGGCGCGCAGGGTGTTGTCGGCACAGCCAAAGGCCACCAATTTGCCGTCGGGCGACCAGCTCACGCCATAAAGGGTGTCGTAGGTCACCGATTGCGACAGCTTCAACTTGCGCTTGGCGACATCCCAGATCTGGATCTCGCCAAAGCGCCCCGGAGAACCCCCGGCAACCGCCAGCGATTTGCCATCGGGAGAAAAGGCCAGCGATTGAATGCGCTCCGCCAACCCCACCAGGCGCGCCACCAGCGCCGAGCCGTCGGCCTTGTACAGGAGCACCTCGTGATACCCCGAAACAGCGAGGAGGGTTCCATCGGGAGAAAACTCGACCGAGGTAACCACGGGCGGGGCCAGATAGACCGGCGGATGGTCGGCATCCACAACGGTGGTGGCCATCGGGGGCGTGTCGTCCTTGGCGCCCTCGGCGATCCATTGCTTGATCAGTGCGACTTCCTTGGCGGTAAAGGGAGGGAGCCCACCCTTGGGCATCGCCGCGGGCTTGCCCTCGTGTGGAATGATCTTCTTCACCAGCAAACTGGCGTCCGGCTTGCCCGCGATGATGCCCGCCTCGCCACTCTCGCCCTTGGCAAAGAGCCCGGCGAAGGAGGTCATCAGATAGCCGCCCTGCTGTTTCGCCGGTTGGTGGCAGCCGACGCAGGATTGCTGAAAGAGGGGGCGGACCTCTCGGGTAAAGCTCACCGGGCCGGAAGGAGTGGCAGGTTGCTCAGCACGGACAGACGACGAGGCGGCGAGAGAAACGATTGCGGTGGCGAAGAGCAGCACCACTCTCATGGGAATCACCTCGGGGGTCAAACAGGGTGGAGAGCGTTCCGACGCTGGGGCATCTCGATTTCAGCGTACCAACTCCAGCGTGCAAGTCCAAAGTATTCTGGTCCCCGGGGTGCGTCTGGCGCCTCGGGAAAGGGGTAGGATTCGCGCGGAGGCGAACTATAAAGGTTATTATCGAAAGCGGGGAAGTGGATTGCAAGTGAATACCCTCCCTATTCTGTAGACAGGGATTGTTGTCGCTTCCCGTGCCCGAATCGTCACGGACTCCCTCATGAGCAGTGCACGCGCATTTCCTGCTGTCCTCCCGTCGCTGGAATCCCTCGCTGTCCTGGTGAGCGGAGGGATCGACTCCGCCATCCTGGTCGGCGAGGCGCTGCACGAGTTGCCGCGCGTACATCCGCTGTATGTACGCACCGGGTTAGTCTGGGAGGAAGTGGAGCTGAGTTATCTGCGCCGCTACCTCGACGCGCTGAAGAGTCCGCGCCTGGCGCCCTTGCACGTGCTGCATCTCCCCGTGGCCGATGTCTACGGCGCCCACTGGAGCACAACCGGCGAGGCCGTGCCCGATGAAACCACTCCCGACGAGGCGGTTTTTCTCCCCGGGCGCAATGTCCTTTTGCTCTCCAAGGCGCTGCTGTGGTGCCACCTGAATCGCGTGCCTGCCGTGGCGCTGGCCACCCTGGCTGGCAACCCGTTTCCCGATGCCACCCCGGGGTTCTGCCGAGCCTTCGCCGACGTCGTCAACGAGGCAGTCACTGGAACGGTGCAGGTGCTGCAACCATATCGCCAGTTGCACAAGGTCGAGGTGCTGCAGCGGGGACGGGGGTTGCCGCTGGGATGGAGTTTTTCCTGCATCCAGCCCCGCCAGGGGTTGCACTGTGGCCGCTGTAACAAATGTGCCGAACGTCGGCGCGGCTTTGTCGAGGCGGGTCTGAGTGATCCAACCGAGTATCGAGAGGGACCATAGATGTTCAGCGTGACCCGCGAGATCACCTTCTGTTACGGGCATCGCTTGCTGGAGTACAACGGCAAGTGTCGGCACCTCCATGGGCACAATGGCCGCGCGGTCATCACCCTGGAGTCGGCCCAGCTCGATCCGCTCGGCATGGTGGTGGACTTTTCTCGGGTAAAACAGGTGATCGGAGGATGGATCGACGAGAATCTCGACCACCGCATGTTGCTGCATCGCGACGACCCCGCCCTCCCCTTTCTCCGCGCTCAGCGGGAGCCGGTCTTTGTGATGGAAGTGAACCCTACGGCAGAGAACATCGCACGCCTGATTTTCGACTACATCGCCAGCCAGGGCTTTCCGGTGGTGGAGGTCACGCTGTGGGAAACCGAAAGTTGCTATGCTACTTATCGGCCCAGGAGTTAGGGAGACCGGATCGCGAGGAATTCCTCTATTCGCGCTTGACACTCTTGTTGGCGAATTCGTAAGATAGCGGCGAGGTCAGGGACTTGCAGACCCGTACCCATCATGATTGGGGTCTCTGACAGTGTGAGAGTCACATAAAGCGGTTGGGCACATTCTGCCCGTCACATCCGCCTTCAATTGCCGAATGTTGGCACCTCCTGAGTCGTCCAGTACTGGGAGGTTCACTCCTTGAACCGTGTCCGCCTCAGCCTTCACACAGACTGAGACGGTTATTGAAGTCATGGCTCCTCTGCTTCTCCCGCGGAGAACAGAGAGCTCCCGACCTTCCGGGAGCGGAGTCGTTGTCCCGAGCCCCCCTGGGACAGGGCCCGCTTCCGGATGCTTTTTTTCCCACATTCTCTCTCCTCCCTTTCGACGCTCCCCTCCTGTCAGGAGAATCGGTACAAACTAACTCACCCTTGTTTCCTACCTCCTGACCTTCACACATTCCTCGTCATCACGCCCTCCTTGTCAATCCGATACTTACAACCGTCAGGGGTGACCACCTCTTGGCGAGGGATGCGCTGTCAGGCAGGATACCTGGCCCTCGCATCGCCGGAACAGGAAGGATCCTCCCCGGCCCAGGTGGTTTGATGGCGACAGGATGTCACGAGGAACCAGGAGTCCAGGCCGTGCTCAAACCCGTATGGAAGCGCTGGAGAAGGGTAATGGTCGGGGGAACCGCTGCGTTCGCCCTTGCCCTGGGCGCAGGGGGCCCCACCCCTCTGCAGGCACAGGACCCGGCCACGGTTCAGGAACTCCAGAAACGACTGGAGGCGCTGGAAAAGCAAAACCAGATCCTGATGCAGATGATCCAGCAACAGCAGCAGACCTCGTCGCCGCAGACCGAGGCCGGTGCGGTGGCGGCTCCGGGCGGTGCCTCCAAGGACGAGGTGCAGAAAATCGTCAAGGACTACCTCAAGGAAGAGGCAGACAAGAAGAAGAAACAGGAAGAAGAGGAAAAGAAAAAGAAGGAGGAAGAAGGATTCACCGTCGGCGAGAACGTGGACTTCAAATTCAAGTGGGACGGCGGACAACTCTGGGGTGAGACGGCGGACAAGGCATTTCGCTTTCACGTCGGCGGCCGAACGCAGGCCGACTCGGTGTGGTACAACACCGGCGACAATGTCATGTACGGGAACAATGGCGTCGGCCGAGTAGATGATGGCGTGGAATTTCGCCGGGCCCGTTTCGCCATGGAAGGCACCCTGTGGGAAGTCATGGACTTCAACATGGAGTATGACTTCCTGAACACGGAAACCGAGGTGCGCAACGTCGCTCAGACCGTGACGAAAAACGCGGCCGGAGTGGTCACCAACGATACGGTCACCCCCACCCTGCGCCCCTACGACACGCCTGTTCCGACCGATCTGTGGATTCAGTTCCATGGCATCCCTGGGATCGGCAGCGTTCGCGTCGGGAACTTGAAGTACGCGATCGGCTTTGAGCACAATACCAGCAGCCGCTTCCTGAACTTCATGGAGCGCTCGTACGCGTTTGATGCCTTCATCGGCGGACCGGATAACGGCTTCGCCCCCGGGGTGATGGTCTTCAACAACTTCATGGATGATCGCTTCCATGTGGCAGTCAGCCTGACCAAGTTCAACCAGACGATCTACGCTTTCAACACGGGTGACGGCGAATGGAACCTGTGCACCCGCGTGGGCGGTTTCCCGATCTGGGAGCACGACGGCCGCTACGCCATGTGGGTCGGCTGCGGCTACAGCCACCACGACCCGGATTTCATCCCGCAGACCAATCGCCAGTTCGCAGCGGAAACACCTGGCCAGGTGCGTCTGCGGGCACGTAGCGAATTGCGGAACGGCCCGGCGGAACTGCACACTCCGTTGCTCGATATCTTCCCGGTGGCAGACAGTGGCGATCTGCTCGTCCCCGAACTCGCGATTGTGGCGGGCCCCTGGACCATTCAGGCGGAATACTTTGGCAACTGGCTGAACAATGCGCGCAGCACTCCCACGAGCCCGAGTGTGGGTACGCAGTTCACCCAGGCGGCCTATGCCGAGGTGCTCTACTTCCTCACCGGCGAACATCGCGTGTTCAATCGCAAAACGCCTGGCTTCGGCCGCGTGGTCCCCAACGAGAATGCCTGGGTGCTCAATGGCTGTAAGGGGCTGCTGGTGGGCCGGGGAGCCTGGCAACTGGCGGCTCGCTACTCCTGGATCGATCTGAACGACAAGGGGCTGCTGGGCGGGACAGGGATGGCCGGCAGTGCTCAGGCGCTCACCCTGGGGGTGAACTGGTTCCTCAATCCCAACATGAAAATCCAGTGGAACTACACCTACGAGCAGCGCTACCAGATCAACACCGTGGCCACCACCTCGCCCAGCGCCGGGCTGCTGCCCAACCTCCCCAGCGATGGGGCGCTGCGTGGTTTCGGCATGCGTTTCGCCATGGACTGGTAACCCCGTTGCTCTGCGCACTGTACCTGACAGGCTCACGTCATTGTCGTGGGCCTGTCACTGTATGAACCGCATCCCACCCGCACGCTAAAGGAGTGGCGTTCGATGAAGAAGGATCTGCTGGCTCTGGCGAGCCTGATGGCGCTGGTGCTGGGCGTGGGTCGCGCCCCGGCTCAGACGCCGCCCCCCTGCCCGCCCGCCGGGGCGCCCGTGAGTTGTGAACCCTGTGTCCCGATGAAGAAGATCTGTGTTCCCGTCGAGGAGAAAAAGAAGAAGACGCATACCGATTACTCGACCAAAACCTTCGACAAGTGCTATCCGCGTTTCTCTGGGTTTTCTCTCTTTCGCTGCAAAAGCAAGACATGCGATCCCTGCCAGGAATGTGGCGAATGCACCCGTTGTGGCAAACCCCGCGAGTACAAGAAACTGGTGAAACGCTTCCGCACCGAGGAAGAATGCCATACGAAGTACGAGGCGGTCTCCGTGCCCGCCTGCGAACCGTGCCCGCCGTGCGTGCCGGATTGTCCGCCTCCCTGCGAGGGAGTGCTCCCCGCGCTCCCCGTCACCCAACCCATGCCTCCAGGCAAGTGAGAATGTCACGCTCGGGTGACAGAAGAGGCCCCCTGGATCTTAGCCATCCAGGGGGCTTTGCTCGTTCTCAGTCCGGTTTCTGTTCTGGGCTGGCTGGGAGAGCACTGGACGGCCCCCTGGCTTGCTGGAGAGCACAGAGCGGAGGGTTGCCCAGAGCCGTGTAGAGCCGTAACTGAGCCCGGTTGTAGTCGGCGATCACCTGAACTGCTTCCTGCTGAGCCTTCGCCAGTGCCTGGATCGCCTGTAACAACTCAATGGGGCGGCCCTGCTCCGGGGCGCGACGTAACCGATCGAGATTCAGACGATAGGATTCGCGGGCAGCGACCACGCCCTTTTCCGTTACCTCAGTCTCGCGACGCCGCACAAAGGCCACGCGAAAAGCCGCCACCACCTGATTGGCGACCTCGGCCTGAACGGAATCCTGGCGCAACGTGGCCTGATTGTAAACCGAGCGACTTTCCGCGATCCGGGCCGCATTGCCAAGGCCGAAGTTCTCCAGGCGCCAGAACGCCCCTGCCACAACATCCTCGCGTCCGCTGAAGTTGCCGACGAACGAATTGGGTCCCCCGCCATAGAGCCCACTGCCATAGGCGATCGACAGATTGGGAATCCAGGGACTGATCTTCGCGGCCCGCCAGCGTTCCCAGGCTGCCAGGGCCAGGGCGCGATTCTCGGCGAGTTCGGGGCGATTCTCGAGCGCCTGCTTCACCAGCAGATCCAGCGGCGCCTCCTCGGGGACCAGGGGCAAGGGCACCAGGGCGGGATCCACCGGGCGCAACAGAGTGTCGCTCTGCAACAGGAGCAGACGGGCCAATCGAGCGGCCGCCACCCCAATTCGCCCCTGGATTTCCAGGCGTTCGCGTTCTCGTGCCCTCACCTCGACCTCGGCGCGCGCACGGTCCGCGAGCGCTCCCTTCCCGGTTTTCACATAGTTGTCGAGAATCGAATACATCTCGCGCGCATTCTTGAGCGTTTCCTCATTCACTACCAGTTCGGCGTAGGTCTGCACCAGGTCGACATAGCTGATCGCCACCTCGAGCAGACGTTCATTGGCGGTGGCCCGCGCGCCGGCACGGCGCGCCTCGGTCACCTGGCGCGCCGCTAACTCGTTAAAGACCCCCTCGGCGAGATCGAAGTTCAGGCTGGCCACGCCTCCGCCAAAAACGGCACTTCGCGAGGAGGTGACCACCTGGCCATTGAACCGTTGAATCTGGCCATCGTGACGGGTCCACTCGGGCCCCACGCTCAGATCGGGCAGCCAGAAGACCTCGGCCCGTTGCTGCTGCGCGAACGCCTCGCGGATGCGTTCGCGCGCCACGGCGATCTCCGGATTCTGGGAATCCGCCAGGCGCAACGCGGTCGGCAGATCGATCGGCAAGACCTCCCCCTCGCCAGGAGCCGCCGCGCCGTCGGGAGGCGTTGGCGCGGCACAGGATGATTCAGGCATCGGCACACAGGCAAGCGGGGGCGGAGCGGGGTAGTGCACTTCGGGAGGAGGCAACACATGGGGAAAACACCCCGGGGCACAGATCGGCAAGACCAGTGCCCCGAGCAATATCGTTCGCGGTGACCGCCAGGGCCACCCACGCAACGTTCTTGGCATGATCGATCTCCTCAGGGAGGGCAGCAGCGCTGCTCTCCTCGGGAGTCGCCAGAACATCACCGAGGAGAGAGACGGGTTGGGCGAACGGTCTGGCCGTCGGCAATTTCTCCCTTGTTACTGATCACCAACTCTTCGCTTCCATCCAGAGGGACTTCCTGGTTGTCGAGCAGCCGAACGACCTCGGCTTCCTTGCCATCGTCAAAGCGGATGCGCACGGGTTGTCGCCGCGCCACTCCCTCCTTGACGATCATGACGTATTGCTCGCCCTTGCGGCTGAAGATTGCCGTGGTGGGGATCGCCTGGGCGTTGGTGACCTTTTCCAGGACCAGATTGACCCGGCCGTACATCCCCGGCAGAAGACGATGATCGGCGTTGTCCAGATCGATCTCGACCCGCATCGTTCGGGTCTGTTCTTCCAGGGTGTAGTCGATCCGGGCGACTTTCCCCTTGATGCGCCGACTGCGCTGGGCATCGACCCAGACAGTGGCCTCGGCCCCCACCCGCACCAGTAGCGCTTCCTGTTCGGGCACCTGCAATACCACGCGCACACGGTCAAGTGCCGTGACAGTAAGGAGATGATGCGTCTGGCCGCTCGTGGCGTTCTGGACAAAATCCCCCTCGTCCACCCCACGATAAGTCACCAGGCCGTCGAAGGGCGCATAGATCCGGCAGTAATCCGCGAGAATCTCGGCGCGATGGAGCGCCTTGCGAGCGATCTCCACGGCCGCCTGCTTCACTTTAAGATCGGCCTGCGCCGCCGTGAACTTTGACGAAGCGAGGGATAATTCCGCCTGGGCAACCTGCACCTTGGCCTGACTGCTTACCCAGGCTGCCCGGGCTGCCTCCACCTGGTTCTGCTTTTCATCGACCACCTCGCGGGTGATGGTCCCTGAACGTGCCAGATCCTCCAGACGATGCAACTCCTTGTTGCGGAAGGTGTATTCGGACTCCCAGCGCTTCACATCGGCCTCGGCCTGGACTTTTTGTGCGCGCGCGACCTCGACTGCGGCCTCATACGTTTTCAGATTGCTCTGGGTATAATCCAGTTCGGCGCGCTTCTGCAGCAACTGCGACTCGAACTCCATCACGTCCTGCATTCGTTCGGGGACGTCGATCTCCAGAAGCAGATCGCCCTTGTGGACAAAGGCGCCTCGATCGAGCTGGGGCGCACGCTCCAGGGCAATCGCAGCCATGATCGATAGTTGCGCTACTGATCCCAGCGCCCCGGGGAGGTAGCCCATGCGTGCGGTCAGTTCCTGGCCGACCATCGTGGCAGCCAGGTCCGGGGTGGTGACATGGTGGATCTCGCGAAGAACTCCTGAGACCTTGGCGTACAGCTCTGCCCGCGCCAGCGGTTCGATGGTGCCCGGCTGTTCATACGTCCGTTCCAGAGTTTTCTGCCTGGGGCAGACAGTGTTGACGGGGATGGGAATCGGCTTGACGTGCTCCTCGTCGCTGTCGTTGTCCGAGCCGGTCAGGGCCTTGTTCTCGTGGAAGACCTGCCAGCCCACCACGCCCAGCACCAGGACCAGAAGCAGCGACAGGTTCAGCTGCGAGGGACGCCCCAACCAGCGTCGCCAGCCCGAAGGTGGACCGGCAGGTTCCGGCGTGGTCGGAGGCGAAACCGCCTCGGCAGAGGTTGCCATCGAGGGAGCGAGCAGCTCGCTCGGGTTGGGCAGCGGAGTGGGGGTAGGAATGGTATCGCTCATCCCAGAGCCTCGCTTCAGAAAGAAGGATTCACCACGTCTCAGGAAGCGGAACGCACCTGTCTGGGCACATGCCTAGTGAACGCCTGCCATCGCCTCGCGTTCCACCACCGTGTCCTCCTCCGGCGCGGGAGCCGAGGGGTGCGGATGATCGCGATGGAAAAGCGTGTAGAGAATCGGAACCACAAACAGGGTCAGCACCGTGGAGGCCAGCAGCCCGCCCACCACGGCCCGGGCGAGTGGAACGTTGGCCTCGCTCCCCTTGCCAAACCCAATCGCCATCGGCAGCAGATCGAGGAAGGTGGCCAGGAAGGTCATCAGGATAGGACGCAGACGAATCCCGGCGGCCGCCGTGATCGCCTGTTCCACTGTCGTCCCATCCTTGCGCAGTCGGTTGGCAAAATCCACCAGCAGGGTGCTGTTTGCCACCACAATCCCGACCATGAAGATCACCCCCATGCTCGATTGCACATTGAGCGTGGTTCGGGTGAGAAAGAGGGTGTAGAGCACCCCGATCAGACCAAGCGGCACGGCAAACATGATGATTAACGGACTGAGGTAGGAGCGGAACTGCGCCACCATCAGCAGATAGACCAGGATGGACGCCAGCACCAATCCAAGCCCGAGGTTGCCAAACGATTCATTCATGCGCTGGAACTCGCCGGACATGCGAATGACCATGCCACGCGGCAGTTCTGTGCGGTCGACGATCTTCTGAATATCGCGCGCTACCCCGCCAATATCGCGTCCCTCGGTGTTCACCATGACACTGAAAACATTGGCGAGATTATCGTGAATCAATTCTGCTGGGCCGGGATCCTGACGCTTGAAGCGAACCAGCGTCCCCAGGTTGACCACCTCGCCGGAAGTCTTGCTGTGGATGGGGATGCTGCGCACCTCGCCCAGTTTGCGATCCAGTTTGTCCTCGTATTGCACGGCCAGGAAATACTGGTTGCCGTTCTTCGGATCGACCCAAAAATTGCGATCCACCGTGATACTGGAGGTCAGCGCCGTGGCCACGGTCTGGAACACTTCCTGAACCGTCATGCCCAGGCGCTGCGCTTTCTTGCGATCGATCTCGATCTGCATCTGCGGATAATCGAGGCGCTGCTGGACACGCACATCGACCGCGCCGCGGACCGAGCGGATCCGTTCCGCCAGTTCGCGCGCCTTGTGCATCGATTCCCGGCTATTGCCGCTGCTCACCTGGACCTCAATCGGGGAGGTCGCCCCGAAGTTGAGGGCGGCGGAAACCATCCCGCCCGTGTCGAAGCTGATGCGCAGATCGGTGAACTGCGCATCGGTGGCCTGCAGTTCGTTGAAGCGTGCACGCAACAAAGAGGCATACTGCTGCGAAGTGAGTTTACGATGATCGCTCAACTGGATCTTCACGACCGCATCCTGCGGACCGGCATTGGGCGTGTAGGCCGCTGACCAGTTGGTGGTCACGCCCACCTCGGTCACCAGCATGCGGCGCTCCTCCTCGGGAATCACCTCCTTGATAAAGTTCTCGAACTTGTCGAGCCGTTCGTTGGTCTTCTCGATCTTGGTGCCGGTGGGGCAGCGCACAAAAACCGTCAACTGCCCCGTATCGACCTGGGGAAAGAACTCCCGACCGATAAAGGGTAACAACCCGAAAGAACTGAGGAACAGCACCCCGACGGCGGCCAGCACAGTCCAGCGAAACCGCAAGGCGAGCCGCAGGACCTTCTCGTACCGCAAGGTGAGCGCCCGCAAGAAGCGATCCACGGGCTGATGAATCCGGGCCACCAGCCCACGCGGCGTCTCATCCGCCGTGTGCGCTTTCAACCAGGCGGCACAGCGCGAGGGCACAAACGTCATCGCCAGGAAGAGTGACGCCAGCATGGCAAAGGCCACGGCGAGAGCCAGGGGACGAAAGAGAAACTTCCCCATGCCGGGCATCAACGCCAGCGGAACGAGCACGATGATGGTGGAAAGGGTCGCCACCACGGCCGGTTGCGCCACCTCGCCCACCCCATCCTCGGCAGCCTGCCAGGGGGTCTTGTGCATGGACAGATGGCGATGCGTGTTTTCCAGGGCCACGATGGCGTTATCCACCAGCGGACCCACCGCCAGGGCCAGCCCGCCGAGCGTCATGGCGTTGATGGTGTTCCCCGTCGCCAGGAGGGCCGCGATCGCCGCCAGCACCGCCAGAGGAATGGTCAACGTTGCGATCACGGTGGACCGAAAATCGCCCAGAAAGAGGAGGATCATCCCGGCCGCCAGGATGGCGCCAAGAATCCCCTCTTCCACCAGGCTATGGATGGCATTGCGCACATAGACCGACTGATCCATCACCACATCGAGCTGCACCCCTTCCGGAGCACGCGCCTTCATCAACGGAAGTTCATGCTTGACGCTGTCCACCACCGCCAGGCTGCTGGACCCTTGCTGCCGATAGACGGGGACATACACCTGCGAGCGACCATCAATGCGCACCAACGAGGTCTGAATGCGACTGTCGTCGCGCACCTCGGCCACATCCTTGAGGTACACCTGGCGGTCCCCCACCAGCTTGATCGGCACCTCCTCGAACTCCTTGACGTTGAGGACCATGGCATTCGATTCAAGCTGGACTTCCTCGTCGCCAAACTTCGCGGTGCCGGCGGTCAGCATGGCGTTGTAGTCGCGCAACGCACGCACCAGGTCAAGCGGCGAAAGTTGCCGTGCTTCCATCTTTTGCTGATTGGGATAAACCATGATGGCGCGTTCCCGACCGCCAAAGGTCGTGGGCGCGATCACACCCGGGAGCCCGCCAAGCTGATTGCGGATGTCGATCCGAGCCAGATCCTGCAACTCGGATTCATCGAGCCGGCCATCGGGAGAGCTGACGCTGAGAATCGCCAACGGCAAGGTAGCGGTCGGATCGAAGGGCCGCACAATGGGAGGCAAGGTCCCCGGAGGCAGCGTGGGGAGTGTGCTCAATGCCAGCGAGTTAACCTCGGTCAGCGCCGCGGCAGGATCGATATCATCGCGAAAATAGAGACGAACAATGCTCACCCCCACCATCGACTTCGATTCGGCACGCGTCACCCCGGTGGCCTGCCCACACCAGCGTTCCATGCGCGTGGTGATATTGCGCTCCACCGAACTGGCTGGCATGCCGTTGTAGAACGTCATCACCAGCACGCCGGGACTCTTGAAATTGGGGAGAATATCCACAGGGATTTGCACAAGAGAAACCGCGCCGGCGACCACGAACATCAACGCAAACACGATAACCAGGTGCGGGTTGCGAAGGGCAGCTTTGACAATCCACATGAGGTACCTTGGTCTACAGGGAGGAAACTCCTGGTGGGGAATTGTTGCTCATTTTCTCATCTTACCAGCGCACCAGGCAAACGCAACTTATTCAAAAGTTCTATTCTCGAAGAATTCGCGAACGGTGCACGGGCAACTGATGGGAGTACCAGGACGTGAACGGGGAAGCGCCCTGAGCAAGGGTTCCTTGAGTGAGGAGGGCAAACGCGCTGCATTAGCGAGCCAGAGCGGCGGAGGGGCGCAGTCGCATCAGAAAGGAGACCTCGCCCTGCTCGCTGCGCTGGCTGACTTCCAGGCGATCCAGAAACTGGAGCACGGTGAGCAGGCCATCCAACCTGACCTCGGCCTCCTTGACCTCGGTGTGTTGCTGGCTGGCGATCATGGCAGCGAGTCCCTCGCGATGATCCTTCAGATACCGGCACCACTCCTTGAAGGAGAGCCGCAGCAAGGGGATCTCTTTTTTGGGCAGGGTTCCCGGGGAGGTTGTGGCAAAGCGACGCAGGACCTCGGGCGAACTGGCCAGAATCAGATACCCACCGTGCGCCCCGTAGGCCGGCTGAAACCCGCGGGGGAGGCGCCCGGTCGTTTCCAGGTAGCGAATCTCCAGTTTCTCGTGACGAATCGTCTTCAGGGTCATCCGCTCCTTCCCCTGCCGATTGAAGGAGAGAGCCGCCACCACGGCATAGGAGTGAATCATCTCCAGCAAGGAACGGTCCACCGGCGCAGCAGGATCGCCCGCGCGGGCACGGATGGCCAGCACGATCGAGGGGAACCAGTTCTTGTCCGGCGGAGAACTCACGCACAGCCCCCAGTCCGGGCCCAGATGGGGTAACACCTCGGTGACCACGTTCTTCCCCAGGGCCGCCCCCAGCCCGCGATTCA
>JAKOSN010000003.1 GCA_029777335.1 Planctomycetota bacterium
CAAAGGTTCCGTTAAGGCGGATGAACTGAAGGTCACGACCGACGCTGACCTCGATCTCCCGCACCAGGTCCTCGTCATTCCATGCCTTCACTGTCGATGCAATGTGCCCGGCCAAACCGTCGCGAAGTTCCGGCGCCAGCGCTTCCACCGTGCGCGCCAGGTGCTCATTGAACGACTCGCGGAGCATTACGTTGTCGGCAAAACTGGCGCCCAGGGCAACGATGGCAGATGCCAGACGTCTCCGCAGACGGGAGTCGGCGCGCTGCATGTCGCGGCTCATCCAAGCCCGCACGTCGTCCCACAAATCCCTGAGATATACGCCCACCGCGGGATGAGCCAGAAACTCTCGCTTGGCGCGATCCACCCGGGCGCGAAATGCATCATCGTGGGCAAGGCGCCCTATGTATGCAGCAATCAACTCGTCAAAGGCCTGGCGACGGGGATGGGTGGGGTCCTGGGCGATCTCCTGAAGCAAGCCATGTACGCCGGAGAGGATGCCGGCCGACACCCGCTCCCCCAACTCTGTCGGGTTGATCCCGACCAAGCCCAGCGTAGCGACAACCTTCGGATACTCCCGCCCCGCCACGTCCACAATCATGCCGGCAAAACCCTGGCGCACCTCAGGCTCGTCAAGCCACTGGGATACTCTCCGCAGACCTTCGTCGAGCAGGGCCTGGTGGCGCCCGTGTTCTGTCATCGCGTCCAGCAGGCGCCCCAATCCATCCGCGATGTCGACGCCGCTGGCACGCCGCCGAACCGCGTGGAGAAACAGCCTGCGCACCCGCGGATCGTCCATGAAATCCACCGATTGAGCGAATACAACCAACAGCCGCCCGGCCAGCAGATCGGCGTTGAGCGGTTGACGCAACCACGCTGCCAAACGGTCCGCAGGCGCCGCAGCACGCAGCCGGGCCACCAGGGACGCGGTGTCCAGGAAACGTTCGCGAATGAACTCAGCCAGGTTTTCAGCGAGGCGCGCCTTGTTACGCGGCAATATCGCCGTATGCGGAATGGGGAGCCCAAGAGGGTGACGAAACAGCGCAACCACCGCGAACCAGTCGGCCAACGCACCAATCAGCGCCGCCTCGGCAAAGGCGCCGATCCAGCTCCAGCCCTGGCTGCGGGCCAGCACGAGAAGTACTGCCACGGCCACCAGCGCGGAGGTGGCCGTCGCCTTCATACGGGCGAGACCGCGCATCTTGTCGGGAGCTGCCACGGGGGATCGGCCTTAAACCTGGCGTCGCCGGAACACCCAGCGCTCGTCATCCGACGCATCAGCGGCAAAGGCGTAGCCATCTGCCGAGAACATCTTGATCTGCTCGACTTCCTGAATCCGTCCGGTGATGGCATAGCGGGCCATCATTCCGCGGGCGCGCTTGGCGTGGAAGCTGATGATCTTGTAGCGCCCCCCCTTCCAGTCCTCAAAGGCAATGTTGAGCAGGCGCCCCTTGAGACAGGCTGTTTTGACCGACTTGAAGTATTCCTCGGAGGCGAGGTTGACGAGCACCGCCTCGCGCCCGGCATCGATCTCGGAAGCCAACAGGCGATTGAGGGCATCCGTCTGGGTCATGCCCCAGAATGCGTAGAGATCCTTGCCTCGCGGATTGGCGAAGCGGGTTCCCATCTCCAGGCGGTAAGGCTGCATCAGATCAAGGGGCTTGAGCAGACCGTACAGGCCCGACAGGATGCGCAGGTGTTGCTGGGCGTACTCGAGGTCAGCCTCGGAAAACGCCCGCGCCTTGAGACCATCATAAACATCGCCGTTGAAAGCAAGCACGGCCGGACGGGCGTTCTCGGGTGTGAATGGCTGAGACCATCCAGCGTAGCGCGCCACATTGAGCGCCGCCAGCGAATCGGAAAGATCCATCAGGCGCGCCACTTCAGCTGGGGAAAGTGCCCGCAGACCTTCAATTAGGCAGGCGGCCTCGTCCAGATAGTCGGGTGCAGTGAAACGGGAGGTGTTAAGGGGCGATTCGTAGTCGAGGGCCTTGGCCGGGGACAACACGAAGATCATTGCGGTAGTCCGGTTAGTCTCACGTGGGCGAATCTTATCAAACCGGGGTGGAGCTTTCCGGCAGTGGTTCGAGATGGGTGCTCACCTCAAGGCCGGGAATGGCTTGCTCAAGGGCCATCTCGATCTCGTCGAGGAGCGCGTGACCCTCCATGACGGACCAATCCCCGGGCACCAGGACCACGACCTGAAGGAAGGAGGAGCGCCCCGCGCGGCGTGTCCGCAGCGCCCGATAAGCCACCCCCCGAGGCAGATATCCGTCAAGCACCGCCTGGGCTCGCGCCACACTGGATGCATCAAGACTGCGGTCCATCAGGCCATCCACGGACTCCCGGAGAAGCCCCCACCCTTCCCACGAAATATGCAGGCCTACAGCGATCGCAATCAGCGGATCGATGCGAAGCCAACCGGTCCACGCGACCAGGGCGACTCCGGCGATGACGCCGCAGGAGGTCCAGACATCCGTCATCAGATGGCGCGAATCGGCACGCAGTGCAATGGAACTGAAGCGTTCCCCCGCCCGGCCGAGCACCCGTGCGACGGTGAAATTGATCGCCGTCGCCGCGGCCGACCAGAGCAGCCCCCATCCGACGGCGTCGATCTGACGCGGGACAAAAAAACGCTCCACCGCCGTCCACACAATGGTCGCCGCCGCGGCAAGAATCAGCAGGCCTTCAAAGCCGCTCGAGAAGTACTCCGCCTTGCCGTGACCATAGGGGTGCTTTCCGTCAGGTGGATCGCGAGTAACCAGGATCATCCACAAGGCAAAGCCGGCGCCCGCCAGATTCACCAGGGACTCCAGCGCGTCCGACAACAGCCCGACTGAACCGGTGACTGACCAGGCAACAGTCTTCAGCGCGATGGTTGCCAGCGCTGCGCCAATCGACAGCCAGGCATAGTGATGCCGTTCGAGCCCGGACACGGAGCCGCCTCAGCCGCGCTCGACGTCGGTGACGCCCTTGACCTCCCGGATCAGAGTCAAGGCCCGCTGGATCTGGTGCACACCCTGTACCTCGAGGGTGAAGCGCATACGTGCGGCACCCTTGCGACTCAGGGTATTGACCGCGATCACGTTGAGCTTCTCCCGGGACAGCACTTCGGAAATATCCCGCAGCAGCCCCTGCCTATCCATGGCATTCACAACCACATCCACCGGGAAGACTGCATCCTTGGGTGAGGCCACCCCACCCCACTGGGCACTGATCAGGCGCTCGGGATTGGCGCGCACGAGCTGTTGAAAATCCCGGCATTCAACCCGGTGGATCGAAACCCCACGACCCCGGGTAACGTACCCCTGGATGGCATCCGGTGGCGCGGGCTTGCAGCACCGCCCCAGGGATGTCATGAGTTTGCCTACGCCCACGATGAGAATGGTGTCGCCGGCATCGCCGGAATGACTCTGCCCAATAATGACTTCCGGCGTCTCCGACGGTACGTCGATTGCGTCGGCGCCACGCAGGGCCACCTGGATCGCCCGGGGGCCGACCTCTCCCCTTCCTGCCGCGATGAAAAGAGCATCAGGCCCTTTGAAGCCAAGGCGCGTGGCGAGATCCTCGAGATTCACCTGACCATGCCCTTCGCGCTGGATCTCGCGGGTGAGCACGCTGCGCCCGCGCACCAGCAGTTCTTCCTCTTCAAGCGCGCTGAAATACTGCTTGATCTTCTGCCGGGCACGGGGTGTGGCCACGTAGTTCTGCTGGGCGTTGAGCCAGTCACGGGAGGGCCCCCCCTCCTTGGTGGACATGATCTCCACCGTCTGACCGCTCTCCAGCGGCGTATTGAGGGTGACCAGCTGGCCGTTCACCTTGGCACCCCGACAGCGATGACCAAGATCGGAGTGCACTCGATACGCAAAATCGATGGGAGTCGCCCCGCGGGGCAGGTCGATTACCCGGCCCTGGGGCGTCAGGACGTAGATGGTATCGTCGAGGGAAGCGCGTTTGAACTGCTCCAGCCAATCGGCCGAATCGGTCACCTCGTCCCGCCAGGACAGCAGGCTGCGCAACAGGGCGATCTTCTCATCGTAATCGCCGCTCGAAGGCCCGCTCCCCTCCTTGTAACGCCAGTGGGCAGCCACGCCCAGTTCGGCATGCTTGTGCATCTCGTGGGTGCGAATCTGCACCTCCAGCGCCCGACCGTCACCGGCATAGACGGCAGTGTGCAAGGATTGGTAATTGTTGCCCTTGGGCATCGAGATGTAGTCGTCGAACTCCTTCGGGATCGGAGTCCAGATCTGGTGCACGATGCCCAGCACCGCGTAACAGTCCTTCACCTCGTCCACCAGGACACGCAGAGCGCGCACATCGAAGATCTGCGAGAAATCCAGGCGCTTGGCCCTCATCTTGTTGTAGATGCTGTAGATGTGCTTGGGCCGGCCATAGACTTCGGCGGTGACGCCGATGGCCTGCACCTCACGCTTCAAGCGGTTCACTGCATCAACGATGAACTGTTCCCGCTCGATCCGGCGCTCGTCGAGCATACGAGCTATGCGCTTGTAGGTCTCGGGCTCAAGAAAACGGAAGGAGAGATCTTCAAGCTCCCATTTGAGCTGCCAGATCCCCAGGCGGTTGGCCAGCGGCGCGTAGATGTCGAGGCTCTCCCTCGCAATGGACTCGCGGGTACGCCCCGGATGGTCGGTGAAGTAGCGCAGGGTCTGGGTGCGTGACGCCACGCGCAGGAGCACTACACGGATGTCCTCGACCATGGCCAGCAGCATCTTACGCAGCACTTCACTCTGGGCACGGATCTCGGGAGCGCTGGCGGTGGTGGTCATGCGGGTGATCACGCGCAGCCCATTGAGACGCCGCAGGCCATCCACCAGGC
This sequence comes from Planctomycetota bacterium, assembly GCA_029777335.1. GTDB lineage: Bacteria > Planctomycetota > Planctomycetia > Gemmatales > Gemmataceae > JAKOSN01. The sequence continues at coordinate 4,835 of JAKOSN010000003.1, forward strand.
GGGCCACGCCATCCCCATAGCGGGTGGCGATTTCCTCATTGGGATGATCGAGTACATCACCAACTGCAAAACAGAGGGCACCAATCCTCGTGTCGGCGTCGAGGCGCAGCGATGCCGCAATCAAGGCAGTGCCCAATGCATGCTGCCAAACCTGCTCTTGCGTACCGAGGGTACGATTGTCGTAGATGGGTTGAACCCAGGCGAGCGCGTCCCGGACGCGGCCGGCGTCGTCGGGGGACAAGCCCTCGCACAGCAATTCGTCCGCTGACAGCGCGGACACGGACTGGGAAATCGAATGAGTTACGGCAACCATGGCTGGCATTATCCTATAGGCCGGGCAGGGAAAGTTTGATCTTGATCGC
>JAKOSN010000294.1 GCA_029777335.1 Planctomycetota bacterium
CCCTGGTTAAAGATCAACTCGGTCGGCACGCGTGCATCGGAGCAGCTGAGCACCACGGCAAAGGGTTCTTGCCGCGGAGCGGTCCCGGCCTCGTCGCTGTGGCCCAGATCCTCCAGATCGATCGGAATGATCCGTGGTTGGCGCGGGTGAGGAGTCGGATCCAGCAGATGGGAAAACTCGCGATTCCCCGCTTCAAGCAGCTGGCGCGCCGCCTCGGCAGTCGCTGGTGGAGGGATGACAGGTGCGGTCTCTGGGTCGTATCGATAGATGATGTCGATCACCCGGGCCATGGATCGCTCCCCTTATCGGATCGGCTTCTCTGGGCGTTGCATCAAACGACCTGCCCCCCTGCGGTCAAAGGCGTGGCTTGTTCTAGTTGTCGGTTGCAAGCTCGACAAGGAGCGATCCCCTCACGGCAGACCTCCCCCGCTTCGTTCCGACGTTGACAGCCACGCCCTCATGGGGTGAAATCAGAACCACCAGAGCGTCCACCTTCCGAGGATCGCCATGACGCCCCACCAGGCCCTGCTCCGTCACATCCTCGCCGACCCCCACGACGAGAACGCACGGCTGATCTTTGCCGACTGGATGGAAGAGCAAGGCGATCAAGCCCGCGCTGAATTTATCCGCACGCAGTGTCGCCTGGAGCACCTTGCTCCTGTCGACGCGAGCTATAGCCCACTTGTCGCCCAGGAACGACAGCTCTATGTCAGTAACCATCCACGCTGGAAAGGTCAGCTCCCTCGCAGTCGCTTTCGGCGAGGGTTTCTTGAATCGCTCTCGTGTGGCGATCCGGACTGGCTGGTCAGTCGGGCGGATGAGATCTTCGACAGGCATCCGCTCCAGCACCTGGCGCTGTTGCTGTTCGAGGACCCCAAACGTCCGGGAATGTTGGGGTGCTTGCCGCATCTTGGTCACCTTGCCACATTGCGCCTCGATGTTGCCAGCGAGGGCGCCGCGGAACTCCTCCGCCTCACCGCCTCGCCCCATCTCGCTTCCCTGCGCGGATTGCGTCTCACCGGCGTGGAGTTGAGCAGTTCCTGTGTGCGCGACTTGCTGGCACCGCAGCGCTTGCTGCGCATGGAATCACTGACCACCCTTGATCTTTCGAGCAGCAACCTCAACACCGGCTTCCTGATCGCTCTCCTCTCGTCATCGGCGGGGCGCAGGATCACACACCTGGATCTGGCGCACAACCCACAACTCGATACCGAGGCGATTCGCTATCTGCTCACCTCGCCGGTCTGGGAACGGATTGAAGAACTCAACCTCAGCGGCCTCCCGCGCTTGAACGCGGAGATCTACTCCGAAATCGGCGCACGGCTTCAGGATTCCTCAATACGGCGACTTGCTCTCGGCGGCTTTTCTGACATTCCCGCCGAGATCATCACAGCGTTTCTGGAGGAGCTCACGTCGCGGCCCTGGGGCAAGTTGGAGGCACTTTCTCTGGCCGAGATGCCACTATCTGGGGAACCGTTCCGACAACTGCTCGGTTGTCCGCAGTTAGCTCAGCTGAAACGACTGGATCTACCCCGAACGCGGCTGACCACAGCAGACATTGTCCACCTCGCAGAGTGCCCTTATCTGCACAATCTGACCCACCTGAACTTGCAGGGGCTGACGTTTGGAGATCCGGGTCTGCTCGCGATGGCGGCATCGTCCTCGTCCCCGCAGCTGGGATACCTGGATCTGAATCAATGTGTGAACGTGACAGCAGTCGGCATCGGCTCGTATCTCCAATCCCCGAAAGGAGCGCACCTCCGCGTGGTGAAGCTCAAGGGGTGTGGCGACGACCAGGTGCTGGACCGAGTAAGCCATTCCCCCTCCCTGCAACGACTGCACAGCCTCGCACTCTCCTCACGGCCGAGTCACGCGATCACCGCGAGAGGGATCGCAGCCCTGGTCGAATCGCAGGCGCTCCCATGCCTGAGTTATCTCGATCTCGACGACTCTTTGACACCCCATGGTCAGCAGATCTTGCTGCAGGCAACACACCTCGCCTGGCCGGGGTTGTTGGAACGGCAA
>JAKOSN010000295.1 GCA_029777335.1 Planctomycetota bacterium
GACAACAGGCCGACGGACCCCGTGATCGACCAGGCAAGCGTCTTCAGGGCAATGGTCGCAAGCGCTGCGGCAATCGACAGCCAGGCGTAGTGATGCCTTTCGAGCCCGGACACGGAACCGTCTCAGCCGCGCTCGACGTCGGTGACGCCCTTGACCTCGCGGATCAGGGTAAGTGCCCGCTGGATCTGATGCACGCCCTGCACTTCGAAGGTGAAGCGCATGCGCGCCGCCCCCTTGCGACTCAAGGTATTGACTGCGATCACGTTGAGCTTCTCCCGGGACAGCACTTCCGAGATGTCCCGCAGGAGGCCCTGCCGATCCATGGCATTCACCACCACATCCACCGGGAATACCGCCTCCTTGGGAGAAGCCGCCCCGCCCCACTGGGCGCTGATCAAGCGCTCGGGATGGGAGCGCACTAGCTGCTGGAAGTCGCGGCACTCGACCCGATGAATGGACACACCACGGCCGCGGGTGACATAGCCCTGAATGGCATCGGGTGGTGCCGGCTTGCAGCAACGCCCCAGCGAAGTCATGAGCTTGCCCACCCCGACAATCAGGATGGTGTCACCCGCATCACCCGAATGACTCTCCCCCAGGATGACTTCGGGCGTCTCGGAGAGTGCATCAATGGCATCGGCGCCGCGCAAGGCCACCTGGATCGCGCGGGGCCCCACCTCACCCCGCCCGGCCGCGATGAACAGGGCGTCGGGCCCCTTGAAGCCCAGGCGCGTCGCGAGGTCTTCAAGATTCACCTGACCATGCCCTTCACGCTGGATCTCCCGGGCAAGCACACTCCGCCCGCGCACCAGCAGTTCTTCCTCTTCGAGGGCGCTGAAATACTGTTTGATCTTCTGACGGGCTCGCGGCGTGGCCACGTAGTTCTGCTGGGCGTTGAGCCAGTCCCGGGACGGCCCCCCCTCCTTGGTGGACATGATCTCCACCGTCTGGCCGCTTTCCAGAGGCGTATTGAGGGTCACCAGCTGACCATTCACCTTGGCACCCCGACAGCGATGGCCCAGGTCGGTGTGCACCCGGTACGCAAAGTCGATCGGTGTTGCACCGCGAGGCAGGTCAATCACCCGACCCTGGGGCGTCAGAACGTAGATGGTGTCGTCAAGGGAGGCACGCTTGAACTGCTCCAGCCAGTCGGCCGAATCGGTCACCTCGTCACGCCAGGACAGCAAACTGCGCAACAGGGCGATCTTCTCGTCGTAGTCTCCACTCGAAGGCCCGCTTCCCTCCTTGTAGCGCCAATGGGCCGCCACCCCCAGCTCGGCATGGTTGTGCATCTCGTGGGTACGGATCTGCACCTCCAGAGCCCGGCCATCGCCCGCATAGACGGCGGTATGCAGGGACTGGTAGTTGTTACCCTTGGGCATCGAAATGTAGTCGTCGAACTCCTTCGGGATCGGTGTCCAGATCTGATGCACGATGCCCAGCACCGCGTAACAGTCCTTCACCTCGTCCACCAATACACGCAAGGCGCGCACGTCGAAGATCTGCGAGAAATCCAACCGCTTGGCACGCATCTTGTTATGGATGCTGTAGATATGCTTGGGACGGCCATACACTTCGGCGGTGACCCCGATGGCTTGCACCTCGCGCTTCAGGCGGGCCACCGCATCAACGATGAACTGTTCCCGCTCGACCCGGCGCTCATCAAGCATGCGGGCGATACGCTTGTAGGTCTCGGGCTCCAGAAAACGAAAGGAGAGATCCTCCAGTTCCCACTTGAGCTGCCAGATCCCCAGGCGGTTGGCGAGGGGCGCGTAGATATCGAGGCTTTCCCTGGCAATGGACTCCCGGGTACGCCCC
>JAKOSN010000296.1 GCA_029777335.1 Planctomycetota bacterium
CACGATCGCTTTGCTGGTGGTGGGGGTGATCGTGGCGAATCCGGTTCTCCAGGCGGCCCCGCTCGAAGGCGAGTTCATTGATGGCGGACCGACCTTCAAGGGGTCGCTCTTCCCGTTTGTGTTCATCTGCATCATGTGTGGGGCGGTCTCGGGGTTTCATGCCCTGGTGTCATCGGGGACCACTCCCAAGATGGTCGATCGCGAACGCGATATTCGCCCGATTGGCTACGGGGCGATGTTGATGGAAAGCCTGGTGGGGATCATGGCCCTGATCGCGGCCGCCTCGCTCCATCCGCAACTCTATTATGACATGAATGTGCCGCTCACCTTGAACGAGAAGGAAGCGGCGGCCCTGCAAACCAAGCTCGAACGCATCTATGCGCGGGGAGAAACTCCTGAAGGAGGCGATCCGCTGCACAAGGTCGGCGTGCGCGAACCGCATCAGCTCACGGTTGGCGAGCGTGATCTCTCGCGCGTGGAGGAGATGGTGGGTGGGGAATCGCTGCGGGGCCGGACCGGAGGAGCAGTCACGCTGGCAGTGGGGATGGCGTTGATCTTTACCGATGCGCTGGCCTGGACCGGGTTGGCGGTCGAAAGCATCATGAAATACTGGTATCACTTCGCCATCATGTTCGAGGCGTTATTCATCCTTACCACCATCGACACCGGAACACGCATTGCGCGTCTGCTCGTTCAGGAATCGATGGCCAAGGTGTACGCCCCCTTCAAGAGAACGGATTGGCTCCCGGGCGCGGTCTTCGCCACCTTGGTGGTGACCCTTGGGTGGGGAGCGCTGATCTGGACGGGTTCTATTGACACCATCTGGCCGATGTTCGGGATCAGCAATCAACTCCTGGCAGTGATCGCTCTGTGCCTGGTGACGACCTGGTTGGTCAATACGGGGCGCGCTCGCTATTGCTGGGTGACGCTATTGCCGATGGTGTGGGTGATCTCAACCACGATGACAGCAGGGGTGCAGATGATCTGGTATCGCTTCTTACCGGGGATGAGTCAGGGTGGGTCGGCAGGGTTTGCCGCCGGGCTGAATCTCTTCTTCACGCTCTTTGTGATGCTCTGTGTAGGCGCTCTATTGCTGCTGGCAGTGGCCCGGTGGGGGATGATGCTCCTGCGGCCCCAGGGTATGCGCCAGAGCGTCGCCTGAGGAGTGGTTTTTCAGGAGGTGAGCGATGGCTCCCTTGACCCTGGTGCGGCAAGGCAACCCCCTGGCGTCCGCCGCCGAGCAACGGCGTCGCCTGGCGATACTGGGTGACCAACTTCCCTTTGAACAGGCGCTGGCGGATAGTGGTCTGGCGCCGCTCTGCGCCACCGGGGTCGAGGTATTGCAGGTCAATGTGGGAAAGCTGTGTAACCAGACCTGTCACCATTGCCATGTGGATGCGGGGCCGGAGCGTCGCGAGGTGATGACACGCGCGACGATGCAACTTTGTCTGGAGGTGCTGGCGCGCGAACGGATCGGCACCCTGGACATCACGGGGGGAGCCCCGGAGATGAATCCCGAGTTCCGCTGGCTGGTGCGCGAGGCGCGGCGGAGGGGAGTGCACGTCCTCGATCGCTGCAATCTGACGATTCTCGTTGCGCCAGGGTTCGAGGATCTCCCCGAGTTTCTCGCCGAACAGCGCGTGGAGATCATCGCTTCCTTGCCCTGTTACTTACCCAGCAACACGGACCGGCAGCGCGGCGAGGGTGTCTTTGACCGCTCGATCCGAGCTTTGCGGCGCCTCAATCAACTGGGTTATGGGCAGCCGGAAAGCGGACTCGGCCTGACGCTCGTTTATAACCCGGTTGGGTATGGCCTTCCGCCAGCACAGCCGACGCTGGAGGCCGCTTATCGCAGGGAACTGCTGGAGCGTCATGGCGTAGTCTTCACTCGCCTGTTCACGATCACCAACATGCCGATCAGTCGCTTTCTCGACGACCTGATTCAACAGGGGCGCTACGAGGAATACATGCAGAAACTGATCCACGCCTACAACCCAGCCGCAGCGGCCGGGGTGATGTGTCGCACCACACTGTCCGTCCACTGGCAAGGACGGCTCCACGATTGCGATTTCAACCAGATGCTGGAACTGGGGCTGGAGCCGGCGCTCCCTCAGCACATCGCCGAGTACGACGGCCGAATGTCGCGACGTCGTATTGTCACCGGTCAGCATTGTTACGGTTGTACGGCGGGGAGCGGATCGAGTTGTCAGGGGGCGATCGTGCGCTAGGGGGTCGCCAACTCGTCGAGGACAAACTGCGACCACGTCTCGAATTCCTCGCGTTGCCGGTGCAACTCGGCAATCGGAGCCATCCCCGCGCGGGCCAGCACCTCCTCTCGGCGGCGGACATGCGGGGCAGTCAGATCAAAGAGATGGACCACCCCGAGATGCACCTGCCCGACGGGAGTGCGATCGTCGTTAATCAACCCCAGGCAATGCTCGGTATAGTCACTTTCCAGATAGACTTCCTCCATGACTTCGCGGAGCATGCCGGTGCGATAGGGGTGCTCAGCACCGGCCTGATCTTCTTCGGCCACATGCCCGCCGATGCCGACGGAACGAAGCGCACGCAGCCGCGCCTCGCTCCCCTGTTTGCCGCGTGTGTAGTGAAAGAGTTGATCACCCCAGCGCAGGATCACATAGGGAATGATCTGCTTGAACGAGGGATCGCCCTCGACCTCTCCGCGGGGCCGGTAGCTAAGGTTGGCGGGCTCCAGCAGACGCGGCAGGTAATGCGCGACGCGGTTGCTAAACCCGTGAAAATGGCCGGCCTGGTGCAGCACTGCGGTTGGGATGACCAGTACGCGTTCCTGCGTTTTATCGCTCACGGCATCTTCTCCGTGGATGGGGGACAAACCTTCTCTTCGAGTCGATCGAGTAGTTCAACCGTATTCAACCGACGATCGTTGTAGCTGGCGATTTCGTGCTTCCAGAGCAGGGCACGAATCTGGCGCTGAATGGGACCCAGATGAAAGAGTTCGCGCCCTTTCCGTTCCGGGTTGGGGGTGCCCAGTTTGCGATCGAGCGCGTCCAGGAGCGTTTCCGCGGTGGGATTCTCCACGGGAGCGATGTGCAAGCGTTCGCAGAGGCCCTTCAATCGCTTTGTCAACGCGTCGCGTTCGGCGGCGGAAAGCTCCGGGCACTCCTCGCTGCGCGGTAGATCGAGCGTGGGCCCTCCCTTCGCCTGGGTGGATGGCGTTCCTGGTGCGACGTGCTGCGTGGGCTGAAGAAAGTTGGCGAGCAGAGGGATCAGGATAACCACACCCATCAATAACCAGACCAGTTTGCGCGTATCGGCCGTGGTGCGACGGGCGAGAACGGTGTCAAGCTCGCGCTGATCGCCGGCGTCGATGGCGATCTGCAACCGCAACTCGTATCGCCCCTCGGGATAATCGCCGGCCTGGCTTTCGGTCACATGGTGCACGAACGTCGCGGAATGAGCACGCGGAACCACCACGGCATGAAAATCGAGGGCATTGCCCAGGGCAAAGGTGGCAGGCCAAAGGGTCGCGCGGGTGCGCGTGGGGAGGAGTTGCCACAATTGTCGGAGCAGAACGGCATCGGGTTGGGGGCGTTCGAGCACAAGTCGCCCGCCGTCGACAAGAATCTGCGCGGCCCCGAGGAGCGTTGAGGCGTGGTCGCCCTTGAGGATCTCCTGAAGGGGGCCGACCAGGCGCGGCGGAAACGCATCCGTCGGGCATTCCAGGCGCGCGAGCGTGGAGGCGGACCAGTCGATCGGGAAGCGATCAGCGAGCAGAAACGGATCGCCCCCACAGCGCAGATAATCCTCGCTCCCGAGCACCAGCAGATGGAAAGCCAGCGTGCCGGGTCGTCCACCGTCGTCGTGACCTCGATCCGCCACGCGCACCACGGCAACGTGTTTCGCCCCCAGCGGCTGAACATAGAGCGCCTCGGGGCAGGGCGTGCCGACCGGCAATTCGCCGAAGCGTGTGCAAAGTTGCTGGGCGCCGGCGAGCCAGTCGTCGAGAAACCCCGGGGAGCGAGCGAGGAAGCGATACCCGCTCGGTCCCTGGCTGCCGTAGAGAGCCTGTTCAAGGGGAAATGTCGTCATGCACCCTTCCTGATGGGGGCGCGCAGAGGGGAGCGCACCACGCGGCGATGGCTCAATCGAGGGCTGGCAACGTGGGCATGCGAAAATCGGATTCAAAGATAAGCGAGTTCGCTCCACTCGTCACCGAGGTGCTGAGGAGATTCATCCCCAGGGGATCTTCCCCGGAGTTGATTTCCACCACTACCTTCTTCCAGTAATCGTGATCGCTCACCCGGATGATCACCGGATCCCCCATCTTCCAGCGCACGGGGCGCGGAAACTCGTAATTCCACTCCGGGTTGTAATTGTTGCCGATGACCTGGCTCGGGCCGTATTTCACTCCTCCTACCTCAATTTCCACCGAGAGATCGGGCCCACGTGAGAGCCAGCGGGCAATCCCCTTGTCGAACGATCCCTGCTTGAGAACCACCCTGTACTCGCGCTCGGAACGGGTCTGCTCCGCCCAGTGCAGGAGTTCGAGGGAGTGCTGATAATAGCGACCATTGCGATGCACCAGGGTATAGTGCTGACAACGTGCTGTCAATTCCTTGAGATCGCTGGGCTTCTCCTTCCACAACTCGTAGACCGGGCGGAAGTCGTGGCGATCCCAGTCACGCTCGATGGCAGCAAGCG
>JAKOSN010000297.1 GCA_029777335.1 Planctomycetota bacterium
AGTATTCGGTCTGCAGAGCGGCAATGGGGTGCACGTGGACTGCGCGACGAAGGGTGGCCGGGGAAGCCTCCGAAAGTCCAAGAAAGCGAACCTTGCCAGCCTGCACCAACTCGGTCATCGCTCCAATCGTCTCTTCAATTGGCGTATTTGGATCAACCCGGTGCTGATAGTAGAGATCGATTGTCTCCACCCCCAGGCGTTGCAAACTGGCGTCGCAACAGTCGCGCACGTATTGCGGATCACCACGCACACCAAGAAATTCCCCCGTCGGAGCCCGCACGTTCCCGAACTTGGTCGCCAGAATCACCTGGTTGCGCCGTCCCTGGATCGCCTTACCCACCAGCAACTCGTTGCGGCCCAGACCATACATATCTGCGGTATCGAGGAAATTCCCACCCGCATCGAGGTACTGGTGAATGACGCGAATCGACTCGTCATCATTCATCTTTTTGGGATCGTAAAACTCACTCATTCCCATGCAGCCCAGCCCGAGGGCAGAGACCCGCAGTCCGCTCTTTCCCAGTTCACGCTGAAGCATTCCCTATCTCCTACGGCGAACGTCGAACGGAAAGGAGGGCTGGAACGATCCCTTCCTGGGTGACCCCAGAATCGGTCGACGCCACGGCATACCATTCGGATCGGTTGCTGAAATCCCTCTTACCGCGGCTGGTTGAGCCGGGGAAAGACTCTCGGCGTGTTCTATTCAAGGCATTGCCCTGGGAACAGACCATGCGCGTGGAGAGCATTCGGTCGGGAGGCGCGGTCACCTCTGCAGGACCCCTCTCCCGCGGTTGGATGTGTACAATGCACTGCACTGGGCTGGTGTGGGTCAGACTTGTGGCGAATCAGCGACGGGCTCGCACTCAATAGGTTGTTCCCTTGACCGGAGGATGCACCATGTCCGAGGCAGCACCCGTGGGACCGCCCCGTTCTGAGTTCCCACTGATTCTCCCGGACGACGAGCACAACCGCGCCCTGGTATCCCACGTTCACCCACACAACTGGCAAAACCCTCGTGTGAGCGGTCGGTACAACCTGGTGGTCCTTGGTGCCGGGACTGCCGGGCTGGTCTGTGCTGTTGGAGCGGCCGGTCTTGGGGCTCGTGTCGCACTGGTTGAACGACACCTCCTTGGCGGAGATTGTCTCAACTACGGTTGCGTTCCCTCCAAGGCGCTGATTCGTTGTGCACGTGCTGCTCATGCGGTTCGCCACGCCGAGGTATTTGGGGTGCGCGTGGGAGGTCCGGTAGAGGTGGACTTTGCTGCCATCATGGAGCGGATGCGTCGCCTGCGCGCCAGGATCAGCCATCACGATTCTGCCGAGCGCCTTCAAAGTCTGGGTGTGGATCTCTTCCTTGGAGAGGCCCGTTTCACGAGTCCAGACACCGTCGCTGTCGGTGGACAGACTCTCCCTTTTGCCCGCGCGGTGATCGCCACCGGTGCTCGTGCTGCGCCCCTGGAATTGCCGGGGTTGGAAGCGGGCGCCTCTCTCACCAACGAAACCGTCTTCACCCTGACCAGGCTTCCTCCACGCCTTGCGGTGATTGGTGCAGGTCCCATCGGCTGTGAACTGGGACAGGTTTTTGCCCGCCTCGGCAGTACCGTTCATTTGATCAATCGTTCCGACCGACTTCTGGGAAAGGAAGAACCCCTGGTGAGCGAAGTGCTCCGCCGCCAATTCGAGCGTGAAGGAATCATCCTCCACCTTGGAGTGCTTCCCCTTCGGGTCGAGCCAACGGAACGAGGCACCAAACTGGTTCTTGGAACGGAGAACGAGCAACACGCGGTCATCGTCGATGCGATTCTCCTGGCGGTCGGACGACTCCCCAACGTCGAAGGACTTGGACTCCCCGAAGCGGAGGTTCAGTATGATCACCTGGGGGTCCGCGTGGACGATTTCCTGCGCACCTCCAATCGACGAATCTATGCTGCGGGGGATATTTGCTCCTCGTACAAGTTCACCCACGCCGCCGATGCCATGGCCCGGCTGGTGTTGCGGAACGCCCTTTTTCATGGCCGTTCCCGGGCCAGCAACCTCATCATCCCCCGCTGTACCTACACCGATCCAGAAATCGCCCACGTTGGCCTCACTGCCGAGGAAGCCCGTCAGCAAGGGCTGGAAGTGCGAACCTTCCAGGTCCCTCTCACGGAAATCGATCGGGCGATTCTGGAAGATGACACCGAGGGGTTTGCTCTGATTCACGTTCACAAGAGGAAAGATCGTATTCTTGGGGCCACGCTTGTCGCCGCCCACGCCGGAGAGATGATCGGGGAAATCGTCCTGGCGATGGGCGCACGCCTGGGGCTCGCCACCCTGTCTGGGACCATTCATCCCTACCCCACCGAAGCTGAGGCGGTGAAACGCATTGGTGATGCTTATCAGAAGACTCGCCTCACGCCGTGGATCGCCTGGTGTTTTCGCAAGTTCCTCCGCTGGCAACGTGGAGAGCGCCCCTGGAATCCCTTCTGGTGAAACGGATGTTAGAGACCGATTTCCCCTTCGTCCTTATGGGCATCGTCGGTCTTCGAACCGCCAGGCATCCTGTCGCTCCTGTTTCCCTGACCCGGCTCATCCATGTTGTTGAGGAAAGTGCTTATGCGCACCGTGCTAACCTTTTGTCTGTTGTTGATCCTCGCCAGTGCCGCGACCGCTGCCCCCACGGAAGCAAGACAGCTTGCCCTGCTCGGATCCGCCCTGGCCGAGGGCGAAGCGGTGGGGAGTTCACTGGTCTTCTCTCCTGATGGGAAGTGCATCGCCTGGGTCACCACCACGAGCAACGGTGAAACCGGAAAAGTGACCATCCACATCTGGGATCTCGCGACGCGCAAGGAGCGCTCCCGTTGCATCTGGAAGGACGAAAACGCGACCGCAACAACCCCGCTGGTGTTTGCTCCCGATGGGAAAACCGTTGCTCTTGGTACCCAGCACTACTCCGGCGGGCCTGGGAAAAGCAACCGATTTGGCCGTGTCCGTCTGCGGATCTGGGAGACACAATCGGGGAAGGAAGTCGATCGCTTCAGCGAGGAGCGTGGCGACGATACGGGCGATTTTCGCAGCCTTGCCTTCAGCGTGGATGGCAAAACCGTGTGCACCACGCGCGACCTTGCGGTGCATACCCTCGATGCCGCCACGGGGAAACCGCTTGGAACGTTTGGCTTCTCCAACATGGACGAGGGCGGCGTTCTCTTCGAGGTACTCTCCATGGACGGCAAGGTTTTTGCCTCGTGCATGAATGCCGACCCGATTCGTTTGTGGGACGTTGCCACGGGAAAGAAGATGCGTGAATTGCCGAACGCGGGGCGGCCCCTGACCTTCTCGCCGGATCACAAGGTGCTGGCGAGTGCAACGCCCAACGGGATGGTCCTCTGGGCCACCGCTTCGGGGAAAGAACTCACCCGGATCAAGGGGATCGCACTGTCCGCTGTGTTTTCACGGGATGGAAAATTGGTGGCCTGGCGAGACAAGGATGGGAAAGGACATCTCTGCGATGCCACCACGGGGAAGGAACAGGTCCACTTTCGCGCCGAATGCCTCCCCCTGGCCTTCTCTCCCGATGGAGCCAGTCTCGCCACGATGAACAAGGATGGGCGCATTGTGCTGTGGAAAGTTGCTCGCGGCACTGAACAAAGCAGCGAGCAATAAGCGGATCTGCCTGTGCTCGGCCCTCGCACGCACACTGACACCCCCGCCGGATTGAGACCGGGACTCTCGATTCGCGGGGGCGTCAGAGTGTTCAAGTAATCGGTGAGCGCTCCCTTGCTACACCACAAAGCGAAATTGCTCAAAGCGGACTCCCCGCGCGACCGTGCCATCGGCAAAATAAAGATCGGCCATCTCCACGGGGCCTTGCGGGGTCTCCACCACATAAGGACGCACCCGTGCTTGTGCCTGGGTCCCTTTCTGAATGCGCATCTGCTCCAGGCGTTGCTTCGGTCCGACTTCCAGGTCTGCCGTCACATCGCTCGTAAATTCAATAAGGTGAGTCATACCAAATGCCTCCCCGGGTCAAAGGACCCGAAATGGGGCTGCCTGGGAGGTGTCGGATCGATCAACCGCGGCATCTCCCGTCACTGTGCTGTCAGCGTTCGCGCTCCACACCGCGCACCAACTGGTTCCCCTGTCGATCCTGCCAGCGTTTTACTTCGCGGAGATATGCGCTGGGTTTTTCCACCACCACTGCCACCTTGCCGGCGAACACGCGCCCGGTGTGGCCATCGAGCGAAAGCGGATCCCCCTCGTGGATCGTCGTTTCGCCCAGCTGGCCGCGCCGGGCTTCCTCCTGAATCCTCAACCCCCGCGTGCCGACGATGCAGACCTTGTTCAGTTGCCGCGCGACCACAGCGGCATGCGAGGTTCGTCCTCCCCGGGCGGTCAGGACGCCAGCCGAGACCGCCAGTCCGGCAATATCCGTTGTTGCAATCTCCCCTCGTACCAGGATCGGGGATCCCCCCGATGAGGCCATGGCGACCGCTCCCTCCGGGGTAAAAACCGCCTCTCCAACTGCCACGCCGGGACTGGCGCCGGTCCCACTCCCAATCGGCCGACATCCCTCGGTTGTCGAGAGACTCCGTAGCTGGATCGACTCCAGATCGCGGCCCGCGAGTTGCTCCAGCGCCGTGGCCTCGTCGATCAATCCCTCGGCGACGAGATCACAGGCAATGCGCAGCGCGGCCCACCCGGTCCGCTTGGCATTCCGTGCCTGAAGGAGATACAACCGTCCTTCCTGCACCGTGAACTCGAAATCCTGCGCATCGCGGAAGAGTGCCTCCAGTTCCCGGGCCACCTCCTGTAACTGACGATACAACTGCGGCATCGTCTCCTGGAGCAACTCGGCGCTCTGACCCGCATAGCGGCCCGAAACCACATCCTCGCCCTGGCCGTTCACCAGAAAATCGAGATACAGATGGTTCACCCCCGTGGCCGGATCGCGCGTGAACCCCACTCCGGACCCCGAGGTGGCACCCATGTTGCCAAACACCATCGCCTGGACCGTGACAGCAGTCCCAGCGCGATCATCAAGATGGTGCAAACGCCGATAGGCGATCGCGCGTGGACTCTCCCACGATCGCCAAACTGCTTCCACCGCGCCGAGGAGTTGAGCGAGCGGTTCCTGGGGAAAGGGCTCTCCACTCTCGACCTGGTAGTGATTGAGGAAAGCAGCAGTGAGACTCCGCAGTGCCGCGGTGTCGAGTTCGCTCACCCCCGGGACGCCCTCGGCACACAGATGCTCCTGCAAGATGCGCTCAAACGGATCGCGCGAGAGTCCCTGGACCACCTCGGCATAGGTCTGGATCAGCCGGCGGTAGGAGTCCCAGGCGTGCCGGGGATTCCCCGTCATTCGGATGAGCGCCGGGAGGGTGCGGTCGCACAGGCCGATGTTGAGAAGCGTGTCCATCATCCCCGGCATGGAACAGGCCGCCCCAGAGCGGACTGAAACCAGCAAAGGGCGACGCTCGCTCCCAAAGTTCAGCCCGGTCGCCTTCTGGATCTCCCGAATCCCCTCTTCAAGAAGAAACCAGGTGATCTCGGGAAACCGCTTCTCCTGAAAGTACGCGCGGCACAATGGGGTGGGCAAAACGAACCCGGCGGGCACAGGTAACCCCGCCTCCGCCATGCGCAGCAAGCTGGCGGCCTTGTTGCCGACGATCTCCGCGGGCGCGTCTGCCTCGGGAAGCATCTGTCCGCCGAAGCGATACAGAGTTTTCGGATCTGATTCTGTGCACATGGCTGGTACCTCGCTAGCGGCGCAGTACCTCGCGGAGAATGTAATCGCGCAACAGCAGCACCGAGCGCATCAATGCATCAGCCGCTTCTTCCAGCCGATCGCTCACGCCGTTGATCAGATGCCATTGCTTGAAATCGCCCGCGAACGTGAGCACACCAGCCTGCACCAGGCGATGGGCGTCGTCGCTCTGGTGTTCCAGGGTGACAATGCGGTCGACAGCCTCCAGAAAATCCGCCACCTGCTCCCGCGGACTGCCACGATGCAGACAGCGGGCGTTCTCCACCGCCTTCAGGTATTCCTGCGCCCCTTGCACCACCAGTTCGGCAAGCGCTTGCAGCCGCGAAGGGGAATCACCCGGAACGACCTCGATCAGCAGACTCGTCCAGTAGATCGCTTCTTCAAGACTGTCGGCAATATCATCGGCGGTCACCAGCAGATCGAAGAAGGGGCCTGTTTCTTCCCCACGGCCGCATGTTTCCCGGCTGCGCTGCACAAGCTTGTCGGCCGTGTGCTCCCATTTTTTTGCGCGTTCAACCAGGCGCTGCAGCCATTCGCGGTCGAGGGTCATCCCGCGCGCCAGGAGGATGTCCCGCGTTGCCATCGCCAATTCGACCACCAGGGCGCCATGTTCGGCTGCCACCCCAAGCAACCCCTGGTGGGCGGTGTCGAGGTAATGGCGCAGCTCGGCACCGATCTCATCGCGAATCAGGAACTCCGAGCGCCCGGCGCGCAGCCCCTCGCTGGCGGTCTGCAAGGTGAATTTGAGGAACTCCGCCGTTCGCTCGCGCCCGAGAAAATCGGAGAGTTGTCCGCCAGGCACCAGAGGGATTTTCCCCACCGTTTGCAGTGCATCGAAGATCAACTGCTCCCCCCCCAGGGTGAGGAAGCCCATGTGTCCGTGGTTCTGATCCGCTGCCCAGCGCAGCACTTCCAGACATACCTGGCGCGGCGCAAACTTGCGCAGGCGTTTCCGCGCCCGGTTCCAGTCAATGAGAAAGACCAGCCGCGAGCCGAGAAACGTCAGGTAGGCGAGCAGATCCGCGCGATTCTGTGCCTCGTATGTCCCCACGCACAGGTGATAGAGATCCTCGCGCTGAGCACCTCCCCCTCGCCGGGAGACGGTGTCTTCCCACGTCACCGCCAGGCGCTCAAAGAGGTTCTGAAAGAAGATCAGGCGTTCAATGTGGACATCAGTATATGTCAAGGTGACTCGTTGCCCTTCCACGTGAATCACCAGGACATGCGCCTCGGTCATGCCGATGTCATTCTGGAGCAGCAGCCGTTCTCCGCTGCGCGTGGCGGTCGTGCCCAGACCCGGGTGATCAAACTTCAAGGCGCGCGTTTGATTGACCCCGGCCATGAAGGCGGACACCAGTGCGCGATCCTCCTCGCGAATGCTGTAGACGCAGGCACCGTCGATACTCTCGGTGGCGAGCTTCTGCTGCAGACGATTCAACTCCCTGTGCAAATCCATGATCAGCAGATGCAAACTATCCCCCCGCTCGCGCTGTCCCGAAGTGATACGGTCGATGTATCCTCCGGGGATCCGATCTTCTTCCAGAGACGGCACCTCGGCGAGAAGCGCCAGCAAGCGTTTCTCATACTCCAGCGACAGGGAACGTCCCGCTTCGCCATTCATGGTCGGCGCATGCAGGGGACCGATCATCTCCCGGATGTTGGCGACAAGGGAATCGTGGATCTGGCCTGCCCCGGGAAGATGGTAGTGATGCCCTTCTTCCTTCCGGGTGTGCTCGACAACCGTGTCCAGCTCATTGCTGTCGATGCCACAGGCCAGGCGCTCCTGCCTCAAATCGGTGAAGGACAGATCCGGGTGATCCGCATGCTCCCGCGCGGCCTGCAGGAGCGAAAGCCAGTATTTGGCACGATCATTGGCGCACAGCGCTTCATTAACGCGCGCAGGTAAGAGCAGTTCCTGTTCCCCGAGCTGGTTAACAATTTTCGCCTTGCCCACCGACTCGGTGGAGGACAGATTGTTGCTCGCCGGGTTGATAGCAGGGGCGGTCAACGATAACGGGGATAGTCCGCTCATGGGTCTCTCCTGCCCCGATATTCTGAGGTGGGCCCCTTTCCGACCGGGCCCTCATTCGCGCGAGCCCTTCGTTTTCAAAGTGTGCAAATCGTGTGCCCAGGAGCCGCATTCACCCGTATCTGTTCACTCAGGACCCCACTCCTGCGCAGGGGGTCAATGACTTCAACGCACAACGGCTGGCAAGCCGCGCTGGATTCTTCGCACCCAGCCGAGAGCGGGTTGCCAGCCGTCGTGTGTGTGGAAGCCTGGAGGGCCGTTCCACTACCCCGCTGAGTCCTCGTCGGTCTCGGGGCCACTGGCGAGGTGATTGGCGATGCGACCCAGGTATCTGGGATTCCCGACTTCCTCGAACTCTCCTGCTTCTGACGCGGGCCGATAACGGAGGGCGATCACGACCCCGTGGTCGCTCATCCGTTCACCGGCCTCGACAATGATCGCATCGTGCTTTTCGCCGTCGAGAGTGACCCGGCCATCGAACACCAGCGCATACCGGGCCACTTCAGGAGGAAAACGCCCAATCAGTACACGAGCCCCCTGACCGCCTCTTCTCTTTCCGGGGCGATCATCCTTTGCACCATTGGCTTCGCACCGCCTTCGGCGAGCACAAACGGGTTAAAAGGTTCTCCCCCTTCGCGAAGAATGGGAAGCGCCTCGTCAAAGGCTCGGTCGACCAATCGGAACAGCTCTTCGCTGATGCCCAGTTTCTGTGCGACCGACATGCGGGCCTCCCATTCCTGGAGTAAAAGCGCTTTACCGGAGTGTCAGCACCACCATTCCAACCTGGTCGCTGCTCGTTCGCTGAAGGCATTCGGGGAGAAGCCCTTCCGCTCAGGAGATATTCGGAAAACGGACCCTAGCCCTTCACGATCTCGCTCACGTCGAGGACATACAATTGCCGTTTGTCGCCGATGTGCGCCGAATCGAGGCACACCTGAGTGCCCTCGCGATTCCAGCGTGGGTGCAGATCGCAGCGCACGGGTCCGCTCAGGTCTCTGGTCAGGTAAAACGCCTGCAGGTCGATGCGACGGCCATCCTTCACTCGAAAGAGCATCAGATGCTGGAGACGTTTCGCATCGGGATAGGTGTCGTTGAGGATCCACCGCCGATCTGGCGAATAGGAGCAGTGTCCATCCTCTGTCAGTACATCATTCCCGATCACCTGGGGTTTCTTCACCCCGGCGGCATCAAAGAGGGCAAAACGCTTGGCTCCCGAGGGAAGTTGTGCCCAGGCAAGGATGGTGGCATCGTCGCGCCAGTCGAAATGCGAGACCATCCCCGTGTCGAGGACGAGGGTTAGCTCCGAGCCGTCGGGTTTACACGTATACAGTCTCGTTTTCCAGCTTTTCTCAAACACTCGCCAACGATGAAGAAAGAGAATCCGGGTCCCGGAAGGATTGAATTGTAGATGATTCACCCAGTGCTGCGCCCCGGAAAAAGTAGCGTCGGGTTTGTGCTTCGCCAACTGCGCCAGGGGAACGAGGAGCCGCGTCTGCCCCGATTCCACATCCAGATGCCAGACGCCATCGTTCTTCGGCGCGCTGTCGTCGGGACTCTTTTCGGGCAACGCGCAGTAGCCATATCCAGGACGCAGCCGATGCAACCGATCGAAGGGGAGAGAGACAGCCTGCTTGCCGTCGCTGGAGACAGCATAAAGCGGACGGGGGAGAAGGCGCTGCTTGTCGCTCGCCAGATCGTGCACCACACCAACGTAATTCCTGTCCTGCACCGCATTGTAGACCACCACCCGGGCGGGCGCGGATCCAAGCCATTGCAACATCGTCCCCTGCTGCCAGCACCACGCCGTCGTTTTGGCAAAGGGGAGAAAGCGGTTGGCGTCCTTCAGATCGATTCGCCCCAGGGTGAGCGCCTCCCCCGGTCTGGGTTGGCGATTGCAAAAACCGATACGCATGGCGAGCAGATACCGCCCCGTCGCATCCCACGGACATTTGTCGTAGTACCCGAAGAAGTGGCAATCGGGGCCGGACGTGATGGCCCGTGCGTTACTCCTGGGAGCAGCCGGTGCCCTCGCCGCCAAAAGGGCTGCCACGGACCCCGTGAGGAACTGACGACGATGGCAATTCATACCAAACTCTCGACAAAAGGGCCTCGGTGCTCGCTGGGCGTCCGGAATGGCACACCCCTGCCTTACCACAGACCAGCAGGCGCCATTCTCGCGCTCACGCAGGCAAATCGCAAGGGAAGAGTCCCCTCTTCGCCGAGGGCGCCCGCGCCGCCTGATTGCCTTTGCCAGCGGAGCGCGGCTTGCGGAGCGAGACAACCAGGAGGTCCGGTGAATCAGGCCCCTGCGACATGAGAATCTCGCCTCAGCCGCGCTTTCCGGCAGGCGATTTTCGGCGTTGTGGGTACAATTCGGGAACGGGTTGATCCGTCTGTCATGGCGAGGCAAAGCCGGCTCTCTGGTGTGCAACTTCTCGCCGACAGCGACGACACGTGCTGTAAAGATCGCTGCGGGGACTGGAAGCACCCCGCGCCGGGGAAGGAAGGAAATCCGCATGAAATCGTTCCATGATCATAATAAAGCCACCGCCAAGGGAACCGGGACACTCTGGCACGGACGCGATCCCGCCATCCCACTGAGCAAGAACAATCACCTCCTGCGCTGGGTGGAGAAGATGGCTCACCTGACGCAACCGGCTACCATCCACTGGGTGGACGGTTCGCAGGATGAGTACGACACCCTGTGTGCCCAGATGGTGGAGGCCGGGATCTTTCTCAAACTCAACGAGAAACTCTGGCCAGGGTGTTTCTACGCCCGCTCGGACCCCAGCGATGTGGCCCGCCTGGAGGATCGCACCTTCATCTGTTCGCTTTCGAAAGAAGCGGCCGGGCCCACCAACAACTGGGAAGATCCGTTCAAGATGCGCCGTCGCCTCAAGGAACTCTTCGATGGCTCGATGCGCGGGCGCACCATGTATGTGCTGCCGTTCAGCATGGGACCAGTGGGTTCGCCGATGTCGCAAATCGGGGTGCAACTGACCGATTCTCCCTACGTGGTGGTCAGCACACGCATCATGGCCCGCATTGGCTTGCCCGTCTTTGCCGAGATCGACAAGGGCGAGAAACGCGTGGTCCCCTGCATGCACACCGTAGGTGCTCCGCTCGCCCCCGGCCAGAAAGACGTCCCCTGGCCGTGCAACAAGGAGAAGTACATCGTCCATTTCCCTGAAACCCGCGAAATCTGGTCGTTTGGGTCGGGCTATGGGGGAAACGCTCTCCTGGGGAAGAAGTGCTTTGCCCTGCGCATTGCCTCCAACATCGCTCGCGATGAAGGGTGGATGGCGGAGCACATGCTCATCCTTGGAGTGGAAGATCCCCAGGGCCAGAAAACCTATGTGACCGCGGCCTTCCCCTCCGCCTGTGGGAAAACCAATTTCGCCATGCTTATCCCCCCCGCCGGCTTCGAGGGGTGGAAGGTCTGGACGGTGGGCGACGATATTGCCTGGCTCAAGCCCGACGCCGAGAATCGCTTGCGGGCGATCAACCCCGAAGCGGGCTTTTTTGGTGTCGCCCCGGGAACCTCGGCCAGAACCAACCCGAATGCCATGGCGACCCTGTCGCGCAACACCATCTTCACCAATGTGGCCCTTACTCCCGAGGGCGGGGTGTGGTGGGAAGGAATGACCGACGAACCGCCCGCCGAGTGTCTCGACTGGCAAGGAAACCGCTGGACCCCCGAGATCGCCAAGCAGACGGGAGCCAAGGCGGCTCATCCCAATGCGCGCTTCACCGCGCCGGCGTCGCAATGCCCGACGATTGACCCGGCGTGGGAAGATCCCATGGGAGTGCCCATCAGTGCCATCATCTTTGGAGGGCGCCGGGCCTCCACCATGCCGCTCGTCTACCAGGCGTTCAACTGGAGTGCGGGAGTCTACATGGGAGCGACCGCGGGCTCGGAGATGACGGCCGCCGCAGCCGGAACGATCGGCAAGGTGCGCCGCGATCCCATGGCGATGCTCCCCTTCTGTGGCTATCACATGGGAGATTATTTCCGCCACTGGATCCGCATGCAGCGTGCGCTCTCCGAGACCCCGAGCATCTTCCACGTCAACTGGTTTCGCAAGGATTCCAAAGGCGAGTTCATGTGGCCGGGGTTTAGTCAGAACATGCGCGTGCTGAAGTGGATCGTGGATCGAGCGCGTGGACGCGCACTGGGGAAAGAAACCCCCATCGGTTGGATGCCACGCTACGAGGATATCACCTGGTCCGGTCTCGACTTTCCCCGCGAGCGGTTCGAGGCATTGCAGGCGTGTGACCGCAACACCTGGCGTGCCGAGGTGCTTGGACACGAGGAACTCTTTATTGAGTTACACGATCGCCTGCCGCCGGAGATGGTCTACGAGAGAGAACTGTTGATCTGTCGCTTGTAAACCGCCACGTGACCTGTCCCGGACCAAGGTTCTCCGGGACAGGCCAGCGATTCGGGCACCTTTCCGTGCGGGACCAGGAGTTAGCCGACCATCTCTGCTGGCTGCACGGCAGGATCGGCTCCCCTGGTCGGCGCTGACAGGAAGAGCGGCATGAGCGTCAGGCAAAGAACTGCGAACAAGGGGCGGCATGGTGTTTTCACCATTCGAGACCCTTTCCCAACAGCGGGCCATTGCGCTGGGCCTTCTTCTTTAGAACAAATCCGTCAACGCCGACGGAACTGGAGTGCCTTTGAAGGCGACGGCAGCGATTTGTTGCTCCGTAATTAACTGCCCCGCCAATCCTCTGACGATGTTGAAGTAATACCTGTCATAGTGGTGCAACCGGTCGACCCCGCTATAAACTTGCCGGGTGAA
Source organism: Planctomycetota bacterium (assembly GCA_029777335.1). Lineage (GTDB taxonomy): Bacteria > Planctomycetota > Planctomycetia > Gemmatales > Gemmataceae > JAKOSN01. The sequence continues at coordinate 12,578 of JAKOSN010000297.1, forward strand.
ATACTCCGTGACTCCTTCGAGAACCGGAGAACCTTTCGCATGAGTGATGTAGAAAGTAGGGTAAAAATTTGGATGCTGTAGCCAGTGGAGAAACTCATGAACCAGTGTGCCATCCTCGGCATCTTCCTGGACATACAGCATTCGTTTGTTTAGACCCTTGGGAGTGGTGAAGCCTGGGCAAATCTCGACCAGCTCCTCATCGGACAGTTCTTCTCCCACGGAGATCTTGAAGAATTGGTTGTACCATTTTGAAATGTGCATTTTGAAAGCGGTCTGATTCTCGATCACGAAAACGTTTCGCGCATCGCTCAGTTTGTCGCTGTGGAGAGGAATAAACCCTTCGGGAAAATATTGCTGAAGTCGACTGACGACCTTGTCCATGTACTCTTTTGCCTTCGCGTAGGTTGCAGCCACGGATATCTCCAGCAGGAATATTGAACAGGGAAGGGTCTGGCTTCTCTTACAATGGTGTCATTTAACGCCGAGCAAAAAGAGCGAACGGCAAGCAATGGTCCGTCATCACTGACCATTCACTCTTTTCGCCGCGAAGTAACTGAGCGTCCCCCATTTCTGGAAGAGTCCGATCGTGGGCGGAGCACGCAGTCTTTATTTCCCTCCCTCGGAGATGGCCCACAGCGTCTTGTAGCCGCGAAGGTAGATTCGACCCTGCGCCGGAGCAGGGGAGGCCGCGAAGATGTCGGGGAGATAGTTGTCCGCCAACACCTCGAGTTTGCGCCCCGCCTTGAGCACGGTGACATTACCGCTGTCGCGCCCCGTGACGTAAATCTTGTCGTCGGCACAGATCGGCGAGGCGCGGTAACGCCCCTTGGTCAGATCTTTCCGGTACACTTCCGCACCGGTTTTCAAATCGATGACGAGCAACTCACGCTGGCTTTGCGGCAAGTACACCAGCCCCTCGTGCACCAGCGGAATGGACACATCAGGCGAACCAGTGTTGATGCGCCACTGTTCCAGGGGACTCCCCGTCTTGATCATCCCGCTCGCACCCGCCTTGATACTCACGACGTGCAGACCGCGACACGTTGGCACAATCAGCTGATCGCCCGCGGCCGCCGGAGATGCGATGATGCGATGATTCCGCTTGTTTCCTCTGCCGGGGTTGAGATCACCCAGGCGCCACAGTTCGGTGCCGTCCTTCAGGCTATGCCCGGTCGCGTAGTCGCAGCCCAGAACCACAAGGTTCAGTTCCTTGCCATTCTTCCAGAGAATGGGAGAGGTGTACGCCTCGCGACTTTCGCCGACGGCATCGGTTTTCCGAGCGACTTTCCAGACCTCGTTGCCCGTCGTCTTGTCGAGGGCAATCACCCAGTGCCCACCGTTGGTTAGCAGAGCGAGGTAGAGGCGATCTTCGTGAAGCAGCGGCGTGATGTGCATGCCATGCTGAATAGAGAAGTTGCCATAGCGTTTCTGGGCGTTGAATTTCCAGATTTCCTTCCCCTCGAAATCATGACAGACAAAATCCCCGCTGCCAAAGTAGGTGTAAACGTATTTGCCATCAGTGCTCGGCGACGGCGAGGCGTCGTTCCCTTCACCTCCCATGGCAGGACCACGCGAGACCTGGCCGACCGTCCGTTTCCAGAGCGGTTTGCCCTCGGTATTGAGGCACAGGACCACCAGGTCCTTGCCATCCACGCTGGTGAGGAAGATGCGGTCATTCCAGACAGCGGGGGTGGAACCGCCTGGGCCAGGCATGTTGAACGTCCAGGCGATGTTCTTCGTTGCGCTCCAGGTGATGGGGAGCCCCTTTTCCCTGGAATGGCCATCCTGGTCGGGACCGCGCCATTGCGGCCAGTTGTCCGCCGAGGCGAACGACGTCAGCGTAACCAGGAGACAACTCGCTGCAAGCCAGCGGCTCGCGCAATTTGACAGATTCACTCGGCGGCTCCTTCGGGAAAAAGAATCGGTGGGTGCGCATCGGGGAACCAATCGTCCGGGCCAGTCGCGGATTGTCGC
>JAKOSN010000298.1 GCA_029777335.1 Planctomycetota bacterium
CGCAGATCCTTCTCGGGCATGTTGGCGATCAGAAACGCCATCCCCTCGCGCTGCCCCTCGGGAACCTGGGTCAAGGCCTGGACCATTGCGTCCCGATTCTTTCCGGCCAGCTTCAGAGAATCCTCGACCTCGCGCGACCACCATGGTTTCCCGCCTGGCCCCGGAGCCGGTTGCGCGAGTGCTGGGAGCGCACCAACCAGGAACCAACCCAGGACAAGCAATCGACTCATGCTCTTCATGCTGACAACCTCGCGCGTCGGGTGGAGATGCGGTCTGCTACAGGAGCGCTCCTTGGCTATCGTACGGATCTCCCCGTTGCATCACCAACGCCTCTTCGCGGCGACCACCGGGATACGGAGACCTCCTTCAACGACCTCGGCTGGCCGCGGAGATGGGGACCGGCTATCTCAGGTTGGTGATGGCGAGTAATTGGGTATTGTTGGCTGTTACGAGGTAGAGAACGCCATTGCACGCGACCGGAACACCGCGGAGTCTTCCCGAAAGTTCCACTTCGGCCAGCTGCTTCTTCTGCCTGCTGTGGGCAAAAATGAACAGGTTCTCGTTCTCCGTGCCAATGTACACCTTACCATCAACGTACAAAGGGGAACCCCAGATATCAGCCTCGGTATCGTGCGTCCAGCACTCCTGGCCTGTCGTGGCATCCAGACAGTAGACGATTCCTCCCAGATCGGCGACATAGACCAACCCATCGTGCACGGCACAGCTTGAAAGGGTTCTGCCAAATTGGTACTCCCGGTCGAATTCCTTCTTTGCTCCCACGATACGCCTGCCACCGAAATGCCACGCCAGAGCCGAATCCCTGTTCACTGGATCGCTGGGGTTGAAGTTATCATTGCGCGGGGAGACGTCGTGCTCCTTGTTGACACGGCCCTTCTGCGTCGCCTTGACCAGATCGATGCACCACAGATGCCCAACACCATTCTGGTGCTCCGGATCCTGACCGACGCCAATGTACAGGAAGCTGTCGTGCACCACGGGGGTAGCAACAAAATCGCTGCGGGTCCCCCCTCGCCCCAGTCGATAGACCGAGTTCTTGGGATTGCAATCAAACTGCCAGAGCAGTTTCCCGGTTTGTGGTTCGAAGGCGCGCACCCACCCGTCCCCACCAGGGAAGATGACCTGAGGTTGACCAGCCACGTGGGCGTAGCAGGGATTGGACCATTGCCCGTGCAGGAGCAGGCGTCCCGAATCCTTGAGTTTCTGGATGTCGATAGCTTTTCGTTCTCTCCTGGCCTCGACCAGCGCTGCGGTGGGAAGGTTGTTCTGCCAGATGACCTTCCCCGTGCGCTTGTTCACGGCCAGGAAAGACGGAGCCTCCGGAGAAGGGATGTGGATATGCCCCTGATCCACGCCGTTTCCCGTGACAACGAAAACGAGGTCCCCAACGATCAGCGGAGAGCAAATGGCCAGATTGTGGGGGAACACGTTGAGTTCCTTGATCATGTCCAATCGCCAGATGATATCGGCATCCCCTGGTCCTGTGTGTTGCTCATCCTGGACCCCATCGTTCTGCCCGTCCAGAAAACCCTCCGTATCGGCGCAGATCAGCTCGCAGCGGTTGCTGACGTAGTAAAGACGGTTGCCCTCCACAACAGGCATCGACGGGATGCCTGTCATTGGCCAATCGTTCACGCGCCCGGATGGGAGTTTGTCGTGAACCGCCTGCCAGAGGAACTTGCCGTCGCTCTCGCGCAAGCACATCATGATCCCCCGATCACCCTTGATGCGTGGGTTCCGAGGCCGTTCATTGTTCGTGCCGATAAACACCTTCCCATTGGCGATGACTGGCCCTCCGTACGCCGAGGAGCCAAGGTCGGCGATCCACTTGATGTTCTTTCCGCCTCGCTCGCTTTCCCAGTCGATGGGCAGATTGTGCTCGACCAGATTGACCATGTTCCGCGCCGGACTCCCCCCAAACAGGGGCCAGTCCGCACGAGCTTTTTTCACCTCGGTTCCTCGATCCCCGCTTTCTCGCTCGACGCTGCGCGCCAGGGCTTTCCACTCGCCAAAATCCACCCGGGCGTGAAGGGGAGCCGAAGGCGCCTGCGGAAGCCGGGACACAGGGAGGGGAGGCTCCCAGTCGAGCCCCATGGCGCGCAACTGAGTGCGAATGAGGCGCAAATCCCACAGTTGGATCGTGCCTTGCTCGGTCCCGACGGCGAGATGGCTCGCATCCGCACTGAACTGAAGACAACGGACCATTCGCTCGGCGCGCGCTGGCAAGGTGGCGAACTCTCGCCCTGTTGCTGGCTCCACCACTTTGATGACATGGTCGGCATAGGCGATCGCGAGCATCCGACCGTCCCTGGAGAATGCCAGCGCCCTCGGGCTGACAGCAAGTTCTCGCACAACCAGATGCGACACTTGCCTGGTCGTCATGTCCCAGAATGAACAGCTCTCGGGGTGGATGACCACCAGCCAGCGCCCTTCCGGACTGAATCCCGCCAGGATGACGGGAGTGGAACCGAGTTCAGCCATCTTCGAAAGAAAGAGGAACTGCGTGACCGCCCCGAGCACTGAACTCGCTGTCGCATGGAGCGGCACATCCAGCGCCTGCCCGATCCATGTCGCCGTCCCGCGCGGGGATGGTAGCCGATACGCCATTCTGTTCCCGTCCCTCCCGTGCTCTCTCACCTCAACCACCGGCGCCTTGGCGGTCCACGTCGCAATCCGCTTGTTGTCCGGGCTGACAGCCACGTTCGCTGAGGGAACCAGAGGACTCAGCAACAGTTGTTTTTGTGGCAATGACAAATCCACGACCACCGTTTCCGCC
>JAKOSN010000299.1 GCA_029777335.1 Planctomycetota bacterium
CCCCCCGTCGGCATCATCGTCACACGGGGAGACGGTGCACGGAGCCCACGCAACCCCCACCCAAGCCGTCACCGCTCCCCGTTGATTTTTCCCTTGAGAACGAGAATAATCCATGACCCTGAAAGATTTTCGCCATGCCGGCCACCTCCCCACTCTTTTCAGCGCGTTCCTGTACTTCGATATCAGTTTCATGGTCTGGGTGATTCTGGGCGCGCTGGCGAACGCCATCCTCGGCACCATTCCGATGTCGAGTTTCGAGAAAGGACTGCTGGTGGCGGTGCCGATCCTGGGCGGAGCGATCCTCCGGCCAGTTCTCGGAGTCTCGACGGATCACTTTGGCGCACGCAAGACTGCCCTGGTTGGACTGACCTTGACGCTCGTCCCCTTGCTCCTGGGCTGGTTGTGGGCGAGCAGTTTTGTCCACCTGCTGGTGGTCGGAGCGCTTCTGGGTGTCGCGGGGGCCAGTTTCGCCGCCGCCCTGCCGTTGGCGAGTCGCTGGTATCCTCCGCAATACCAGGGGCTGGCCATGGGGATCGCAGGGGCGGGAAACAGTGGCACCGCGCTGGCTACCTTCTTCGGCCCGCGCCTGGCGCAGATGTACGGCTGGCACGCGGTATTTGGCCTGGCGCTGCTCCCGGTCCTTCTCACGCTGGTGATCTTTGCCCTCCTGGCCAAGGATAGCCCCACCCAGCCGGCGCCTCTGCGCGTGACCGATTACGGCAAGGTGTTGCGGCATCGGGATACGTGGTGGTTCTGCCTCTTCTATGCGGTCACCTTTGGCGGCTTCGTTGGCCTGGCGAGCTTCCTCAACATCTTTTTCCGCGATCAGTACGGGCTCAGTCAGGTGGAGTGTGGCAGCTTCGCCACCCTCTGCGTGATCGCTGGCTCGTTTCTGCGCCCCGTGGGAGGCTACCTGGCCGATCGCCTTGGCGGGGTGCGCATGCTGATCCTGCTCTACACAGGGGTGGGTCTGGCGCTGACCTCGTTGGGATTGCTCCCTCAGGCCTGGCTGGAGAGTAGCTTGCTTGCGGGCTGGATGCCCGAACTGTGGATGGCGAGCGCCTTGCTGGTTCTGACCATGGCATTGCTCGGCATGGGCAATGGGGCAGTCTTTCAACTGGTTCCGCAGCGCTTTCCCAAAGAAATCGGCGTGATGACGGGCGTGGTCGGAGCCGCGGGAGGGGTGGGGGGATTCTTCCTGCCCACGATGCTCGGTGCCGTCAAGCAGCAGACCGGAACCTTCACCACGGGATTGATCGGGTTCGCCCTGCTCAGCTTCTTCTGCGCGGTGGCAGTTCCCCTGGTGGCGCGTACCTGGGAGAAGGTCTTCCTGGTTCAGGGGGAACGCGCCGTCCTGGCAGTCAGCGAAACCAGCTGAGCGATTTGCTCCGCTTGCGCCCCCTGTTTCAGAAGAGACCGGTGCCAACGAGAGGAGCGACCACTACCCTTTCCCTGGAGAACTGGTTCGCCGCTCCTCCTTGAGGTTCATCATGAGACGACTTCTGGCCTGGGCCATTGTTGGCCTCCACACCCTCTTCTGGATTCTACCCGTGACCGCCGCTGACAGGCCCGCTGAGCCCCCCGAGGATGTCCGCCTGGCCCGCTTCTTCAAGCAGTATCTCGACGAGGAATTTCGCC
>JAKOSN010000058.1 GCA_029777335.1 Planctomycetota bacterium
AGCGAGGTGCAATGGAGCACCATTGTCCGCACCCCGGAGCGTCGCATCTGGTATGCCGAGGGTGTTCTCAAGGCGGGGCTGCTGGTGCCGAGCATCTCCGTGCGCGCCATCCTGGTGTTGCACATCCTCGAAGGGCACACGGGCTCCGGACGCCCCGCCATTCGCCATCACACCGAGTTGTTGCTGCAGATCGACAGCAGGGCCGCCGCGTTGGCAACCAGGCTCCTTGGGACCTCCGCGCCTCGCATGGCCGAGCAATATCTCCAGCAGATTGAGATGTTCTTCGCCGGGCTCTCCTGGTATCTCGATGAGAATCCCGAACGGGCCCAACGCCTGGTGGAAAGCACCACGCGCAAGTGAGCGCTCTGCCAATTCCCAAGCCAACGAGCCCGCGCGGAGATCGACGCCCTCCAGACGTCTCCTCCCGCGCGGGCTCGGCGTTGGTATCCGCTTGGATTACTTGCTCTGGAATCCGCCGATGGTCATCTGCTTGTCAAGCTCCATCTTGTATTCATAGGTAATCGCCATCGCCTTCTCCCCACTCATACCGGGCTTCACCTCCAGGTCCCAGCGCAGCAGATTGTTGGGTTTCTGCTCACGCACATAGAGCGGATCGGAACAGAGTTCAGGCGCGGTCTTCATCACCGTCACCCCCACCGTCTCCGTCTCCTGCTTGGGCAAGCGATCCCACACCTGGACCTTGACCGGCTCGGTCTTGTAGCTCGACACCAGGATGCGATACTCGTACTTCAGCACCTGGTTGCCGCCCTGCATGGTCTTCGACTTGTCCATCATCTGGCGCTGGACCTGCATCTGCGGATCGACGCCAAAACCCGCCGTGAACTGCTCGCCGATGGCCACGAGAGGGAGATCCATCCGCCCCACGAAGTCGGTGCCGATGTACATCGTCGCCTCGCCCGGAAGGAGAACATTATCACTCTTGTTTGTCAGATTCGCCAGGCGATAGACATGCGGAGTGAGCACCGGGACGGCCTTGTAGAAGAAATCAGGCGTCATCTCCAAACGCGCCACTTCGAGAATCTGCTCCTCGCTGCGGGAAGGGACCGTCAGTTTGGCCGTCAGGTGATAGGTCACGCTCTGCCCTTCGCGCGGTCCGCTCGATTGCCTGTTGCGCCTTTGAGCCAGGAGTTCATCGCGTTCGACCCACAGGATCTCGTTGGTCTGTTCCAGCGCCGCGGCATCGTTGATCAAGCGCCCCCCCACGGCCTCCTTCTTCATGTTCAGCTCTTGCTGGGCCTGGCTGCGATAGCCCTGGGCCTTCTCCTGATTATCCTTCAGGGCTGCACGTCCCATGCCGGCTTGACCGGGTCCTCCGCCCGGAGGCAGTTGCCCCCGCGCCACCAGCGTCGGCGCCAGCACCGAGAGTTCCGGCGGAGCCGCATTCAGCAGCGGTTGGGCCGTCGACAGGGTGACCTTGACGTTCCGCCAATCCTCGCCCGTCTGCTGAATGACTCCGGCCAGATACTCCACCTGAATCGGGTCGTTCTCCTTCTTCCCTGCCCGGAAGCGATACTGCGGTCGCCACCCCGCCGAATCGACCAGATAGTTCAGACGCACCTTGCACGCCGGGTTGGCCTGCTTATCCACCACGATGACCGCGTCGCGTTCCATCTTGCTGGTGCCCGCTGTCACCTCCTGCAACTGCCGCCGCAGAAAGTCCGCTTGTTCCTTGTTCACTTCCTGCTGTTGTTGCAGCTCGACCAGTTGTTTGGCCTGTGTCGCCCGCTGCTTCATCACATAGTCCGACAACACGATCACCTGATCGCCATCGAGTTTTCCCTTTTCCGTGGCATTGACCGTGCTCGCGGCGGTGAAGCCCTCCAGTTTCGTCACCATCGCCAGGTTCTGCTCGATCGTCTTGCTCTCGGCCTGGATTTTCTGCGCGGCGGTCTGCAGCTCCTTCAGTTGCGCCTCAAGTTTGCGTACCTCTTCGCGCGTGTCTTCCTTCACGGGGCGGGTGCGGAAGCGCGTGGTCAGGACGCGCGTGCCATCGGATCCCTCCGAGTAAAGCGAGGTATTGACCGTTTGGGCCGGCATCGCTGGCACAACCAGCTCAATCAATCCCGTCCCCTCCGGAACATCCACCTCCCGTGTGACCAGGGCATTATTCTGATAAACGGTGACATGCACGATCCGGCTTGTCGCCATCCTGGGAGCGGCGCCATTCTCTCCCCCGGCGTCCTTGGGTGCACCCACAGCAAACCACGTGGCCGCCAGCACTCCCAGGCCGACGATCATCCCGCCGACCGCGAGCTGTTTGCGATTCCTCATTGCAGTTCTCCTTGAGTCCTCTTGCTGCATCTTTCCGCTTTGCTCTTATTTCTCTCGCCATTGCCACATCCCCGCCTCCGGGCCAGCCGCCAGGGCCCAGGCGCCTGTCGGCGCAAAGGCCACACACCAGAAGCGGCCCGGGGAGGTGACACGGCGCAGTTCCTTCCCCTCCCTACTATTCCAGACGCGTATCAGCGCCTCGGGGTTTTCGTACTGGCTGCACCCCGCCAGAATCTCTTGCCCTTCCTTCCTGAACTCCACGCAGACCACGGCATTTCCGCGTGAGCTCAGAAGATGCAGGGGTTTCCCCGAGGCAACGGCCCACAGACGCACCTCGCCGGCGGCATCCCCGGACACCGCCTGGTCTCCCGACGGAGCAAAGGCGACACACAGGACTGCCCGCGTATGCCCCTGCCAGACCGCCATCTCCTTGCCGGTGCGGACATTCCACAGACGCACACTCCCCTCGCCCCCGCCCGACAGAAGGCGCTTGCCATCGCGAGCAAACACCACCGCGTGCACCGCTCCGGAATGTCCGTTGAATGTGCGAATCTCCCTGGCACGCTCCAGATCCCATAGCCGGAGAACGCGATCGTCGCCCCCGCTCACCAGGTGTCGACCATCTGGGCTGAAGGCCAGTGTGCGCACCCGATCGGTGTGGCCCACCAGCTGGGCGCGCTCCCGTCCGGTGGCAGTGTCCCACCAGCGCACCACGCGATCCTCCCCGGCCGAGGCGAAGGTTTTCCCATCGGGCGCCCAGGCGACCGCCAGCACCGCGCCGCGATGCCCCTGCATCATCCGCACTTCCTTACCATGCTCCGGCTCCCACAGCCGGACCGTGCGATCCTCGCCTCCCGAAAGGATGTGTTTGCCGTCGGGAGAGATGCTCAGGGACCGCACCCCGCCCTCGTGGCCAGCGAACCGAAGTCCCGGCGTGGTGGTCGGTGTGACGGGGAGCGCGCTCACGTCGCCGAGTTTCAGTTCGCGTACCAGGCGGGGATAGGATTCCTCAAAGACCTGCCGCTGCACATTCCCCCGCGGCGATTGCAACGCTCCCAGCAGCCGCTGCACGCCCGGAGCGGCTTTCAATCGTGACAGCAGTTCGTCACTCGTCACCCCCAACTCCGCCGCCGCCTCGGCAAGATCGAGAACCGCCTCGTAACGCAGAGTAACGGCGGACACCGGCTCGCTCTCGCCAACACTAATACCGATCTCTTTTAGCGCTTTTTGATAACGATTGGCGTCCTCTTCCATCCAGCGCCGCATGATTGCCACCGGCGGATAGATGGCCCGGATCGCCGCCCGATCCTCGCTGCGAAAGACCGCCGCATTTTTCTCCACGTGTGCGCGGATCTGATCCTCCTTGGGAAGAATCCCACGCTCGTGGCACGTCATGCAGGACAACCCCGCCTCCACCTGTCGATCCGGGCGTTTGGGATCGCTCACGATCTCGACTGGGGCCTTGTTGACACGCCGGCCATTCCCATCGACCAGCATGTAACCATGCAGCCCGTTGGGAAGCGTGAAGATGATCTCTCCCCCCGCCTGTTTGAACGAGGTCGCCCCCGCCGACGGCCCCAGCGGATATTCAAAGAGATTTTGCCGCCCTGTATTCTCGCTGAAGTCATAGCTACGCCAGTACGCGCCATGACTCGCATGGTGGCGTTCCAGCACGCGATTGTTCCTGGACACCCCCGAGTTATTAAACCCCGCCCGGAGGACGTTGTCGTCCTGAATGTTCTGAGCCGCGTCCACCCGCAACAGGCGCTCCAGGGCGCGATCGGTAACGGGCAGATCGAGCAGATCGTAGTACAACGGGGCACGCGAGGCGGTGGCCACCACCCAGTCGCCGCGCAGCACCAACTCTTCCGCGCGTGTCTCCCCGCGTCGATAGGGGTAGAGCGTGACCAGGCGTTCCCAGTGCCGCGCCGTCCACTGATAGTCGCGCAGATCGAGACGGAGAATCGTCTGCTCAGGATTGATCGGGTGAAGGGAAGCCAGGCGGGGGTGCCACGACAGGCTGTTGAGCACCTTCGCCAGTGCCTGCCGGGTTCGCTCCAGGTCCGCGCGCGGCACCCCCGCATTGCCAAGAGCTACCAGGCTGACATAGCGCATGTGGCTGCGCTGGCGCACGGAGAGCGCCGCGCGATCCTGCGCAATCAAGCGCTGCACTTCCGTTTCGCTGACAAAAAGGCGCGGGCGCGTTGGTTCGCTCCATCCCGCCGCTCCGTTCGCAATCCAGCGGCGTAACAGGGTGATCTCGGTAGCGCTCAGGCGCGGCTTCTTGGCTGGCGGCATCTCGTTCTTCACGATGCGCTGCAACAGCTCGGATCGCGCGGGGTCCCCTGGAATCACCTTGGCCGAGCGTAGTAGGCGCGCATGATCGAGGATGTGCGCAAATCCGCCCTTGTTGGTTCCCTCCTGACCATGGCAGGCGTAACAGTGCCGTTCGAGCACACCCCGCGCTTGCAGCGCCAGTTCAACATCGGCGGGAGCGGCGTGAAGGGTGAGTGGGAAGAGCAGCAGAAGGGGGCTTACCGACCGAAAAGAGTTCATCATGCACAGGGCCTCCACGGGACGAGAGACTCATCCCTGGAGGCCATGATGGTCGATTCCCTGGCGAATGCCAAGTAACAACTCTGTAACAACAAGCGGCTCAGTCGCCCCCACCCCAGCTCCGCGTGTCCGGCAGATAGTAGAGATAGTGGTGGTCGAACGGCCAACTTCGTTCCTGGATCACAGGGAGCGCTTCCGGCGGGAGATGTTCAAAGCGACGCTGAAAGTGCAATTCTTCCAGGGCTGCCAACCCTTCCGCGGTCAAGAAGGAGACGAACAGCACCAGCATCACGCCCACCAGAAAGGTGGTCCGCCGCGTGCCGAGCCAGACCAGGGCCGCCACTGGGAGCACAAAGAGAGCCGCCAGACCCAGCGTCGCGGGGGCAAAGCCAAAATGCGTGGTGCGAAACAGGGCCACAATGTACCAGCCCCAGGCGACCGCTCCCATCACCCCCAGCGCCCGCAGCACCGGCCCGACTCGCTCCCACTGCTTGAAACCAACATCCTTCATGGTCCAGGCCTCTCCTCCTCCGCTCCTCGTTCCGCAAGGAGCAGCTCTCGGTGTTCCGTTCAGGCGGCGCGTCGTTCCACCACATTCTCGAGATTCAAGGTGGTTCGCACCAGGTAGGGGGTTTTCCCCTGGCTTTCAAAATAGGTCCGGGTCAACAGTTCACCCAGCAACCCCATGGAGATCAACTGCACCCCCATCAGCTCCAGCATCACGCTGAGATACAGGAACGGATTGCCCGTCATGAAGATGCCGGAATGCGACTTCATGACGATGGTGGCCAGCAGACTGACCCCGCCCGCGAGCATCGACAGCAACCCCGCGGTCCCCATGACATGCATGGGTCGGGTCACGTAGCTGAACAGGAATTTCACCGTGATCAGATCGAGAACCACGCGCACCGTGCGCGACAGGTTGTACTTGGTCTTCCCCGCCGTCCGCGGATGATGTTTCACCGGGATCTGCGCCAGCTTCGCGCCGGCCTGTTGGGCCAGGACTGGCACAAAGCGGTGCAATTCGCCATAGAGCGGGAGCGCCTCGGCAAGATCGCGACGCATGGCCCGAATGGTGCACCCCATGTCGTGAATCGGCGTCCCCGTCACTTTGCGAATGATCCAGTTGGCAATCCAGCTGGGCAATTTGCGCAGCAGAAAGCCATCTTGTCGATTGGCGCGCAACCCAAGGACCGCATCGTAGCCCTCGTTCAGTTTGCTCAGCAGCCGGGCGATGTCGTCGGGATCGTTTTGCAGATCGCCATCCATGGTGATGATCACCTCGCCGCAGGACCAGTCAATGCCGGCCTGGAGCGCAGGCGTCTGGCCATAGTTGCGGCGCAGACACACCACCTTGACGCGCGGATCGCGCCCGGCAAGGTCCTGCAAGACCCCGTACGAACCGTCGCTGCTGCCATCGTCCACAAAGACGATCTCGTAACTCTTCCCAAGGGGATCGAGAGCGCGGCGCAGCCGTTCATGTAGCGGTCGCAGGTTGTCGCGCTCGTCCTTGATCGGAATCACCACCGACAGGTTCATCATCGGCTACAACCTCGTAGCGAGGAAAACGGCCAAAGAGATAGAAGAACGCACCGCCCAGACTGCTCAGGGTGAGCACCACAAACCAGAGCAACCCCAGCGTCACCGCGGACGCCTCCGACACGCCGAGCGGAGCCAGCAGCAGGATCAACCCGCCCTCGCGCAGCCCCATCCCATTCACGCTCACCGGCAACAGGGTGAGGAGAGTTACCAGCGGCACCACCACCAGCCAGTAGGCGAACGAAATCTCCACCCCCAGCGCGTGCCCCAGCATCCAGACCACCACCACATTCACCACCTGCACCACCACCGACAGGAGGGTGACCCGCGCCAGCAACCGCGGCCGGCTGATGTACAGGCGCAACACCACCAGACATTTCTCGATCGCCGCCGGCCAGTGTGGCGCACCGTCGCCCTTGTGACGCCACAGGGCCGGAATACTCCGCCCTTCCAGGCGTGCCAGAATCGCCAGCACCAGCAACCCCAGGAGGAACGCGCTTGCGCTACTCCACACCCACCACTTCATCCAGGCGGGCAGTTCCACCAACGTTGCTCCCAGACAGGCCAGCGCCACCAGCACTGCCAGCCCATTGACACGCTCCGCAAAGACACTCAGCAGCGCCGGCCAGCGCCGTCCGCTGCGACCGTCCAGATACCACCCGCGAATCACATCGCCGCCCACCGTCGTCGGCAAGATTAAGTTAAAAAACATGCCGATGAAGTAGAAACTGACAAACTCATTCAGCCGATGCGGAAAGCCCAGAGGCCGCGCCAGCATTTGCCAGCGCCGACTGCTGATCACCTGCACCAGCCCGTAAGTCACCAGAGCCAGCAGACCCCATCGCCAATCGATCTGGCGCAACCCCGCGCCCATTTGCTTGAGATCGATCTTCCACAGAAGCAGGGCCACGATGATCCCTGCCCCAATCCACCGCACTTTCTTGCTCACCGGCACTGCACCTCCAACTCCAGGAGCTGCGAGCCACACTCTCGAAAGAGGCAATGCTCCGCCTCCACCAGATCGATCTGCAGCAGATAATCCCCCGGCGCTCGCAGGGGCGGAATCACCATCGTCAACGCGATCTCCTCCCCTGGTGCGACCGACGCCGGAAAAAGCCCGACGCGGCCCATCGCCACCGCGGTTCGATCCAGTTGCGTCAACGCCCAGGTGAGATGTATCCCCGCGTTGGGATCGGGGGTGAAGCGCCAACCTCGGATCGAGGTGTTCTTGCACCGCACCCGTACCGCGGTCGGCTGGTTGGCATCAAGCTGTAATGGCCCTTGCAAGGGTGGCTCCACCTGGAGTTCCGCTCGACACGCTCCCGGACAGTAATGGTTCTGAACCCAGTCGCGAAACACGTTCGGCGCATGGCGAAGCTGATTTTCCTGCAGCCATTCCCGATACAGCTGGAAGAACTCTTCCTGGTGCCCCGTGCGCCCAAAGGGAAGATGGCCGTAGCGCAAGCTTAGCTCATTCGTCGCCTCGTCGAGGGTGCAGTCTGTTTTCAACAATCGGGCCACCGTACTCGCCATCCCGGTGCGATCCACCCCTCGAAAACAGTGGATGAGAATCGGGGGCGCGCTCCGATCCAGCACCTCCACCAGGCGTCGCAGTTCGTTCACCGGCGGAAGATGACCCGCCGAAAAGGCAATATCTTCCTGAGAGAGATTGAATTCCGCCGTTGCCCGGGCCTCAACCAGGTACCAGTCGGCCTGTTCGCAGGTGCCGCGCAGGTTGAGAATGGTCCGAATCCCGTATTTGCCCACCACTTCGCGCACAAAACGACGGGTGGGTTGCCCACTCCGATAAACCTGCCCCGGGACCACCACGTGCAGATGATCCCCAAACAGGCTGTTACTCAGTTCGATCCCTAGCAGGAGGGCCGCCACCAGGCCGCCCCCGAGCAGGAGCCGGCGACGCCACGGGCGCGAGGGAGGCGCAAGGGGTTCAGGCGCAGGAGAACAGAGGATGCCACCATCCATGGTCGACATACGGGCCTTCCTTGACTCGGGAACTGCTCGCCGCTCGCTTTACTCAGCCGTCGCCGGGTCTGGCAGACGAGGAAGTCGGGCCATGATGCCAAATCAATCCAACTCTGACCAGCCCGAATCCCCGGGCCGCCAAGCCGGGAAAACGGGGAAGACAACGGAGAACGGGCGAACAAAAAACACCAGCACCTTCGCCTCCCCTTCCATGGGAAGAGAACGCGAAGGTGCTGGCGTGAGTGACGACGTGATGCTGTCAGCGACTCAGGAGAGTTCGCCGATCTTGTAACGCACATATCCCTTGAGGGTGAGCCCCGCCGACTGGAGCAACTGGCCGACCGTCTTGGAATCATCCTTGACGAACGGCTGTTCGGTGAGCACATTCTGGCCCAGCCAGGTTTTCACCTTCCCCTCAGCGATCTTCTCGATGATCTGAGCCGGCTTGCTCGCGTTCTTGGGATCAGCGGCGATCTGTGCTCGGGCAATCTCCTGTTCCTTGGCGAGCACATCGGCCGGCACCTCCTCCTTGCGGGCGTACTGCGGGGTGGTAGCGGCGATATGCATGCACACATCGCGCAACAACTGCGTATCAGCCCTGGCTCCGGCAACGGAAACGAGCACCCCCACGGTCCCATCGTGATGAACATAACCGCCGGTGAGTCCCTCGATGCGCTTGAACCGGGCCGGCTTCATGTTTTCACGAATCACACCCACCGCATCGCCAATGCGATCATTCACCGTTCGCTTGGGATCGCTCAGCAGCGGTTGACTCAGGAACGCCTCGACCGAGTCCGTCGGTTGGAGAGCCACCTGCCGGGCCAGTTCGTTGGTCAAGTTGATGAAGATCTCATTCTTGGCCGAAGGAGCGGTTTCACAGCGCATCTCCAGGATCGCGCCCACCTTCCCTTCCTCGATGTACAGCCCAATGCGGCCCTCGGCGGCCTCGCGATCGCCCTTCTTGGCTTGCAGCCCGGCGATTTTGCTGCGCAGAAACTCGATGGCCTTGTCCATGTCGCCGTTGCACTGCGTCAGGGCTTCCTTGCACTCCATCATCGGGGCATTGGTGCGATCACGCAGGGCCTTGACAGTGGCGGCGGAGATGGTGCTCATGCTTGCTTCGTCCTTCGTACGGAATGGTCCATGCCCTCTCGGCCCGGCATGGCTTATCCGGGCCGAGAACAGGCGTTTATTCTACGACGGCAGAGGCAGGCTCCGGGTTCGCGGGCGCAGTTGCTTGCCCAGCGGGACGGGGCTTGACCAGATTTTGCTGATCGGCAGGGATGGCGGCTCGTCCTTCGAGGACCGCATCCGCCAGCCGCGACAGCACCAGTTCGATGGAACGGATGCTATCATCGTTGCCCGGAATCGGCAGATCGACCGTGTCGGGGTCCGAATCGGTGTCGATCAAAGAAACCGTGGTGACGCCCATCCGCTTGGCTTCCTTGACCGCGATGTGTTCGCGTTTGGGATCGACGACAACCAGGGCATCGGGAAGACGATACATGTCGCGAATACCCTGCAGGTTGCGCTGAATCTTGGTCAGTTCGCGATTCAGGGTCGCGACCATCTTCTTGCTGTAGCTGCGAATATTGGCGGCCGGGGGAGCCTTTTCCAGGTCGAGTTTGCCAGATTCATTGAGCATGCCCCGCATGTAGGCTGGCATGTCATACTTGGCTGGATTGTCCCCGGCAGGCAACCACAACGCTTCGAGTTCCTGCAACCGCTTGAGGCGGTCGCGGATGGTGCGATAGTTGGTCAGGGTCCCTCCCAGCCAGCGCTCGCTGACGTAGGGCATGCCACAGCGAGCGGCTTCCCGCTCCACGGTTTCCTTGCTCTGGCGCTTGGTGCCGACAAAGAGAACCAGGCTGCCATTGCTGGCGACCTTGCTGAGATAGCGATAGGCACGGAGAAGACCGCGGACGGTTTCACGCAGATCGATGATGTGGATAAGGTTGCGTTTGCCGTAAATATACGGCCGCATCTTGGGATTCCAGCGACTGGCCCGGTGCCCGAAATGGACACCGGCCTCAATTAAATCTTTTACCTGGACAATGGCCACGCACTGCCCTCCTGTCCCCCGCGGGGGTGGTTGAGTGACCCCAAAGACTGGATAACCTTGAAAACGACGCTCATGGGTGAGCCCCTTTCAGCAGGGTGAAGAAGGTCATCGTAGCAGTCGGTAGGGCAAGGGTCAACGGTCTGGGTGGAACGACGGAGAAAAACCGCAGCCAACCTGGCGAGCACAGGACCCGACGCCCCAGGCGGATCGCAGTGGCCAGGAGAGGCACGGCACAGGGAAAGAAAAAGACCCCGCCAGGGGTAAGGCTGGCGGGGTACTTTGAGATCGGCGGGGAGGGAACGAGAAAGAGTGGGTGTGTGGACATGAGTCCCTCAAGGATTGGCATCCTTGGGGTGAACCAACATCCTTAGAAAGGAGGTGATCCAACCGCAGGTTCCCCTACGGTTACCTTGTTACGACTTAGTCCCAATTACG
>JAKOSN010000300.1 GCA_029777335.1 Planctomycetota bacterium
CCCACCCCCGCCAAAGCACCGCGCAAACCTGCATCCCGTCGCACCAACATGGGGGACACCGCGCCGAAGGACTCGCCCGATGCCATCGAGAACTTCGAGATCAGTGAGGCCGTTGATGCCGCGAGGGATGCCAAGCTGTCTGCGGTGAGCGACATCGTTGCGACCCTGGCGCGTCACGACACTCACAGCATCGCCGAAACCTTGCAGGCGATCATGGCTGGCGCCTCGCCCGACGACGCGAACATCCTCCGCAAGGCCCTGCTCGCCGAGGACGAGGCCGTTTACAAGAAACTGCCTTCCCATCCGGACGACGAACTCGCTGATGGCTGGCGCGAGGGGGCCTATCCATACCGAAACCTGATGTCCCGCAAGGCCTACGAAAAGCAGAAGTACCGGCTTCAGGTCGAACTGCTGAAACTCCAGGCCTGGGTGAAGGAGACGGGGCAGCGGGTGGTCATCCTGTTTGAAGGGCGGGACGCGGCGGGCAAGGGCGGCACCATCAAACGTTTCATGGAACACCTCAACCCCCGGGGCGCAAAAGTTGTGGCTCTCGAAAAGCCCACTGAAACAGAACGTGGCCAGTGGTACTTCCAGCGTTACGTTCAGCACTTGCCCACCGCCGGCGAGATCGCCCTGTTTGACCGCTCGTGGTACAACCGGGCAGGGGTTGAACGCGTGATGGGCTTCTGCTCACCGGACGAGTACCTTGAGTTCATGCGCCAGACCCCTGAGTTTGAACGTCACCTGGTTCGCAGCGGCGTGCATATCATCAAGTTCTGGTTCTCGGTAAGCCGGGAGGAGCAGCGCCGCCGCTTTAAGGAGCGTGAAGCGCACCCCCTCAAGCAATGGAAACTCAGCCCCATCGATCTTGCATCTCTGGACAAATGGGACGATTACACCAAAGCCAAGGAGGCGATGTTCTTCCACACCGACACGGCTGACGCTCCCTGGACGGTGATCAAGTCCGATTGCAAAAAACGTGCGCGCCTGAACGCCATGCGCTACATCCTCCACAAGCTCCCCTATGCGAACAAGGAGATCGAGCACATCGGCCCCCTGGACCCCTTGCTGGTCGGTCGCGCCCATGTGGTGTACGAACGCGGCGAACATGCAGGCAGCCCCCTCCTATGAGTCGATGAGTTGTCCAGGCTCCCTCGGTTGCGCCCTCAAAGGGCGCGCCCGGGATGGGAGCGTGTTCGGTGATGATGGCGCCGTAACAGCCTGTTCCGGGGGGCATGGGGAGTGCGGACTATCCGCGTTTGTGTTGCATCCCGCTCCACACCTCTGCCCGGCCCATCCCCTACACCGAAGCATCGCGAGCAGTTAAACTGCGGCGCGTGAACGCCCCGCTCCCCACCTTCGCCCTATTCGACAACAATCTAGACACTACCCACGCAGGCGGAACCTGGCTGCTCACTGAACTGAGGGAGACCATTGTCTGCCGACAATCGGACGACTGGCAGGCCTTGCTGCAACGCCTTGAAGAGGCCGCCCAAAGCGGCGCCTGGGTGGCGCTTGCCGCCACC
>JAKOSN010000301.1 GCA_029777335.1 Planctomycetota bacterium
AAAAAGGATGCTCCCAAGTTTGAAATTGGCGATCAGGTGGCGGTGCATCAGCGCATCCTGGAAGGCCAGAAAGAACGTATTCAGGTTTTTGAAGGGACGGTGATTGCCCGTCGGGGCGAAGGCACCCGCGCCATGTTTACGGTGCGCCGCATCGTGCAGGGTGAAGGGGTGGAGCGGGTCTTTCCGCTGCATTCGCCGAAGATTGCCAAGGTCGAGGTGAAGCGCACCGGACGTGTTCGTCGGGCCAAGCTCTATTATCTGCGTGATCGCGTTGGCAAGGCGACCCGTCTGCGCGAACGTCGCGTCAAGAGTGACACGCCGACGGCATCGCCGCGCACCCGTCGACGCTCCTCGGCCGCCAAGGCAGCGACTCCGCCTGCCGAGTGAACCACAGCGCTGCAGCGTCCTCCAACCGAGCACGCCCCGAGTCCAGTGGCTCCCTCGTCGGGAGGGACCGCTGGTCTCGGTCTGGCGGGGCAAACTTCCCCGGGCGCGGCCTGGCATGACAGCGACTCTTCCGCGCAAACCCTGGTGGCGAAGATGGTTCGGCAGTCGCTCCGAACGGGCGGCTGCTCGCTATTTGCGCTCCCTGGGCTGGCGCATCCTCTGCTCCAACTCTCGCTGTCCTCATGGGGAGATCGATCTGATTGCCTTGGAGGGGCGCTCCCTGGTCTTTGTGGAGGTGCGCTCCACCGGAAGCGACGACTGCGATCGTCCGGCGGCCTCGGTCGATGCCGAGAAGCAGCGCCGGTTAACGCGGCTGGCGCTCCACTTTTTGCAGGAGCATCACCTTCTCGACCAGGCGGCACGCTTCGATGTGCTCGCCATTAGCTGGCCTCCCGCGCAGCGTGAACCCCATATCGACCACCATCGTCTTGCTTTCGAGGCCACCGGCCGATTTCAGATGTTCTCCTGAGCCTGGTTTTCGCAGGGAAGGATGGATCCGTGACAAGCGTTGCTGAGCAGATAACCCTCCTCCGCCGCGGGGTGGAACAGATTGTCCCCGAGGACGAGTTTGCCAAAAAACTGGAACGCAGTCGCGCCACGGGCAAACCCCTGCGCATCAAGTACGGGATCGATCCCACCGGAATTGATGTCCACCTGGGGCATACCGTGCCGCTGCGGAAACTGCGGCTCTTCCAGGAACTGGGGCACCAGGCAGTTTTGATTCTCGGCGATTACACGGCCATGGTCGGCGATCCCAGCGGGCGGGATCAGTCGCGCAAAGGGTTGACCCGCGAACAGATCGAGAAGAATGCGCGCGATTACCTCAAACAGGTCGGGCGGGTCATCGACATCAGCAAGACCGAGGTTCGCTACAATGGCGAGTGGTTTGGTCGCTTTACCTTCGGCGATGTGCTTGCACTCACCGGGCAGATCACCGTCCAACGCATGCTCGAACGCGACGATTTCACCAAGCGCCACAAGGCCGGCACTCCCATCTACCTGAGTGAATGCCTCTACCCGCTCATGCAGGGACGCGATAGCGTGGAGATCCAGGCCGATGTGGAACTCGGGGGGAGCGAACAACTTTACAACCTGATGGTGGGCCGCAATTTGCAGGTCGATGCGGGCCAGGAGCCGCAAATCTGCATCACGCTCCCCATTCTGCGTGGCCTCGATGGCACGCGGCGCATGGGCAAAAGTCTGGGCAATTATGTCGGCGTTGGCGAGCCGGCCCAGGTGCAGTTCGACAAGACGATGAGCATCCCCGATACCCTGATGCAGGAGTGGTTCGAGCTATTAACGGATCGTCCAGAGAGCGAACTCAGGCAACTGCTCGATCCAGCAGGCACGCATCCGATGGAGGCGAAGAAAACGCTGGCGGCCGACATCGTCACGTTCTATCACGGAGCCGAAACGGCGCGAACAGCACGCGGGGAATGGGAACGGCGTTTCTCCGGCAAGCAAGACCCAAAAGAGATTCCTGTTGTCCAGTTAGAGCGAGCCACACTGGGGGATGGTGGCTTGCCGCTGTTCAAGCTCCTGGTGGCGTTACAACTGGCGAAGAGCGGCAACGAGGCACGCCGCCTGGTGGAGGGCGGAGGAGTCAACCTCGGACCCGAGCGGGAGAAGAAGAGCGATCCCAATGAACTGATCGTGGTGAGCGAGGGGTTGATTGTGCGGGTTGGGAGCCGCAAGATTGTCGCGGTGCAGTTGGTGTGAGCAGAGCACGGAGAAAAAAGAGGGTCCCGTTGTCTGGAGGACCGGGACCCTAATCTGGACGAGTTGGGGGAACGACAGGGCGGAGGAAAGCGATCAATCGCCAATCATCTGAATGTCCTCGAGGGCTTTGAGCAAGGCCGAATCCCGATCCTTGGCGAGCAACTGCGGTTCGAGCAATTGCTTCAGGGAAGACTCGATCTTGTCGGCCCTGGGACTCCCCTTGAGCTGTTTCCCCAGGGCGACCTCGACGGTGCTGGCGTTCGGGCTCAAAAGGACGAAGATGCAGCGATTGTCTCGTTGGGAGCGATCACGTTTCCAGGCGGCCAGATAGCGCGCCCGCAGGGCAGGGTCATTGGGAATTGTGGGGACCGTCTCGGCAACGAGGCCGACGTTGAGTTGGGTGGCGAACTTGCGGAGACGAGCATTCACCAGGCGCACGGTCGAGGGGCTGTACATGTGCGCCTCGTCCTTGAGCCCACACCAGGGATGACGTTGGGCCAGCTGGGCCAGGGTGTCACGAGCGGCCTGGCGATGTTTCTCGGTGGGACCCTTCTCCGCCAACTGCTCCAGGAGGGGAATCGCCTCCTGTTGCGCGGCGGGGCCGATGCGGGTGAGGACCGTCATCAGGATGCGTGATTCAATCGGACAGCTGCAGTGCTGCAGTTCCTCGGTGAGGAGGGGGACTGCGGACTGGGCGGCCGGACCCATACGGGCGAGAGTGGCGGCACAGCGTGCCCGCAAGGCCGGATCGCTATCCTGTTTGATGCCATCGATCAACACAGGGATGGCCGAGGGCGGCGCACACTTCCCCGTCTGCGCGAAGAAATACTGCGAGCAGTGAATCTTGCGGGTTTCGTGCGAATACTTCTTGGCTTCAGGGGCTTGCCGGCTCGCCGAGGTTTTCAGGTTGCGCGTGGGACCACCCGGGGCCAGGAGCGCGGGCGGATTCTCGGGGCTGGCGACCGGGAGGATTTCGTGGTGATCCTGCATGGCGACCAGCCCGGATGTCTCCACGGTATTCACCGCCACCACCTCTTCGTAGAGGCTGGTGAGGTTGTTGAGGGCTTCCAGGGTCTTGGCGTTGGTCGGTCCCAGGTTGTTGCGGCGCAGATGAAAGGCTTCTTGCAAGGCTGGCTCGGCCTGAACCAGATCGCCCTGGTTCTTCAGATCCAGTCCCCGTTCTTCCAACCGATCGGCGCGGGCGAGCAGAACGGGGACATCGGTCCGGGGATTGTGCCATTGCCCCAGCGAGGGAGTGTTGACCGCGCTGGCCGGGAAGGCGCCACGGTTGGGGAGAACCGCAGCGTCGGCAAAGAGGTTGTCACTGGACAGCCGAACGGGGACGGCTCCGCTCCGAGGGGAATTAAAACTGGAGAGAGCGCCTCCAAGAACCAGCAGCAGACAGGCCGCGGCAACGAGGGACCCCCACTTGCGCACGCGATGCCAGGGGGTCGAGCGATGCACGGGCTTTGTGCGTGGTTCGAAGCGAAGAACGGTTGGTTCGGAAGTGGACTCGGAGGGACTGGAAGAGACCGATTCAGCAAGGACGTCGCGGACAAGATCCGTCAGGAGCCGCAGTTCGGGGTGATCGTCGAGGGCGGCTTCCACAGCGGCCCGTTCGGATCCATCCACCTCGTAGGCAAGGTAGCGCCCGAGAGTCTCGTTATCGAGCTCTCCCCAGGTCTGGCGCTGGGAATCGCGATAGGCGCGAAGCTCCGCAGCGACGCGATCCCACTGATCTGGACTGGTTCGATCGTTGGCCATGCCTACTCTCGCCAGA
>JAKOSN010000302.1 GCA_029777335.1 Planctomycetota bacterium
CTCGAACAACTTTTTTGGCAAAATTGTTGATTTCACACTTACATCTGGCATGAACCATGCGTGGGCGAAAGCCAAAACCTCTTGAGCTGCGAATGATCGACGGGACGATGCGCCAGGATCGCTATGGCTCCGAGGCAGACATTGTCCAGATCGAAGGAGAGGTGAGGAAGCCTCGAGGCCTGGACCGTCTTGCCGCCGCGTTCTGGGACGAGCAGTGTCCAGCGCTGGTGAAGGCGGGGGTATTGAAGGCGAGCGACGCTGGGGAGTTCACTGCTCTCTGCCAGTGGTGGGCGCGCTACTGCAAATTATCCCGGGAGCTGGATCAGAAAAAAGCCGATGACGAGGGCTATCTGTCCCTCCTGCGCGCGACTGACCTGGCGTGTCGAGCCTTCGATCGACTGGCCAGCCGCTTTGGCATGTCTCCGGTGGATCGGGCACGGTTGCGGGCCGATGCTCCTGTGCAACAGCGCGTGATGGCACGCAAGCGAGGGTGATGCGGTGAGTGTGGACGCGATCACACAGCGTTGGATCAAGAACGCCTCCGATGAACGCGCGGTGGAGGCAGGATGCTGGTTTGATGAGGAACGTGGTCGCGACGTGGTGACCTGGATTCAGACGTACTGCCACCTTTACGAAGGGGAGAACGCCGGGCAAGTGATGCGTCTGGAGGACTGGCAGCTCGACGCCACCATGCGCGCGTTCGGCTGGCTGCGCTTCTCACAGGACTGGAAACGCCCGGTGCGCCGTTTTCGGCGAGTGGATATCTGGCTCCCGAAGAAGAATGCCAAAAGCCCAACGCTCGCGGCCTGGGGGCTTTATCTGCTCTGCGGTGATGGAGAGCCAGGACAGAAGATCTACTCGGTGGCCAAGGATGGCAAACAGGCGATGATCTCTCATCAACATGCGATCGAGATGGTGAAACGATCGCCCGAGCTGAATGCCGAATGCACCATTCACAAGACGACCGGCCAGATCACCCATCATCCCACCAGCTCGATTTACAAGGTCGTGGCTGGTGACAATCCACGCAGCCAGGAAGGACTCAATGGCTCGGTGATGGTGGATGAAACCCACGTGGTGGATCGGCGGTTGATGTCGATCCTGGCCGGGGCAGGGATCAGTCGCAGTGAACCCATGCAGATCGAGGTCTCCACAGCCGGAAACAACCCCGATGGATACGGCAAGGCACAGTTCGATTACGGACGTCAGGTGATCGCCGGCGAGGTCCTCGATCAGGAGTTTCTGCACATTGACTATTCGATCGATCCAGGAATCAGCGACATGGAGCTGGACGCCAACCTGCTCGCACTGGGCAAGCAAGCCAACCCCACCTGGGGACGAATTGTCCACGAGGAGGAATTCGTTGCCTCCTATCGGCGGGCGAAGAATTCGCTCGCCGAGCTGCAGGACTTCAAGATGTACCGGCTCAACATCTGGCAGAAGTCGGACTCTCCCTGGCTGCGTTATTCGGACTGGGAGTCGTGCAAGCGAACCTTCAAGGCAGAGGACCTTGCGGGAGAGCCCTGCTGGGCCGCGCTGGATCTGAGTCGCACACGGGACATGTCCGCGCTGGTCCTGGTCTTCAAGTACACGGATGACAACGGGGAGTCTCGCTATCGGCTCTTGCCCTGGTTCTGGCTCCCCGAAGTAGTTGCCCGGGAGAAAAGCCATCTGGCACCTTTCCTGCAATGGGCGAAGGAGGGCTGGCTGGAACTGACCCCAGGCAACGTTGTGGATTACGGTTTCATCCGGACGCGGTTCCGCGAACTGGCGAAGCGCTACCCGATCGTCGAGCTGGCCTACGATCAGACCTATGCGGAGGAAACCACACAGGCCCTGGAACAGGGGGTGGTCGATGCCACGGGGAAAACCATCGAGGAAGGGACGGGGGTGCCGCGCATCATTTTCCCTCAAACCCTGATGGCATTCACGGCCCCCAGCAAGGAGTTCGAACGCCTGGTGCTGGCCGGGAAGATGGAACACAACGGGCATCCGGTGCTCTCCTGGCAGATTGGCCATGTGCGCGTCAAGACAGACGCGAACCAGAACATCCGTCCGGTGAAACCGTCACGCGACGATGTGCGGAAGATCGATGGCGTGGTGGCCGCGATCATGGCTCTGGGCCGCGCGATGGTGGCCGAGGTGGCTTCCGAGGGAGGGTTCGAAGTTTGGTAAGGGATGGTATCGCACTCGTTGGTTTGACATCGCTGGGGGTGGGTTGCTGGCTGGTGGCTCCTCCTTTGGCCCTGATCGTGATCGGGGCAATCCTGCTCGCAGTGGCCCTCTGGGGGACTCTCCGTGGGAATCCTTGACTCACTATTTGGTCGTCGTGAATCCCTGGCTGTCTCTGTCGGGGGTATGCCACTCACGGACCCATCTCTGCTAGCCTGGCTGGGGCTGCGCCCGACGAGTTCGGCGGGGGTCGCGGTTGGACCCGAAGAATCCCTCTCTCTGTCGGCAGTGTTCGCCGCGGTGCACATTCTGAGTGAGACGATCGGCGCCCTCCCCTTGCAGGTGTACCGTCGCACGGGAGGAGACAAGAAGACGACCGCTGCCACCCACCCCGCCTATCGACTCCTCCACACCAGCCCCAATCCGGAGATGACCGCCAAGCGCTTTCGCCAGCTGCGTGAGTTCCATCGCCTTCTCTGGGGTGCCACCTATGCGGAGGTCGGCTACGACGCGGGCGGTAATGTACGGTCTCTCTGGCCGGTGGAACCCTGGCGTGTCCGTCCCGATCGCGACCAGGACACCGGAGAGCTGTACTACCAGGTGGATGGGATGCGGCGTGTTCATCCCGAAGACATGCTGGTCAATCTGCTCGTTTCCAAGGATGGCGTAAGCGGCAAATCGTTTGTCGATTATGCCTTGACCAGTCTCGGGCTGGGGATCGCTGCGCAGGAGTTCGCCGCTCGCTTCTTTGGCAATGGGGCTCGACCTGGTGGGATCCTCGAACATCCAGGTTCTCCGAATGAGCAGGCACGCAAGGAGTTGCGTGAGAGCTGGACCAAACAACATGGGGGACCGGACAGTGCGCACAAGGTGGGGGTCCTCTGGGGAGGATGGAAGTTCAACCGCGATGCTGGCGCCATTGCTCCCGAGGAGGCCCAGTTATTGGAGACGCGCCGTTTCACGGGAGAAGAAGTGGCGCGCTGGCTGAATATTCCTCCTCACCTGATTCGCGATCTCAGCCGTGCCACCTTCGCCAACATCGAACAGCAACAGATCGAGTTCGTGGTGTACACGCTGGCTCCCATCCTGGTGGATTACGAGCAGGAGTATGATCGCAAGCTGCTCAATCCGCCAACCCTTTACAGCAAGCACAGTGTCACCGGTCTGATGCGTGGGGACAGTGCGGCGCGATCGGCCTGGTATCGAGAGATGTTCGGGATTGGCGTCTACAGCGTCAACGACATCTGCGATAGCGAGGACCTCAATCCGATCGGTCCAGCGGGAGATGTGCGGTTTGTCCCGGTGAACATGCAGCCGCTGGAGAAGGCGATTGCCCCACCCCCTACCCCACCTCCCCCATCGAGGCCCCCTGCCCCAGGCTCGGCCCCGGCTCCCCCTCCCCCCATGCCCGACCCCAGCGCGGGCCTGGCCCGGCGAGTCGAGCTATTGGCGGACACCCTGGGGCGGATGCTGGGGGTGGAAGCGATGGCCTGCCGACGTGCAGCCAGACGCCCCGATCGCTTCTTGACCTGGCTGGATGAGTTCTACCCCCGGCATCAACCGAAGCTGGCCGTGGCGCTTCAGGTGGTCCTGCCCTTGTGTGAGTGTGCGCAGGACGCGGAGGTCATGGCGGGGGAATGGGTGGAGACCTCCAGGCGGGCTCTCCTGGCCATTACAGATGAGGCAACGCCCGCAAGGCTGTCTGAGATGGTTGAGAAGGAGATCGTTCGCTGGGAGGCCAACAGGGCGATGGAACAGGCAATGGGTGTGATTAACCCGGATTAACGAAGGTGTTGCCATGGCAACCTGGCCAGCAATTCCCGACTGGGAAGCTCTGCAAGTTCAGGGTGGTGCCCTCGGTGTGGATCGAGAGGCCAAGATACTACGTGGATTTGTGATGGCTCAAGCAGGGCCCTTCAAGACCGCGGGCCGCGGAGAGTTTGACCAGCAATCCCTGGACATGATCATCGCGCTGGCCAATGCCAGGAGTGGGGGGCTCAAGAGTCGGTTCGCCCACCCTACGATGAGTGACGATGGGCTGGGGAAGTTCCTTGGGCGAGTCCGCAATGCGCGCCTTGATGGCAACAAGGTACGTGGCGATCTGCATCTTGATCCCTCCAGTTTCAACACCCCCTCGGGCAACCTTGGCGGTTACGTCCTTGACCTGGCCGAGAGCGATCCCGCAGCCCTCTCCTCCTCACTGGTCCTCAAGGTCAAGAAAGAGTATCGCCTCAACAGTGACGGGACCAAACAGACCGATGCCAGTGGAGAGCCCCTCCCTCCTCTTTGGCGCCCCACGGCACTTCATGCCTCGGACGTCGTGGACACGGGCGATGCGGTGGATGCAATCCTCTCCATGGACGATCTCCCTGATGCAATCCAGCGTCGGGGCTGTGAGTTGCTGGATGCGATGTTTGCTGGACAGCCCCGCGAGGTGGTTGAAGCCAGGTGTCTCGGTTGGCTCTCCCGATACCTCGATCGACGCTATGGGGAGTTGGAGCCCGAACCATTTTCCGTTTCCCCGTTGAACCGGAAACGAAAATTGAAACTGAAAGGAGTTGACTTCTCCAAGTAGGTTGGTATACATTTAGTCAGAACAGTTAGCCACGGGCCAGACTCGCGACACGCCTTTGCGTGTCAGTCACCCACCAAAGCGGTCACACACCGCTGGGGTACTGACACGCAGAGGCGTTGTCGTTTTTCTTCTCCAGCGGTCGGAACAGCGACACTGGAGAGGCGATCATGCCCGCAAGTCTCAAGGAACTGCTCACCGCACGCGTCGAGTTGGTCGGCAAGGCTCGGGCCATTCTTGACCGTGCCGAGGCCGAAAAGCGTGACCTCAACAGCGAGGAAACCTCGGAATACGAGAAGATCGACAGCGAGGTGGACAAGCTCACCGACCAGATCGAAGCCCGCCAAAAGACCGAACGAGCCAAAAAGAAGATGGACGATCTGGAGGCGTCCTTCAAGGAGGAAGTTGGCCGGCAGGTTCCTTCCTCGCTGCCCACTCCAAGGGGTGGTGATGGCGCCTCACTCTCCTTTGACTTCGGTCGTGCCGGAAAGATCGAGCTGCAACCAGATCACGCTCTGTATGCACTCGGCACGCGCGGCTACAACGACACCTTCGCGCGCTTTCTGCGCGGTGAAAAACGGGACTGGGAACAGCTCGGGTTGATGGTCGGCAAGGATCCCCAGGGCGGCTATCTGGTGCCCATGGACTTCCTGGCCATGGTCATCAAGTTCCTCGATGACATGGTGACGGTGCGCGGGCTTGGAACCGTGCTCCCGCCGACCACGGCCAAGAGCGTTGGTATCCTGAGTTACGACACCGATCCTGCCGATGCCGACTGGACAGCCGAGATCCCGGCGTCTGATATCACCGAGGATAGCGCGATGCGCTTCGGTGGCCGTGAGATGACGCCCCACCTGCTGACCAAGCTGATCAAGGCCAGCATGAAGTTGCTGCGTTCTTCCACCTTGCCGATTGCTTCTTTCATCGCGCAACGGGTGGCCTACAAGTTTGGGATCACCGAGAACAAGGCCTTCCTGACGGGAGACGGGGCCCAGCAGCCGCTGGGGATCTTCACGCTTGGGACGGCTGCAACGGGTGGGATCACGGCCAGCCAGGACATCACCGCCAGTTCGGCGACCACCTTCACGGGCGACGATTTGATCAACTGCCTCTATGACCTGAAGGCCCAGTACATCTCCCGGGCCACCTGGTTGGTCAGCCGACCCTTCCACAGGATTGCGCGCAAGCTCAAGAGTGGAGGCGGCGATTATCTGCTGGTCATGAACAACAACACTGGCGGGATCCCCACGCTCTTTGATCGCCCGGTCGTGATCGACGAGAACGTGCCTTCAACCTTCACCACTGGCAAGTATGTCGCCTGCGTGGGAGACCTCTCTTACTACTGGATCCAGGATGGGCTGGGATTGGAGATGCAGGCACTCAACGAACTGTTCGCTCTGCGCAACCAGGTGGGCTGGGTGGCGCGCAAGGAAACCGATGGCATGCCCGTTCTGGCGGAGGCGTTCCGCCGCTTGAAGCTGGCGTGATTGCTCCTGGTGGAAGACCAGGTACTACTTGATCACCTCCACTGCATAGCACGAGGATTCCAATGCTCCAGGATTTGCACAACAACATCCAGTGCCAGATCGCCATCAGCCCGCAGAAGCAAACCAACAGCAACACCGCCTTTGTGAGCAACATCATCGACCTGGCCAACTTCGGCTCCTGCGAGTTTGCGATCCTCTACGGGGGGATCACCGACGCCAACGTGACCTTCACCATCCTGCTCGAAGACGGGGACGATTCCGCGTTGAGCGATCATGCGGCGGTGGACGATGCCTTCTTGCTCGGGGACGAGGCGGGTGCGACGCCGCTGTTCAGTGATGACGATACCTGCTTCAAGCTCGGCTACATCGGCCCCAAGCGCTATGTGCGACTGACCATCACCCCCAGCGGCAATGATGCCGGGGATATCAACATCGCCGCGCTGGCCATCCTCGGTCATCCGCGCGTGAAGCCCCAGTCCACCCAGGCTGTTTGATCGTGGTTCCAGGGGTGGAGGATGGGGCCACCCCTGGCGTTTCCTTTCCTGGAGAAAGACCATGGCGGCAGAAGAAGGACACGAACCCAACCGGATCTACGAGGCACAAGACGGCTCGTTGCACCTCAATGGTGGTGCCCTCTACAACGACGCCGAAAACGATATTTCCGACAACCTGGAGACGGTGGTCGGTGGGGTCGCCGAGGGCTACAAGGTGGCCCGTGGTCAGCATACCACCGTGGCCGCCAGCGATACTGTGGTGACGGGCCTGAGCACGGTGGTGGCAGCGGTGGCCTGTCTGGACTCTGACCCGGGCGATGACCCCATGTTTGCGACGGCCTCGATCGGCGACCAGGCCGGTTCACCAGCGGCTGGCTCGATCCTCGTCAAGACCTGGAAGAACACGGGGGGCACCGATCCCACGCCGGCGGCTGCCACCACCTTCTCGAAGAAGGTCAACTGGATCGCCATCGGCACCTGAGCCTGGGGGATCGATGTACATCGAGAAGCAAACGATCAGTCTGACCACCGACGGCAGTGGCGCTGCCACGGGATATTCGGAGGTGGTGACCGGGCGTGTCCTGGCGGTGCTCTACACCAAGGTCGATTTCGCCACCGGCGTCGATCTGACCATCACCGCCGAGGGGACCGGACAGGCGATCCTGACGCTCACCAATCAGGACAGTTCGGGAATCTGGTATCCGCGGGCCCAGGTCCACGGAGCGACAGGGTCTGGTTTGACGTTTGACGGCGCCAATGTCGTGGCCGAACCGGTGCCCGTGGTGAACGAGCGCATCAAGGTGGTGGTGGCGCAGGGTGGGAGTGGCAAGACAGGGACCGTGCAGATTCTTGTGGGGTGAGTCGTGGCCAAATCGAAGAACACCAAGCGCGTCCTCTGGCAGAACGGGTCCTCGGTGTGGGCCGAGGTGACTCCGCACGGTGAGGGGACTCGGATCCAGCTCCTGCACCGTTACCCAGATCTCCATCCCCAGAAAGGGTGGCAGGTCCAGGTGGACGGGGAAACCCTGGTGGTGAGTGAGATGGGTGCGCTGGCTGGTCAGCCCGGCTGGTATGTCTGCACCACGGTCAAGGAGTCCTCCCAATGAGCAGTTCCATCAGCCTGTCCTACAACTCGCAGCTCACCGTGGTGGAAACCTTGAACGGGGCCTATGTCTCCGGGAGTGACAACACAGTCACCTTCACCGGGCTGAACGAATCGGGAACGCTCTCAGGTAGCACCACACCCCCGGTAACCAAGCATGCGATCTTCTCCAAGGCGATGACAGCGGGAGCGGCGACCATTGATCTCACCGCCCTGCCGGGCCAGACAGCCGATGAGACGATCGATCTGAGCGGTCTCAAGGTGCAGGCCCTGAAATTCAAGAACAAGAGCACCAACGCCAACAAGATCACCATCGCCAAAGGTGCCTCCAACGGTTACGGACTCAACAGCGCTGGTGATACCTGGAGTATCACGCTCGATCCGAACCAGTCGGTAGGACCCTTCCTGCTCGATGATGCGGCGCCGGATGTGGGGAGTGGTGCCAAGACCATTGATATCAGTGGCACCGGAACCCAGGAACTGGAAATCGAAATTGTCGCGGGGTGAGCGGTGGGCAACTATGGGCTGATCCAGACT
This sequence comes from Planctomycetota bacterium, assembly GCA_029777335.1. Taxonomy (GTDB): domain Bacteria; phylum Planctomycetota; class Planctomycetia; order Gemmatales; family Gemmataceae; genus JAKOSN01. The sequence continues at coordinate 8,365 of JAKOSN010000302.1, forward strand.
GTCGCTCCCACGATCGAGCCGCTGACGCTCGACGAGGTCAAGCTGTTCCTGCGCGTCAATCACAGCGCCGAAGATGCGCTGATCAACGATCTGATCCGGGAATCTCGCGAACGTTGCGAGCGTGTCACTGGTCGACAGTTGCTTCTGGCGACCTATCAGCTCACACTGGACGATTTTCCTCTTGGGACTGGATCCCTCATTCTCCCCCGTCCCCCGTTGGTGGAGGTGCTCTCAATCACCTACATCGATACCGATGGGGTGTCGCAAACGGTGAGCCCCACCGTTTACGTGGCGGACACGCAGCGGCAGCCGGGCTGGCTGTTGCTAGCTTATGGGCACGTGTGGCCGGCAACACTTGTCGCGGCCAATGCGGTAACGATCACTTACCGGGCAGGCTATGCCAGTGCCAGCCAGGTTCCGAGCGAGTATCGCAATCGCCTGCGTCAATGCGTGGCGCACTGCTATGCCAACCGAGAGATGACCGATGAGCTCAAGTTGGACGGCCTTTTTCAATCGCTCTGGTGTGGCACCTATTGAGGGATGACCGATGGCCAGCGTGCTTTACAACTCATTCAAGAAAGAGGTATCGACGGCCATCAACCTGGCGACGGACACCATCAAGGTCATGCTGGTGTCGTCGGCTTACACCCCAGATATCGATACCCACACGAGACGATCGGACATTACCAACGAGGTGGGAGCCAGTGGTAGCTATGCATCGGGCGGGAGTGCGCTGGCGAATCAGACGTGGACCCAGGACAACATCAACGACCGGAGTGTCTTTGACGCGGACGATGTGGCCTGGACCTCGGCCACGATCACGGCACGCGGAGCCGTGATCTACAAGGCGAATGGTGGCGCCGCTTCGGCGGACGAGCTGATCGCCTACATCGACTTTGGCAGCGATAAGACGAGCACCGCTGGGACGTTCACCATCACCTGGGATGCATCTGGGATTTTGACGAACTCGTGATCCCGGCACAGGTGGCGGCCATCGCCAAGGGAGTTTAAGAGGAGAGATTCAAATGGCAGAAGCAACCGATGCCCAGATGCAGGCATATGCAGATTCCCGAGTGCGTCCTCGGGCCGAGCAATTCCGTGATCTACGGGCCAGATGTCTCGATGACAAGGCATTGATTGATGACATCTACGCTCGGGCGGTGGGCGCCAATCGGTGGAACGATAGCCGCACCGATCCGCCGCACCTGCTCCAATCAGGCAACAG
>JAKOSN010000303.1 GCA_029777335.1 Planctomycetota bacterium
ACTTCGTAGACGGGGCTCGGCTTGCGCCCGGGCCCGGGTTTCTCCGGGGTTACCACCTGGCGGATATACCCCCGAGAAACGAGCAAGTTCAAGATGGGAACCAGATCTTCGGGTGCCTTTACTGACGATCGCTGAGCGCGGTAGGCATCTCGCCGCACGAAGGTTGTCGAGGGCTCTCGCTTCAGCCAGGAGAGCAAGCGCCGGGCCAGGACGATGTTTTCATCCTCGCCCATGACGGCGAGAACCTTTCTTGTGTGCGCCTTGAAATAGGCAACAAGATCAGCAGCGCGGTTGACGGCATCCTCGTCCACATCGCCCGTGAGCCCCCTTGGTGATTCAGCAAACCACAGTTGGTGCAGGATAAGAGCGATGCGGAGACAGTAACCTTTCAGTTTGCTCCAGGGGCCAACAAGCGACGGGGGGAAATCCGGGTCGTTGACTTCCGCTGCGTGCCGATCGGTGAACTGCTCCCAGGCGCGCTTACCGCCCAAGGTCAGGTGCATGTACCACGGGCGCGGTCGATCGGCATCGGTTACCATCTGATTTGCAAGCATTGCCTTGACCACGCGGTCCCATTCGGCCAGAAGATTTTCGGGGACTTCGGCCCAGGTTTCCCTTCTGGCGGGTGGAATCAATGGGAAGGAGAATAAAAACCGATCGAGAAAACCGTCGTCGTCAGTTGGATTTCCGCGCGTGGTGCCAGCCCGCAATCGCTCCAACACAGTCGGCTGAATTCCTCCAATGACGGCGCAAAATGGATCACGAACATACAGAGGGGCTCCCCCTCGATCCTTGTCACTCTTGCGATCGACCGTGAGCGTGCCCCCAGACCAGAGATCGAGCCAGTTTTGCCGATCGGACCCCTTCCCCGCCTTGTACTGGTTCATGCCATGAACCAGGGCGGCCAGCTCGTCCTTCACCATCACGACCCCACGCGGCGATTCATGAAGAATCAGGGCGAGAGACTCGACGGTAATATCGCGGACAATGCAGCGATCAAGGATGGGCTTCGGTCCGCGATCTTCCTTGTCCGGCTTGCTCCAACTTGCCATCTGTCCTTTCCAGCTTTCGATGCGCGCATGTTGCTCGTCGTCGAATGGTCGTGCGAGAAGTTTCAGGACCGGTGACTTGGCTGTCCCTGGCGGTGCCACAATAACGGACCAGATGCATGGGGCGGCTGAATAGCCGCTCTTGATTGTCAGGTGCCGACTGTTCCCCAGTGCCCCACCGGCCAGGGCGATTGCGATTACTGCGGGGAAGTCCGTGGGAACATTCATCGCCTCGGCGGTCGCCGTGACCAGTTCGCGCAGGCGCGGCGGCAACACACACAGCGGGAAGTCCGGAACCGTGGGAACCTCTCCCAGTGGGATGATCGGCGGCCACGGTTGCGGTTCCGGCGGATCGACGCGTTGAGCGGTCTTCAGCAGGTCATCACGCAGCCGATCCCCTGCCACTGGCCAGTCGTCGAGTGATTCACGATCGAGGTTCTGATCCAGGAACCATCTCCGAATATCCTTCGCCCCGTCAGGTGGCATCGCCCACCAGATCGGTCGATGCAGTTTCTCAGCCAGGGCGGGAGTGATCGCGTCGACCCCATCAGCGCCGGGCCAGCTCCCGGAACCCTTCTGGTCGCGCTCGCCGAGGACGATGATCTCGCGTTCCCTTGGCACCTCGGCGAGATAGGCTGCCAGGTCCTCGACGCCCCCAGTGTTCTGAGGTCGCCCCACGGCACAAAGCCCCGCGATTGCCAACGCCATCACGTCGGAGTGGCCCTCGACCACAAACACCGGCCCTCCTGGGTCAGCATCGAGTCCACTGCGTGGAATCGTCAGGCCTCGATGGGTGCCACCCAGCTGTTTCTTGTCCCCACTGTAATACCGCCTGCAGACGCCGACGATTGTCCCCGCGCCATTCTGCTCGGGAAACGTCCAGTGCGCCCCGTCGTTCCCACAACCAGCTGAAAAGCCAATACGGTCGATCTCCGCCACGGCGGCCACCGGCAAGCCAAGGAGTTCGGCCAACTCGGCGCGGCGATCT
>JAKOSN010000304.1 GCA_029777335.1 Planctomycetota bacterium
ACCATCGCCATTTCGACGAGAAGCAGCGCCACAAAACTGCTCACGGGAAGGAGACCAACGAGGGCACTCCCCGCGAAAAGCTGCGGCTGGAGCAGGTTGGTGATCCCGAACAGCTTGAGGGTGAGCAACAGGATCAGCCCCGCGCCAAGGAGGAGGGTTCCTCCACGAGGCTCTACCCGGCCATACCGAAAGATCACCGCGATGACCCAGACCGAGGCAGCCATGCGCATGCCAAGGACAATTACCCGCGCGCTGGTCAAGGGAAGCAGCAACGAAACGGGGATGGTGCCCAGCACGGCGACAGGCAAAGCGAGGAGGAGCCACTGTGGCCAGGTTGGGTGGGTGTCGTCTTGCGCTGCCGTCGCCGAGTCCCACCCCCTGGAGCGAAACCGGGACCATCCGCCAAGCCAGAAGAGCATCCCCCACAAGCCGGCGAGGAGTCCCAGGACTGTGATCCAGGAGGCGGGCATCTGGTCGGGTGACAGGCCTCTGCCGTTGATCAACTCATGATCAATCCCCCCACAAAGCAACCAGATGCCGTTCCAGAACCAGGCCAGGGACCAGGCAAGGAGATGAAAGAAGCGACGGAACAGCCACAAGGTGCCAAGAAAGAGGGCCAGGAAGAGACAGAGCACTCCCTGAACGAGAACCATCACGCTGGACAGGCTGACAAGGGTTAGATCCACGCCCTGGACCTCACCAGAGGAGGTACCGAGGCCCAGTGCAGTCATTCCTCAAGGGGGGAGTGGAACGTCCGTCCTGGGGTTGCAAGGAGACTCGTTTCATTCTACAGCACAGGTTCCTGTCGCGTCCAGTCAAGCATGGCGAGGATTCTCGCGGCGCAGGAGCATTCCTTGATTTCCGGTTGCGGGCTGGAACCCAACCTCCCAGAATCTCTACAACAGACTTGATGAGCCTCAAGAGTTCGACAAAGGAAAGCAAACATGCGTGAGATCAAGGTGGGCGAGGTGGTGGAAACGGTGGTGGAGCGGAGCGATTATCCACCCGAGAAGATCCGTACTATCCTGGGCAACGAAACCGTCGCCATCCTGGGTTATGGGGTGCAGGGGCGGGGACAATCGCTCAACATGAAGGATAACGGGGTCAAGGTGATCGTCGGCCAGCGGCCCGGGTCGCGCAGCTGGGATCTCGCCGTGGGCGACGGCTGGAAACCGGGGGAGACGCTCTTCTCCCTGGAAGAAGCCGCCCAGCGCGGCACGATCATTCAATATCTGCTCTCCGACGCGGGGCAGAAGGATTTCTGGCCCACGCTCAAGCCGTTGCTCACTCCAGGAAAGGCGCTCTACTTCTCCCACGGTTTCAGTATTGTTTACAGCGATCAAACCGGGGTGATTCCGCCCAAGGATATCGATGTCATCCTGGTTGCACCCAAGGGCTCTGGAACCACCGTGCGGCGCCACTTTCTCGAAGGGAAGGGGATCAACGCGAGCTTTGCCATTTACCAGGATGCAACGGGGCGGGCGCGCGAACGATGCCTGGCCTGCGGGATCGCCATCGGCTCGGGGTATCTCTTCGAGACCACCTTCAAGAAGGAGGTCTATAGCGATCTCACCGGGGAACGCGGAGTACTGATGGGTGCCATCTACGGCCTGTGGTTGGCCCAGTACGAGGTGCTCCGGGCCATGGGGCATTCTCCCTCGGAGGCCTTCAACGAGACGGTCGAAGAGGCCACCCAGAGCCTCTACCCGTTGATCGCCGAGAACGGCATGGACTGGATGTATGCCAACTGCTCAACGACCGCGCAACGCGGCGCCCTGGACTGGTTCAAGCGTTTTCGCGATGCCAACCGGCCGCTCTTCGAGGAACTCTACAACAAGGTGGCCACCGGGGAAGAAACGCGCCGGACACTCGATTGCAACAGTCGGCCCGATTACCGTTCGCAACTGGAAAAAGAACTAAAAGAGATCGCCGAAAGCGAAATGTGGCAGGCGGGCGCAGTGGTCCGCTCGCTGCGGCCCGAGCGCGCAGGCGAACAGAAGTAACCCGCTCTTTCTCGGCTGAGAGCTGTGTCCATTCAAAGACGCGGCTCTCAGGTTTCTATCCGTCCGGGGAATCGAGCAAACTGCCGCGCTGGATCGCATCGCGGCCCAGGCGCGCCCGAATCGCATCGATGGTTCGATCGAGCTTCGCTTGCTTTTCCCGCCGCTCGCCCTCGAACAGATCTCCCTGAACGAGTTGTTCCCGAACCAAATTGGTCGCTCCCACGCCGAGCAAACGCAAGGGAAGGATGTCACCCTGGACATGCCTCTCGAAGAGCGCGACGGCTGCCTGCCATAACTCCTCGGTGACATCCGTCGGTTCTGCCAGCGTCAACGAGCGCGAGCGCGTTTTGAAATCCGCCGACCGCAGTTTCAATTCCACCGTGCGTGCACGCATCGCTTCGTGGCGCAGCCGCGTGCCCAGTTGATCAACCAGGTCGAGCAAGCAGGTACGCAGAATCTCGCGCTCGTCCAGATCGAGCGGAAAGGTCGTTTCCGTGCTGATCGATCTGGCATCACGATCCGGGGTCACGGTGCGGCTATCCAGCCCCTGCGCCAGTCGCCACAGATGCTGTCCGCTCTCCCCAAAGTGATGAAGTAGGACCGATTCCGGCAAGACGGCCAGCTGACCAACCGTGTGCAAGCCCAGGGCGTGCAGTCGCTTTTCGCCACGGGCGCCAACTCCCCAGAGGCGCGAAATGGGGAGGGGAGCGAGAAACGCCTGGACCTCCTGCGGGTGCACCACCAGAAAGCCGTCCGGTTTACTCAGGTCGCTCGCCAACTTCGCTAAAAACTTGTTGGGGGCGATCCCCACCGAGGCGATCAACCCCGTCTCGGTTTTGATCCGTTCCTTGATCTGTCGACCGATGGCGACGGCATCGCCAAAGAGCCGCTCACAACCGTGGATGTCCAGGAATGCTTCATCAAGACTCAGGGGTTCGACCAGCGGAGTGAACTGAAGCAGAATCTCGCGGATTTGCCGACCAATGCGGGCATAGTGCTTCATCCGGCCTGGGAGAAAGACCCCGTGCGGACAGAGACGGCGTGCCTGAGCAGTGGGCATGGCGCTGTGCACGCCAAAAACGCGCGCCTCGTAGGAGGCAGCGCTCACCACTCCTCGTTGTTCCGGGCTGCCGGCGACAATCACGGGCAAGCCGCGCAACTCTGGCCGATCACGTTGCTCGATCGACGCATAAAAGGCATCCATGTCAACATGCAGGATGGTTAAACGCGCAGCAGACACAACAGGGCTCCCGGAGTAGCACGATGCGCTCAGTGTCTGCACCATTTTACCCTCCCCTGCGGGGGGAAGTGATCCTCTCTCTTCCGCTTTGCGCGCTTGGCAACAACTGGGAACGGTAGGATCGCTATCGTCGTCGGCTCACTCGGTGATGCGCCAGTCCATGGGGAAGGTGGTGGTGGGGAAGATTGCCCGCGCCTCCTGCAAGAACCCAGGCCATTCCCCAGCGGTGTAACGGCTGGAGAGGTGAAAGAGGACGAGTTGTTCCACCCGTGCGGAGCGAGCCAGAGTGGCGACCAGGGTGGCGGTCATGTGATGATTCTTCCGCGCCAACTCCAGTTCGGTGTGTCGGTACTGGCTCTCGCAAATGAGGGTGTGTACTCCGTGAAGACGGGCTGCGATGCTCGCCAGAACCTCTGCCTCGGCGTGAAAGTCGGTGAGATAGGCAAGCGCCGTCCCTGGCGAACGCACCAGCAAATCTGCCTGCAAGGAGGCCAGATCCCTCTCACGCCCCTCGACGAGGATGCTCTTTCCGGGTTCTGCCGCGGGGCCACGTAGTTGCTTGATCCATGCTCCGGGCTTCAGTCCCAGAGAGGAGAGTTTCTCTGGATTGACATTCACTTTTTCGGGTTCGCGGACCACGTAGCCCACGGAGGGGATCCCATGATCCAGAAAAAGCACCTCGATGCTGTACCCAGGCCCCTCCCAGACGCATCCCCCATGAGGAGTGCTTTCCCCCGGGTGGTCGAGCGCAAAGGTATCCGCCAGCTCAAAACGATGGACCAGCACGCGGGTGGGGTCGATGTCGTGGACGAGCCAGGTGCTGGCATGATCGGTGATCAGGTTCCAGGTGAACCCTTGAAAGCGATGGTGAAGCGTTTTCGCCGTCCCTGGAGGTCCCCACAGATGATTGACCCGATCGTTGCGGTCGAAGTTGGCGCGAAAGAAGGTATCGAAGCCACAGACGTGATCCATGTGCAGATGGGAGAAGAAGAGATGATCGATGCTCTGAATCTCCCCGAGCGACAGGGAATAAAGGCAGGCTTCGCCACAATCAAAGAGGAGGTGGCTCACCTGCTGGCCGGTATCGACGCGAACCAGCAGCGCGTTATCCCCGTCGGGAGGTCCCAGGACTTGCCAGGTGAGAGCCATCGCCACCTCGTGACCAGAACAGGTTTCAGGGAGACATTTCCCCCCATGGCAAGGGTCACCCCCAGCGTCCCGGGTTGCTCAGTTCGCGGGCAGGTTGTGCAGCCATCGTGGGCAAAAGACCCTACCCCCTGTGCCCCGCGTGAGGAAAATCCTGACAAAGGGAATCAGATTATCCTGTCCCTAATCAATTATATCACAGTGGGTTGTGATGAACGTCAGAAAAAACTTGGTGGAGAACTTTGTCTTTGGTCCGCGCTTTGCCTGAGGAGTAAGGCAGAACAAACCGGACGGCTTGCCAGCTATGGGAGAGGTAGTTGGTGGAGCCGTCCGGTTGTTTTTTCACACCCTTCTTCCGACCGTGCGACAACTTGCATCACACCATCTCCCCACCTATTCTATCTTCCTGGATGGTCTGCTTCCGCGGGAGAGAGAATCAAGAGAAACCGCGCGTCCATTCCCCTTGGGTGGGAGCGGACGGCTGGCGATTTCTCTGACTTCCGGGGTCGCTGACCAACGGATCAGCCTGATACAATCCTGAGATGGAACCAATCAGCGCCTCGTTTCCGCACGCGAGCATGGCCCCATGAGTGACTCCTCGATTGAACAACCACCGCGGGTAGCCTTGCCACTTCTGGCGGCCGACCGGCCCGAAGAAGAGGCGACGCCCACCTCGGAATGGCAGGGGTGGCAAGCGGTGAATCCGCTCGATGCCCCGGAGCCCCTCGCGCCTCAGGGAGCGTACAGCGACGCAGTTCTTGAGCACCAGGTAAGCTTACCGCTGGTGCCATCCACTCAGCCGGTTTCGCGCGTCGAGCTGATGGCGCCCGCCGGCGGGCCCGAGGCCGGGTATGCCGCCTTTCACTTTGGCGCCGATGCCATCTATCTCGGCCTCAAGAAATTCTCTGCGCGGGCGGAGGCAGAGAACTTCACGCTCGCGGAGGTCGAGGAGATCACCGCCTATGCTCACTCCCTGGAACCGAAGCGGCGCGTCTTTGTCACCATCAACACCCTGGTGCGCCAGGATGAGCTGGCGGAACTGATCGCCGATGTCGCTGCGCTGGCGCAGATCGGGGTCGATGCGCTGATCATTCAGGACCTTGGCGTGTATCACCTGGTGCGGAACCATTTCCCCGCCATGGAGTTGCACGCCAGCACGCAACTTGCCGTCCACAATCGGGCGGGTGCGGAAACCTTGCGCCGGCTCGGCTTTCAGCGCGTGGTGCTGGCGCGCGAACTCACCTTTGAGGAAGTGCGCGACATCACGGGCACTGCGGGGATCGAGACGGAAGTCTTCATCCATGGCGCTCTCTGTTACTCCTATAGCGGGCTCTGTTTGTTCTCCGCGCAAACGCTTGGCCGCAGCGGCAACCGCGGCAAGTGTGCGTACTCCTGTCGTGATGCTTTTCAGGTGACCGGGGCTCCGCTCACCCTGCGCGATGGCAGTGCGGTCAAACGCGATCCACGCGCGGGCTTCCCCTTCTCGATGAAGGATCTCGCCCTTCCCGACCATATCCCTGCCCTCCGCGCCGCGGGGGTATCGTGTCTGAAGATCGAGGGACGCAAAAAGAGCCCGCTCTATGTCGCCACCACCACGGACTATTATCGCCGACTGATCGATGGGAGGCTGGCCGACGAGGAACGACCGATCCTGGAGGCCGCTATGCAAACGGTCTTCAGTCGCCCCTGGACCCGTCTTTTCGTTCAATCGCACAAGGACAAGGAGGTTGCTGATCGCGATACGGTTGGGCACCGCGGGACCCCCATTGGCAAGGTCGAGGCGATCGTGGGAAGTGGAGCAGAGGCGCGACTGCGCTTTCGCACACGGCGAGCCTTGCAAAAACACGATGGCTTGCAGATCGATCTGCCGATCCTGGGCAAACCATTCGGTTTCGCGGTCGACCATCTGTGGGTGCTTCAGGGGCGTGGCAACAAGGTCTCGGTCGTGGAGGCCTCGGCAGGAGCGGTGGTGGAAGTCGGGTTGCCTCGCGAGCATCCCGAGTTGCCCCTCGGCGCAACGGTGTACTGTTCATCGTCGCAGGAAGTCAAGCAGAAGTATCGCCATGCTCGACCGAATCCCGCCGACTACCGCAAGCGACAACCAGTTGGCATCGAGGTCGAGTTGACCCGCGATGCCGTGCAGGCCCGAGGTTGGGTGGTATCCGCCGAGGTCGGGGCGTCCCGACTCGAAGCCGAATGCACTCTTAATGGGCCCTTCACTCCGGCGCGCGATCCCGAGAGGATGTCCGTCACTCTGGCCGAGGTCTTCGATCGACTCGGTGATACGCAACTGGAACGCGCCACGTTCACGGTGCGCAACCCGGAAGGGCTGTTCGTCCCCGTGTCGCGGCTGAATCAGCTTCGGCGTGAACTTGTCGCCGCGCTGGAAGCCGCTCTCGCGGAGCAGGGGGCGAAAGCACTCGCAGCGCTGCAGGCATCGGCACTCCCTCCGGTGACTGCGCCGAGGAAGTCGTCAGGGTTTCGCTGGTCGCTCAAGGTTGATCGGGTGGAATTCCTTGATGCGCTGGAGGAGCAAGATCTGGACGAGATCGAGGAGGTGGTTGTCGATATCGCACGCGATCATCCTGCGCTGTTGCGCACCCGACTCGAACATTGGGCCGCGTGCCTGGGCAAGGACCGCATTCGCCTGGCATTACCGCCGTTGACCCGGGCCTGGGAAGAGCGTGGCCTGCGCCACAAGATTGACACGCTCCGTGGCAGCGGATGGTCGAAATGGGAGGCGGGCAACCTGTCGGCCTGGAGCCATCTTGACCTGAATCCACTGGGTCCGCCGGCGCATGTGGATCTGAGCACCGACTGGTCAGTCTATGTGATCAATCGACTGGCAGCGCGGCAGCTCTTGCAGATGGGAGTCAGCCGGTTCACGCTTTCGCCTGAGGATGGCGTGGAGAACATCCGATCGCTGCTGGCGGAGTTTGCCGCGCAGGCGGTGCTGATCGTCCACCAGGATACACCGCTTTTCCTGGCCGAATCGTGCGCCTATGCCAACCTGATTGGCGGCTGTCCAGGGAAGGCCAACTGCACCTTTGAGCAGATGGAGATGATCAGCAGTGAAGGGGAAAAGGTGACTGCGCTGGATTATCACTGTCGCACGATTGTCCTGAACCAGGGGCCCTTCTGTCTTTCACCCCGGTTGCCAGAGCTGGCACGGGCGGGGGCGATTCATCTGCGCGCGGATTTTATCTATCGCCGCTACACCCCCGAGGAAGTCCGCGAGCGCTGGCGCCTGGTGCGCGCAGGGAAGATCGTGCCGGGGGGGCACGCCGCGCACTTCGACCGTGGCTTGCTGTAACGGGGAGAGTTACTGATGGCGCGTGTGCGCAAGTGTCCAAGTTGCAAGACTCCTCTGGACGAGGACGCCGTCCTCTGTGTCGATTGTGGCTACCACCTGGAGAAGAAAAAGCATCTGAAAACGGTCAGCAAGCGGGTGGAGCTTTTCTGGGATAATCGGCTTCCCCTGGCGGTGCAGATCGGCATTGGGGTGGTGGCGGTCGCGGTCATTGTCGGCGCCATTCTCCTCAAGGATCTGGAGATGGCCGCCAGATTGATCATCATCGCCATCACCCTCGTGCTGGGGGCAACGCCTCTGGGCTTTGTCTGGCGCTTGACCCTGGTAAAAGATCGCAAGGGCCGGCCGTTTTTGCGAAAAAAATACTGGTTCTGCTTTCTTCCCATTTACAGTCGCGACTACAACCTGCAAAACTACAACGCCGTCCTGATGGATTATCACGAGGTCGAGGATCACGAATATTTCATCATGCAGTTGCGGCACAAGGATGGCAGTCTCTTCACCATCTATCGCGGTGGCGACGAAAAGACGATGCACAGCCTGGCGGACGCCCTGAAGGACTGGGCCGATCTCGCGCTGGAACGCAAGTGAAGCCGGGGAGCACCGATGTTGGACCAACCCGTGGATCCCTTCGCCTCCAAGCGCGCCGCCATGCGCGAGGAGTTCTTCGCCAAGCTCTTCCTGCTGGGGGGCTGGCTCGGGGCGACCGACACCTACAAGCGCACCATGTGGGCGGCGGTGCCGGACATTGCCGTGGGCCGGGCGGGCTATGCCTTGACCATGCGCAAGGGACTTCCCGAACACGGCGCCGGCGATCAGCTGATCATGGCTGGGCACGAGGCGATGCTGGCCCAGTGGTTTCATCGCCCTCTGAAACGAGCCGATATTCTGCTGGCGCAGCAGTGGTTTTATCAACACTCCGCCGTGCGCGCCTTCCCCTACGAAGTCTGGAAAACGATTCTCAGCAGCCAGGCTGGCGAGGACATTTATCTCCCGGTGGACATCTGGGGATTTCCTGGCGGGCAGACCTTCCTCAAGGGGGTTCCCTGCGTGGTGTTCGAGGGGATGGGTGGGGCGATCTCCTACCTGGAACCGGCGATGTGCCGTTACTTTGTCCCCATCCTGCAGGCCACCAAGGCTCGGCTGATGAAACTGGCCACCGCCGCCGATGCCGAGTTTGGCCTGCGCTCGGCTCCCACCGAGGTGAGCAATCTCATTCTCCTTCTGGCACGCTATGTCGGCGGGCGCGGCAAACTCACCTCCAACGATACCGCCGAGTTCCTTTATCCTGAACTCTTCGCTTCCGTGGGTACGATCGGTCACGAAATGATGTGCGCCGCGCAGTCGTTCGAGCGCTCACTCGCCGAGGCGGAATATGAGATGATGGATCGTTTTGTCTCCGCCATGGGACAGGCCTCGCTGCTGTGTGATCTGGTCGATGCCGAGACGGTCGGATTGCAAAACGCCCTTCGCGTGATGAAGGCTCACCCGGGGAAGTTTGGCGTGGGGATTCGAGTCGACTCCGGGGATATCGCCGAACAGTGCGTCCTTTATCATCGCGCGATGATCGAGGCGGGCCTTTCGCCGCGCACCATTGTCTTCGAGGACGAGGTCACCCCCGAGATGGTGCGCCGGGTCTACGACCATTTTCGGCAGGCCACCGGGTTGGAACCCACCATGCTCTTCCCTGGCGCTGGGGGCTACTGGTGGCGCGTGGTGCATCGCGATACGCTGGCCGCCGCCTTCAAACGCAGTGCCACAGGCGCTCATCCCAATGTGAAGTTCTCCAATTCCCCAGGGAAGGAATCGCTCCCCGGCTATCTGCGTGTCTACGGCCGGGACGATACCCTCATCGTCGCCGATGCCTCTGAACCGCCGCTGGGCGAACCGCTCTTTGTGCCGCTGGTGAAGCAGGGACGGATCGTTTACAACGAGAGTTTCCCCACGCAGGCCGATCGCGCCGACGCCACGTGGAATCGGTATCACCGCTGGGAACTCTCCCCCCGGGTTCAGGAATGGCAGGAACGCTTTCGGGCCATGCGCGAGCGAGAAATTGCCGCGGTGCGCGAACGAACAACCTCGTAAAGCATCAGCGAGGGAGTGCCATGGGACTGTTCACACGCATCCGAGAGGCGACAGGTGTTCTTTTCGGCTGGGCGGGAGGCGCGGTCCAGACCGGAGTGGAGAGAGCGCAGTCCCTCATCGCCGAGGTGCAGAATGCCGCCCCCGTCATCCAGAAGGTGGGGTATCGCCTCACCGATATTGACGTCGAGGTGTCCATCTCCCCCCGGGTGATCCTCCATCTGCAACGTGATTTTCTTGCCAACGCCGAGCAATTCACCGCAGTTCTGGCCGAGGTCAGAGGACGACGCACGGTGACGAGCCTCGTCAAAGCCTTGCAACAGGCGAATCGCATCGAGCCGGGTCTGCGCATTTCCGGTCGGCAACTCGATGAGATCGAGGTGGAACTGGGAATCCCGCCGGCGCTTCGCCTCCGCTATCGAATGGGAGCCCATGCCTCGACTCGGCCCGAGAATCCGCCGATGACCGACGCAGCAGCCCGGAAGGAAGTTACCCTCCCATGAGCATTGTTCTGGTCTCCACAACCACCTCGCGGCCGTTTGCCCAGCGCATTGCCAGTGCCCTGAACGTACCGTTGCGCGATATCGAACGGTTGCACTTTCCCGATGGCGAATACTATCTGCGCTTCGATCTGCAACACCGGCTTGATCTCCTTGACCAGGATGTGATCCTGATCGGCTCGACCGACTCCGGTATCAGCCTCGAAGAGGTCTATCGACTGGGATGTTCCGCCGTGAAAAGCGGCGCGCGCATGCTGGTGCTGGTGATTCCCTACTATGGCTACTCAACGATGGAACGGGCCGTGCGGCCAGGCGAGGTGGTGACCGCCAAGGTGATCGCGCGGCAACTCTCGAATATCCCTCGGGCACGGCGTGGCACCTGGATTCTGCTCATGGATCTGCATCAGAGCGGAATTGTCCACTATTTTGAAAACGATGTGGTCGCGCTCGAGCTCTACGCCCAGGATGCGATCATCCCCGCCATCCAGCGACTCCAACTCTCTCCCTTGTGTCTGGCGTCCACCGACATGGGACGCGCCAAATGGGTCGAGGCGCTGGCGAACAAGCTTGATGCTCCCGTCGCCCTCATCCACAAGAAACGTCTGAGCGGATCGGAAACCAAGGTCAGTTTTGTTCTGGGCGAGGTGGAAGGCCGCCATGTGGTCATTTACGACGATATGATTCGCACCGGGAGTTCTCTGATCAAGGCGGCGGAAGCCTATCTCAAGGCAGGGGCGCTTTCAGTCCACGCGCTCGCCACGCACCTGGTCCTTCCCCCGGGATCGATCGAGCGGCTGGAAGCAGCTCCGCTGGTGCGGATTCTGGGCACCGATACCCATCCCAACCACACGCTCGTCCAGGATCGCCCGCGCTTTGGAGTCATCTCGGTGGCGACCCTCTTCGTGGAGGTGCTGCGGACCTTGGTGCACTGAGTCCGTTCGTTCCCGGGCCACAGGGCTCCTTGTCTCGGCGGGGCGGGGTTGTAGGGTAATCCTCGACTGGGGCGAGGCAGTTTCCGTTGTTGCACGGCCCTGGTTGTCCCCTCTGGAGCTACTTTCGAGACAAAGGAGTCAACGATGATCTCGCGCAGGACCGCCCTGGGGGCGCTGGCGCTGGCGAGCAGTGGAGCACTGGCATTGGGTGAGGAAGCGAAGGAAAGGACGACCGAGAAGGCGAGCGACGCGAAGCCAACTTACAAGTTCCGCTTGCAAAAAGCCAAGCCGCGCGAGTACGACGGCGGTTCGATCCGTGAGCATCGGGCGCATGACTTCCCCGTTTCCCACAACATCTCTGCGGGAGTGGTGCGCCTTGAAGTGGGCGCCTTTCGGGAACCGCACTGGCACCCCAACTCCGACGAGTGGGCCTACATCCTCGAAGGCAAGGTGCGCCTGACCGTCGTGGGGTTGCACGGCCAAACGGTGATCGAAGATTTTGAGTACGGCGATGCCTGGTTCGTTCCAATCGGCTTCGGCCATTCGGTGCTGAACATCGGCGAGGGGGAAGCACAGGTTCTGCTGGTTCACAACAACGGCGATTTCTCCACCATCGAGGTCTCGGAGTGGATCGCGGGCGGGCCAAAGGAGGTGTTCGCCGCCACGCTCGATGTGCCTGAAAAGGCGCTCGACAAGGTGCCGAAGAAGAAGCTCTTCATCGCGCGCAAACGCAAGAAATAACCCCCTTCGCCAACCAGCGCACGGGGCGCTCCCGTGCGCTGGCAGAACGCTCTTCCAACCCTGGGGATAGAGAAAACCATTCGACTCGTTTCGTGCTGCGAAATCGAACGCGACGGCGCAGGATGAACTGCGCAGGAGGGAACCGTCTTGCCCTCGGAAGCAAGGCAGTCGGGCTAGGAACGATTCTTCGGTTCGCGGTATAATCCCTCGCTTGAAGACAGCAGTTACCTCCCCATCAGGGAAGATCAAAGGAGGGTCCTCATGCGTGTCTGCCTCTTCGAGGATCGTCGAGTTCTGGACCTGGAACCGCTCACGTTAACGCGCCCCGCCTTCGATCTCCTGTGTGGGCAGAACACCCTCGCCACCAAACAGTGGCGCTACTTCGCTCCCTGCACCACCGGGGTGTTGATTCGTCCCTCGTTTGTGCCTCTGGTGCAACTGGAACGAACCAGGGTGGCGGTCAACAACACGCAGTGGTTACGGGCGGCGCCGACCGTTCTGGTCAACAGTCGCTGGCTGCCTCCGCCAGGCAAGGTGAGCGAGCTTTCCAGTCCCTGTGTGGCCCTGGTGGGCGACGAGGTCGCCTATGCCGTCGTCGGTCCCGATCGCCTGACTTACTGTTCGCCCGACACAATCGATGATTGCCTGGACCTGTGGAAAGCGACACTTCCGCAGCGCGTGGCGGGGGGCACCCTGGTTCGCTATCTGTGGGATCTGGTGGACCAGAACGGCGAACAGATCATTGTGGATCACGAGCAGCACAAGGGGAGCCGCGCGGAGGTGCCGGAACAGTTGACCGTCGTTGGCCCGCGTGACCTTGTCGTGGTGGATCCGACCGCCAGGATTGAACCGCTCGTTCTCGCCGATACCACCAACGGCCCGGTGGTGATCGATCAGCAGGCGCAGGTGACGGCGTTCACTCGCCTGGAAGGGCCCTGTTACATTGGACCGGGTAGCCAGGTCCTTGGGGCGAAGATTCGCGCGGGAACCTCGCTGGGACCGCACTGTCGCGTTGGTGGCGAGGTGGAAGCCAGTGTGATCCTTGGGCACTCCAACAAGTATCACGAGGGATTCCTGGGGCATGCCTATCTCGGTACGTGGGTCAACCTTGGGGCAGGGACGCACAACAGCGATCTGCGCAACGACTATGGCGAGGTGACGGTAATTCTGAGCGGGCGCAAGGTGCCAACCGGGCAGACCAAGGTCGGTTGTTTTCTCGGCGATCACACCAAGGCGGGCCTCGGAACGCTCCTCAACACCGGTACCAATGTGGGCGCCTTCTGCAATCTGCTCCCGGCGGGGGGATTGCTCCCCAAATATGTCCCCTCGTTTGCCTCGGTCTGGAATGGTGTTTTGAGAGATAATGTCCCTCTGGAAACTCTGCTGGAAACCGCGCGGGTCGTGATGAAACGCCGGGGCCAGGTCTTAACCGAGATCCACCAGGATCTCTATCGCGGGGTCTTCGCCCAGACGCGCGGCGATCGACAATGGGCCTACCTGGAGGCGGAACGAAGCCGACTGCGCCGCAGCGCCTGAGTCGAGGGATTTACCCGGCCTTGTCAGGGACAAGGTTGGCGGCGAGAATGCGCTCACGGCGTCGTTCGCGCACATGTTTCAGATCGGCGACGATGATAAAGCTGATAATGACCAGCAAAAACCACGACGTCACAATCTGCCAGGAGACTGGTTGCCAGCCGCTGCGCTGATGCGTGTAGGCCCAGGCACCCAGGTAGGTGGAGATATTCTCAGCGATCCAGATGAAGAAGGCGATCAGCAGGAAGCTTAGCGCCAGGGGCATCCGGCGGCGCTCCTGAATCACTGTAAAACGCACCTCCGTCCGCCAGAAGAGCAGGATCACTCCCGCCACCAGGAACCAGCGCACATCGTACACAAAATGATGGGTGAAGAAGTTGAGATAGACCGCTCCAGCCAGGGGGATGCTCAGGTAGTAGGGAGGATAGCGGACCAGCTCCAGTTGAAAGAGTCGCCACGCCTGGCACATGTAGCTGGCCACAGCGGCGTACATGAATCCGCTGTAGAGGGGCACGGTGCCGATGCGCAGGTAGCCATCCTGGGGATAACTCCATGAACCGATCGCGGGGTGCGTTTTGAACAGTTCCAGCGCCAACCCCACCGCGTGAAAGGCACAGAGCACGAGGAGTTCCTCAACGCTCTCGATCCGGGTTGCCACCAGGATAAGCTGTAACCCGATGGCCGCCACACAAAGAAAGTCGGCGCGGCTCAGGCCAAAGAGCGGCAAATAGCGCGAGGCAAAGAGGAGAGCAAAGAAGGTTCCCGCGAAGATACACGCGCGGGCTTCCTTCAACCCGAAGATCCAGAACTCCCAGAGGAATGCTCGCATGGGCGTTTCCTTCTCGTGCCAGTGGCGCGGATAGGAGGGACTGTGCCACGGCTGGGACCCCCTGTCAACGATGAATTTTGTTTGGCTTCATCCCCCACGGAAGATATCCTGAATCCGTGAGGTGGACGGCTCCGCGCCCTCATCACGCTGCCACCCTGCCAGGATTTGCCAACCCGATCGCGAGTTGATTATGAAGTATCCGACGCTCCCCCTCCTGTGGTTGCTGGGCTGGGTGGGGATCGTGAGTGCAGGCCAGGTTGTCCTTGCTCAGGGACCGCCCCGGCTTCCGCTGGCGACTC
>JAKOSN010000305.1 GCA_029777335.1 Planctomycetota bacterium
AGTTGTCCGTTGGCTCTCTCGCCTATGCGTTAATCGAGCAATCTGGAAATACTTGGCGTGTCCGCGAACTATTTCCCGTTTGCATTTCTCGCCGGCTCTTCGAGTCATCGCCGCTGTCCTTGCTTCCGGAATCGCTCCATCCCGCTGCTTCACTTTCCCAACTCTCGCCCGCGGATCGCGTCTTCGGTTGGGTCCGGCAGGGCCGTGGCGACGGTCAGGGGGCCTACAAGGGCAACGCCCGCATCGGGCCGGTGACGTGCGAGACTCCGAAAGAACTAGCCATCGAGAACTTCGGCACTCCCGGTCTCCCGCTCGCAATTCTTGGTCAGCCGAAACCTCAACAGGCTCGCTTCTACGTCGCGGCATCCCAGAATGGCGAGGCCCAGGCCAACGGGCAGACCAAGGAGCAGGCCGGCTACTCCCCCCGCAGGGGCCTGCGCGGCCGGAAGGTCTATCCGCATCACTCGGGTTTGCCGAATGGTCACTGGGACCAGCCAACAGCGGATCGCACGCAACACGCCGTCAACGGCCACTTCCAGGAGTATCGCCGACCCGACAGTGATAAATTGCGCGACAACCAGAACCGCTCGATTCAGGGCTGGGTGAAGCCGGGCACCGAGTTCAGCTTCGATATTCACGTTACCAATCTGTCGAAGGTCGAACTTGGAGCAATGCTCTGGCTGCTCGGCCTGCCGGAAAACCACTACCACCGCTTCGGCGGCGGCAAGCCCCTTGGCTTTGGCAGCGTCCGGTTGGAGATCGACGCGGTAAACACGAACCTGCACGACGGCAAGGGATGGAAGCAGAGTTACTCCACTCTGGAAGATCCTTCGCTGGCCGAGGCGGATCGAAACGCACTCATCCAGGAATTCCGGGAGGCAGTGCGAATCTCGTACAGCTCGCCCGCGTCTTTCGAGAATGTGCCGTTCATCGCCGCGTGGCTGAAGATGGCGACCGGGCATGCGGACCCTCTGCCGACGCACTACCCACGGGCTCGCCAACAGGGACAGGACGATCCTGTGCCGCCGAATCCCGAAGGGCTGGCCTACGAGTGGTTCGTGGCGAACGATCGCACCGGACAAAACGGGGGACCGCAAGTCAGTCTTCCTGACCTCGCGACTGATGACGGCTTGCCGATGCTCGATGCTCCGCGACGAGGTAACTGAGATGCACCGCACGATTCTGACCACAGTAGGCACATCACTTCTCACCAACGGCGATCGCCCCTGGGCTGGTTGGCGGCACAAGCAGCCGTTGCCCACTACCGATCCTGTGGAGACATGGCTTCGACAGGCCGATCCGGTTAAGGCCAGTGCCGAAACGCACACTTGGTATCGGCTTGGCCTCTTCGATGCCGACGACAAAGACAAAGTCGAGGTCGTGCTGATCCACTCCCAGACGGCGGATGGACGGTTCTGTGCGGAACGACTGGTCTCGATGGCTGAGCACAAAGGACTGAAAGCTAGGTCGAGGCAGGTGGATGGACTCGATTACTCAGACGGTCAAAAGTTCAACCGGGGACTTCGCCAACTCGCTCGAGTCGTTGGTGAGGAGATCAAAAGAGGTCAAGCCTCGGGCACGGTCGAACTCGCAGCAACTGGCGGGTTCAAAGCCGAAATCGCCATTGCCAACCTGGTCGGTGCCGTTTCGGATACCCCGGTCCATTACATCTACGAACAGTTCACCTCGCTGATCACGATCGAACCCATTCCGGTGACGCTTCGGGCCGACTGGATCGGCAGCGGTGCAGGTCGAAAATTGCTTGAAGCCTTCGAGTCGGCCAATGATGTGATTCCGCTCAGTGACATCGAAAGTCTGCTGAAGCAAGACGAACGACTTCTGAGCCTTCTCGAGATCGACGAGGGGCACGCAGCGCTGAACCTCCTGGGTGAAATTGCTGTGCGCCTGATCGCGACACCACATGAATCGTGGCCGACCCCGACAGATATCTCTCCCAATGACAAGAAACGACTCGATTCAGCTGCTCACCATCGGCCTCGGGGCTGGGAGCAAATTGTCGATACCATCGCCGACAGTCGGTACGTCACCTCGATCCGGTACGAGGGATCGGCGACAGGAGGATGCCTCAAAGAAGCTCCTGACAACGACTCGGACTTGATCCATCGCATCGAAGGCAGCCCCGCGCTCACACTCCGAATCAGCACCACAGCCAGAACGAGTGGACAACGACGGCTCGTTCAGCAACTGTTGCGGAAGGAACTCAAGATCTGATCACTGCAGGTGCTAGCCATGCTCCTGCTCAATTTCGGCCATCCGCTCACTGATGCTCATCTCGCTCGAATCCGTGACCTCGCTGGGCGTGCAATCGACCAGGTTCTTGCGGTCCCGACGCATTTTGATCATGGGCGTCCCTTTGACGAACAGATTCGGGAATTGCTCGCAACCGTCTCCCTGTCCACGGAGCAGTGGCAAACCACGCCACTGCTTATCAATCCGCCCAGTCTGGCTCCGATCACCGCTGTCTTGCTTGCGGAAATTCATGGCCGGAGCGGTTACTTCCCTTCGGTCCTTCGTCTTCGACCGATCACCGGGAGTGTACCTCCCCAGTTCGAGGTGGCGGAACTCCTCAATCTCCAGGCAATCCGCGATAGTGCTCGCGCTAAACGGTAAGCCACGATCCAGGGATAATTGACACGTCATCCCACGTGTGCCGTGGTGACTGCTACGGGGTGGTTTCTCAGGGAAGTAGTAAGTGCAGGCTCTGGGCAGCGCCGGACTATTCGATTATTCCCCAACATTTTTCTCGTGTTGCTGTCGAGATTGATCGCGACGGCGGGAATCTGGGAAGGAGGTGGCGATCCGTCACCGTGCTCGACGGTGTTTCGTTCCAGGCTGTCTTCCCTTGGTGCAGGAGAATCGTCCATGGCCTCGCCTCTTGCCTCCACCGAATTGATTCCCGTTCGTGCCCTCAACCAGGTCACCTATTGCCCCCGGCTGTACTATCTGCAGTACGTCGATGCCGTGATGCCAACCAATGAACATGTCGAGGCGGGGTTGCACGATCACCGCCGTGTCGATGAACCGCACCTTTCCCAGCGCACACGCAAGGAAGCCGATGCGGACCGCACGCGCGCGGTCTCCCTTTCCTCCGAGAAACTCGGGTTGATTGGCGTGCTCGATGTTCTCGAAGAAAAGAACGGGGAGTCTTACCCGGTGGAAACCAAACACGGGTCCGCTCCCCGCGATGACAGTGGACGTCCCACGGTGTGGGAGAACGACGCCGTGCAGTTGTGTGGCCAGGCCTTCCTCCTTGAAGAAGCGTTTGGAACCCCTGTTGTTCGTGGCTTCCAGTTCTATGCGGGCACTCGCGAGCGCCTGGAAGTCCCATTCACCGAGGAATTACGCCTCCAAACCCAGCAGGCCATCCAGCGCTGTCGCGAACTTGCCGCCGAGGATGTTCCCCCGGACCCACTCCCGGCCGAGCTGCGCCACCGGTGTTTTGGTTGCTCGCTGGCACCCGTCTGTCTTCCGGAAGAGACCCTTTACCAGATTGGTCGCGGAACCGATTCCCATGAAAACGAGGCCCCAGCACCAGGCATCACCCGTGTCATCCCCCAGAGCGATGAGGGAGCGGTGCTCTATGTGCAGGAACCCGGGAGTCACGTGGGCAAACGGAGTGAGCATCTGGTGATCCGCAAGGAGGGCCAGGAACTGTCGCGCGTCCCGATTCACGCGGTTCGCCAGGTGGTTGTCTCCGGGAATGTGCAGGTTTCCACGCAGGCCCTGGAAACCCTGGTCGCCAATGAAATCTCGGTCGCGTACCTGACTGGACACGGGCGGTTCCTCGGCGCCTTTGTCCCGGCCATCTCCAAGAATGTGGGATTACGCGAAGCCCAGTTTCGGCGCTTCGCCGATCCGGCGGAGCGTTTGCAACTCACCCGGGCAGTGCTACGTGCCAAGTTGACCAATCAGCGAACCTTGTTGATGCGTAGCCTGCGCACCCAGGGAGACCGTGGCAGTGAGGAACCGGCGGCACGCGGACTCGCCGACCTTCTGCGTAAAATCGACGACGCCTCGTCGCTGGACACACTCCTGGGGTTGGAAGGACAGGGAGCCGCTCTCTATTTTGGAGAATTTGGACGCTTCTTGAAAGCACAACCGCCCGGAACCGGATTCGACTTCACCGCACGGAATCGTCGTCCGCCCCGTGACCCCGTCAACGCCCTGCTTTCGTTCGCGTATGCCTTGCTCACCAAGGATTGTTTTGGCGTGCTGTGCACCGTTGGCTTCGATCCGTACAAGGGCTTCTTTCATAGCAATCGACACGGCAAGCCGTCGCTGGCGCTCGATTTGCTGGAGGAATTCCGACCGGTGATCGCCGATTCGGTCGTGTTGACCCTGATCAATAACGAGATGCTCACTCCGGCAGACTTTCTCCTCTGGCGTGGGGCCTGCCAGTTGACCGACGCCGGGAAGCGAACGTTCTTTCAAGCCTACGAACAACGGAAAGCCACCGTGGTAACTCATCCGGTCTACGGCTATCGCATGAGCTATGCGCGCATGTTGGAGGTCCAGGCACGGATGCTGGCAGCTTATGTGCGTGGTTCGGTGCCGGGCTACCTTGGTTTCACGGTGCGTTGATGGACAGTTACCTGGTGTGTTACGACATCGCCGATCCCAAACGCTTGCGCAAGGTGGCGAGCACGTGTGAGGATTTTGGCTATCGCAAGCAGTTTTCCGTGTTTTTGTGTCGCCTGTCTGCCACCGATTTTGTACGGTTGCGCACACGGTTGTACGAGGTGATCGATCACTCCAAGGATCAGGTGTTGTTCATCCCCCTGTGCGGAAAATGTGTCACTCAGTGGGAGGCGCTGGGGCGGCCGACAGAAGCAGCCGACTCCAAGGATGTGATCATTATCCTGTAACCTGGAGAATCGCCGATGCAGAAAGCCGACTTCACGGTGGCGTTCAAGGCACTCACAGACTATCTCCCTTTTCCCTGGCAGTGGGAGTTGTTCCAGCATTTTGTGCGGGGCGATTTCCCGTCGACGTGTCGTCTGCCCACGGGGCTCGGTAAAACCTCGGTCATCCATCTGTGGCTACTGGCACTCGCACAGCAACCACACCTGGTCCCACGGCGACTGGTTTATGTGGTCAACCGGCGAACCGTTGTCGATCAATCCACAGAAGAGGCCCGAAAGCTCCGTGCTCGCCTTGACACTGTGCCCGGACTCAGAGAGCAACTGACACGCCTGTGCGCCAATCCTCAGCCACAGCAGATTCCCCTGGCGATCAGCACCCTGCGGGGACAGTATGCCGACAATCGCGAATGGAGTGCCGATCCTGCGCGGCCTGCCGTGATTGCCGGCACGGTGGATATGATAGGCAGCCGCCTCCTCTTTAGTGGCTACGGCTGTGGTTATAAAACTCGTCCCCTTCACGCGGGATTTCTTGGGCAGGATGTGCTGCTCGTTCACGATGAAGCGCATCTGGAGCCGGCCTTCCAGGCATTGCTCCGCGCCATTGAACACGAGCAACATCGTTGCAAGGAGTTTGGACGATTCCGGGTGATGGAACTCTCCGCTACCGCGCGTGGGGAAGGCACGGGCTTCCAACTCACTGAGGAGGAGCGTACGCCACCCGATAACCTCCCCGACCCTCCGCTGGAACCGATTCACCACGTCTGGCGTCGGCAAAAGGCCAGGAAGACACTTCGACTGCATGCTGTGACAGATGAAAAAACCGTGGCGGACCGGATCGCCATCCTGGCACGCCAGTACGAGGGAACGGGAGCGGCGGTGCTGGTATTTGTGCAGAAGGTGGAAGACGTGGAGAAGGTGGTCAGGCAGTTGCCCCGAGGAATGGTGGAGCAGCTCACTGGGACCCTGCGTGGATTGGAACGGGACAACCTGGTCAACACCCCGCTTTTCCGCCGCTTCTTGCCTGGTGGAGAACGAGGAACTCAAACGGTCTATTTGGTGTGTACCAGCGCTGGCGAGGTGGGGGTGAATCTCTCCGCCGACCATCTGGTGTGTGATCTTACTCCCTTCGACAGCATGGCACAACGCTTTGGTCGCGTGAACCGTTTTGGAGCAGTCCCCGAGAGTTTTATCGACATCGTTCATCCCGTCACCTTCGAGGAGAAGAAAGAGTACGAGATCCGACGCGAGCGAACCCTGGGTTTACTCCATCAACTGGATGGCGACGGTAGCCCAGCCGGGCTCGATGCCCTGGACGCGGCTGCCCGTGCCAATGCCTTCACACCCACGCCTGTGATTCTGCCAGTAACGGATATTCTCCTTGATTCCTGGACCCTGACCAGCATTCGAGGCCAGCTCCCCGGACGGCCCCCGGTGGAGCCGTATCTGCATGGCATACGGGAGTGGGAACCACCCGAAACACATGTCGCCTGGCGTGAAGAGGTGGAGGAGATCAACAAGGAATCCCTGCTCATCCAGTATCCGCCAGAGGATCTCCTGGATGATTTTCCGCTCAAGCCACATGAGCTGTTACGCGACCATTCCAGTCGAGTTTTCGATCGCTTGAAAAAACTGTCGGCACCGGAGACCACGCCCGTTTGGATTGTTACCGCTGAGGGCGATGTCGAGGTGACCACTCTGGAGGAGTTGCATAAGAAAGGGAAAGAAATCCTGTTCGGCAAAACAGTGTTATTACCTCCCTGCGCGGGGGGATTGGAGAACGGACTTCTGAGCAGTGGTTCGAGCAGTGCCAACGATGTGGCTGAGCAATGGCTGGATGAGCACGGGCTACAGCGTCGCGTCCGTGTCTGGAGGGATGATCCAGACCGAGGAACGAAAACCGCTGGGATGCGGCTGGTGCGTCAGATTGAGTTGCGCACCGAGGACGATACGGAGGAAGAGGCGACCGTCTGGGAGTGGTACGAACTGGCCAGGGCGGGGGATAGCGATGGCTCCAAAACCAATCAACGCGCGGTGGCACTGCACGTTCACACCGCCGATGTTGTTGAGCGCATCCAGCAGATCGTGGCGAGTCTCCCCCTCTCCGAGGAGGTGAAAGAGGCACTGATCCTGGCGGCGCGGTGGCACGATCTTGGCAAAGCACGCCGGTTGTTTCAGCGAGTGCTCGGCAATCTCCATCCCGACTGGGTTCTGCTTGCCAAATCAGGGGGAAAAACCAATGAATTCACCGAGTATCGCCATGAGTTTGGTTCGTTGCTGGATACGCTGCAGGAAGCCGAGTTTCAGTCGCTCCAGCAGCGTTCCGAACAACAGGAGTTGATCCTCCATCTGATCGCTGCGCACCACGGGCGTGGCCGGCCCCATTTTGCTCCCGATGAGGCGTTCGATCCGGAGCGTGCGCAGGATGAGGCGGAGCAGATGGCAGCAGAGACGCCACGCCGATTTGCTCGGTTGCAACGCCGTTTTGGTCGTTGGGGGCTTGCCTATCTGGAATCGCTGTTGCGCGCTGCCGACTACGCCGCCAGTGCCAACCCCTCGCGTTTCGTGGAGGAACGGTCATGAGCATGCGCATCGTTGTCGATCCCACCAACCCGGGTCAGTTTTTTGCCTGTTGTGGAATGCTGGAACTCGCCGATCGCCTCTGGCCTGGTGCAGAGGGATGGTTCGAGCACTCGGAGTTTTCGATCACGGGACGTGGGAATCTCTCCGATCTGGTTCGTCACCTCCTTGAGGCACAACTGCTGCAAGTGGATCCCAAAGATTCCACTGGCTCTGCGATCGAGGTTCAGCATCCTGCGTTCGCTCACTCCCTGCTGCTGGACTGGTGGCACGATGATCGTGCGGGTGGGAAGGAACTGAAGGTGTGGGCGGGGACGATGGAGAGCGTGCGGATCGCCCGGGCCATGCAGCACGCCATGCGTCAGGACGAGTTTCTTAACCCGCGGTTGTTCCAGGTTGGATTGATCGCCTATGATCCCGAGGATCCGTCCAAGAAAGTCGAGCCGTATTATTTTGATGCGCGGCGCGGGCCCAATGCCCACTCACGCGATGTGGGCTTTTCACCCAACGATTTACAACTCACGACCACCGCATTTCCCGCGGTGGAATTGCTCTGCCTGATCGGTCTGCAACGGTGCCTCCCTGCCCCCACCGATCGGCCACGCCTCTTTGATTACTACACCTGGAGTGATCCTCTTTGTCCGGAACTCCTTCGCGCCGTGGTCCCTGGCGCCCTCAAATTCTCTGGTTCTCGCGGTTACCGGTTTGAAAACTGGTATCGCACCGGACAGAAGAAACACAAAGCCTTCCGCACCGCAACCCCACTCCCTGACCACTGAACCTCAACCCTGAAAACTGAAAACTGAAAACTGAAAACTCTATTCCGAGGTCCCTTTCCCATGTCGACATTGACGCAGTTTGATTCTTACCTGACCGACGTCGGCCCTGCCGCGCTGGTGATCCGTGAGCATCTGATGCCGGTTGAAGGCAAGGACGCAGTACTCTTCCCCGCAACCTTCGCTGCGGGCGACGGCTTCCCCGGAGGCTATAACATCGACGGTGACCCGAATAGCACCAACGTCTGTCTGATCGATAGTGTGGGTTCGCAGGCCAATCGCATCGAGCCGCTGTTTGCCACCGAGAAATACTGCCATCTGATCCCGCAAATCGTGGTGAAAGCGGGGCAGAAGGAGGTGAATCTTCTGGAGGCGGGGCATCGTGCCGGGGATGCCCTGGTACGCTGTTCCAGCTTGCAGCAGGCGTTCCAGGATGCCTTCAAGGCGGTTCTGAAAGGGAACGCCGATCTGCTGGCCAGGCTGGCGCCCACGTCGCTGGTTTTTGGGGTATGGGATTCTCGGGACACTCAGGCCAAATTGCCACGCTTGATTGCTTCCACCATTCGCGCCTTCAACGTGCGCAAGTTGACCCGCTCGGCACAGTACAATCCCGCCACAGAGTATGTGAACCAGCAACTCCTCGATGAACCAACGGACAAGGCCACTCGGGATGCCTACGCCGAACGGGGTTTTATTCACGTCCCGGCCACCGGTTCGCATGGAGGAGTGATCGCCACCGGAGGGGTGCGACGGGATGCGACCCTGGGGCTTGCGGCTCTGCGGTTGCTCTCGGTTGGTAGCGATGCAGAAAAAACACTCGCTCTTCGGCGCTACATCCTTGGCCTGGCGCTCACCGCCTTCACCCACAATCCCTCGGGCTACCTCCGCCAGGGGTGTTTGCTCGTGCTGGATCCCGACCAACCACGCGAGTTTGTGGAGGTCTATCCCACGGGCGAACGCAAACCAGCGACCATTACCCATGCGGCAGCACTGGAGTATGCAACTGCGACGGCGGAGGCCTTTGGAGTGGGGCCCAGCCAGACGATCGATTTTGATCGGGAACGGGCACGCAAGGATGTGAAGGGGGACGGGGAAGGGAAGGCGAAAGGCAAGAAGGGGAGGAAAGCCGAATCCACGCCTGATACCACGGAGACCAAGTGATGCCCACTTTTCTCTGCTTCCGTATCGAGTTTTTGCAGCCGTATTGTCACGGCCGTCGAGGGGATGGCGCACCCGAATGGCCGCCTGCTCCGCTCCGGCTGTATCAGGCGCTGGTGGCCGCCGCGGCAGCGCGGTGGAATGAACGGATGCACGTGCAATCGGCCGCCCCGGCGCTTCGCTGGTTGGAAAACCAATCGCCTCCCACGATGGTCGCTGTGGCTGGTTCGCCTGCCAACGCAAGCTATCGACTGTACGTCCCCGACAACGTGGCCGACAAGGTGGCCAAATCCTGGTCCGGCGGACGTGAGGCCACCATCGCCGATTATCGCACGGAGAAGGATGTCCGTCCTACCCGGCTTTCTGGAGGAGTCGTCCACTATCTCTACCCTCTCACGGACGGAGTGTGTCCCCATCTGGAGGTGCTCAGCCTGGCAGCTCGCTCGATCACCCATCTGGGGTGGGGGATCGATATGGTGGTGGGGGATGCCATGCTTCTCCAGGAAGAAGACCTCGCCCACCTTCCGGGAGAACGCTGGCTTCCTGTCGCGGCACACAGTAGCGAGGGGTTACGTGTCCCGTGCCCAGGGACGTTGGATGATCTGATCGCCAGGCATCGGGGGTTCCTCCACCGATTGCATGGCGATCATTTCCAGCCGGTTTCGCCACTCTCGATCTTTCGTGTGTTCGCCTATCGCCGAGCGGGGGATCCTGTGCCACGTGCATACACCGCCTTTAGCATCTTGAAGCCGGATGCCAGTGGGTTTCGGGCCTTTGACACGCCTCGACGTACGCGTGATGTGGCGGGGTGGATCCGCAATGCCACGGGGCGTGTTTGCACGGGGTGGCCGTTTGGCTCGATCGCCCAGTTTGTGCACGGACACGACGAGAACCAACGGCAATTGAAAGGCCCCAATGCCGATCAGCGTTTCATGTATTTGCCCTTGCCCACGATCAACCATGCCTTGCACCGGGTGGAGTTGGTGCGCCGGGTGATGATCACTGCTCCCGCGGAGTTTCAGGACCGGATTGACTGGGTGCGACGCCGGTTGGCGGGGGCGGAACTGATCACCTGTGAGGAACAGGTGGTAGGGCTGTTAAATCTGCTGCCCACTTCGGACTGGGTGTTGCGGCAATACACGGGAGTGGGACAGACATGGTCCACGGTGATTCCCGTGGTGTGGCCAGGGCACGACGACCGCAAGGGGAGCAAGGCGGAACGCATTCTGCGACGGGCGTTTGAGCAAGCGGGATTGGCCCCGGAGGTGGTGGCTGGGATTGAGGAGTTGGAGTGGCGAGCGGTGGGGTTTCGTGAGGGGTTGGAGTTGGCGACGCGTTATGTGAAGCCGGCGAATTTGCAGGGACCAACCTACCACGTGCGGGTGCGTTTTGCCCAGCCCGTGCAGGGACCGTTGGCGGTGGGGGCGGGGCGTTATCGCGGATGGGGATTGTTCGCCCGCGAGGAATGATCCCCCCGCGAGGAGAGAACTTCTTCCTCGACGAGGGGGCGAACAGGGATTATCGTGAACCCTATCGCCGAGGAAGGAGCGTCCTCCGAAAGGGGAGCAGACGACCCGCGAGCGCAGAGGTGGTGAAACGACCCGGGTCTGTCCGGATCGACGAAAGTTCCTTGACAACCGAGTGTTAGAGACGAAATGACCGAAAAGCACCACTCGCGTGACGGAATTCACTTGCCAGAAAGGAGTTCCGCAGTGACACTGATCCAGAAGGATCGATTCGCGCAGGTAGAGTTCCTCACCGCTCGCAGAGGGTGGGAAAACCGCCTGCGCCGCAAGGAGTTGCAACGCGAGCGGTTATCCACGGTCTCACCACCGTGGCCGAATTGAAGCGCCACCCTCTGCTCCGACTGCCGCCAGAAGCATCGGTTATCCACGGTCTAACCACCGTGGCCGACTTGAAGCGGGTCAACTGCGGCTCCCCTCTCTTGCGAACCCATTGTTATCCACGGTCTAACCACCGTGGCCGACTTGAAGCACTTCAGACG
>JAKOSN010000306.1 GCA_029777335.1 Planctomycetota bacterium
GGTTCTGGGGTGTGACCGTGAACCAGTAGGTGCCCGGGTTCAGAACGATGTTCAATCCCGTGACTTCAACCGTACTTTCGTTGAAACCAAAACCGCTGCGGCCAGTGGCGGTGACGAGCGGGGAAAGCGTGGTCCCGCTGGCGATCAGGGTCCCTCCGTTACCCGCCGAAACCCCCGTGCGAATCTCCCAGTAAGCACTTGTGGGCGCGAAGCTAAGGAGGTTGTTCGAGAACAGCCCCTGGACGGTCCAGGGCTGGCCAGTCACGACGAAGTTCTGGTAGGTACTGGCTCCGGTGGGACTCCCCCCCACGATGGCGTCGGTTTCGTTGGCCAGACCGTTGGCGTTTGGGTTGTTCGGCGCGAAATCACCGCCGTAGAAGAGAATGTCTGCGCGGGCGGGCGAGGCGCACGCCAGCACGATCAAGCCCATCGCGAGCAGGCCAAGGCGCGTAAGTCGTTTGGCGAGAGGATAACAGGGAGTCGACATGGGGAACCTTTCCAGAGGTATGTCGCACAGGGAGCGTGCCGACGCGAACTCGTTCCCGGTGTGTGAGATTTGAAATGTGTTTGCAAGCAACTTTTGTGCCATCTTGTGGTGTGTGTATGTGTTGCTATAATATGTTAATGATTAATAGTTTAGGGAATAGTGGTCTGGTGCAAGATCGTTCGCTGGACAGGAGAGATGTTTCCAATACCTTACAGGATCGCTCCTGTAGTTCCCTTTGTTAACATGTTGGGGTCAACAGACCGTAGATTCTCTCACGGGGAATCCCTGTGTGGGATCGAGGCGATTGTGAGCACCGCCGGATCCTATCCCGTGTCCCCTGGTCCGCGTTCACAGCCTGGCGTGGATGCTCCAGAAAGGCACCTTGAACTCCGTTCGACTTACCTCTCTCGGAGGAGGGTGTCGAAGAGTTTGTAGGCCGTCTCGCGCATCTCCGGGGGGAAATCGTGTTCGCAGTCAGGATGCTCGATCTTCAAACGGTTCTCGTGACCGTACAACTTGAAGATCGGCCGGGCGGCGAATCCGATCCGATCGACGCTCGCGGCTCGGAAGTTGGAGTCCCTCTTCGGCGCGAGTATCAGGATGTGTCGCGGGGCCAGCGCGCCGATCAACTCGTGAAAGTCAAACGGGATGTCGGCAAGCCGACCCTTGTAGTCAGCCAGCTTGCGCATGTACCTCGTCTGGCACCACCCTTTTTCCGGGAGCCAGTTCTTCTCATTCCCGTCGTAGTAGTCCAGGAAGGAATCCAGCCCACAACTCGAAACGATAACCTGGAGTCGATCGTCGAGGACGGCAGTGAAGACCGAATTGTGACCGCCGAGCGAATGTCCAATCACTCCGAATCCTTTGGAGGGGTCCACAAAAGACAGCGACTCCAGCAGGTCGAGGCCACGCTTGTTGTCCCAGACCGCCTTGAGGGTCCCGCTCTCCCAGCCAAGTTTCTTCAGGTCCGGTTGATACTTGGCGAGGAGAGGGTAGTTTGGTGCCAGCGTGACGTAGCCCCGTTTGGCCAGTTCGAGGGCATATCCACGGTTGGGTCGGGTTCCAAGTCCAACGACGGTCCCGTGGCCCACGACATTGTCTGTCCCATGCAGACACAGGATCGCAGGGGCCTTTTTCTTCCCGCTCAGCACCTCCTTGGGGATGAGCAGATACGCCGGCACGCGGCACCCCGGCTCCGACGCGTAGGTGATGAGTCGACGAACGTACGTCCCACCGTCAACCTCCTCCTCGATCCTCGGGTCGAGCGTGCACCGCTTCTCCTTCCCGGGAAGTGAACCCATCACCACTTCCATACCACGAAGGATCTCTTCCCGTCGCCTGCGCCAGTCAGCGATCGCCTTCACCGGCACAGGTTTACCCTCGGGCCCACGGTAGAGCAGCAGTTTGTCGCGCGGGAGTCGTGGCGGATCTGCCGCCACGGCAC
>JAKOSN010000307.1 GCA_029777335.1 Planctomycetota bacterium
ATCCCTATCTGTCCGCTCCCCCTGGCTCCCCGGACTGACTGTCTCCAGATCGGCCGCCTTTTTGCCAATCTCCGCCTCCAGGTAGGCGCGGAACTTCCTGGGTTCCATGCCCGATCACTCCAGGGGCAGCGATGCGAGCACGCCGGCCAGCTCCGTCACGTCGGCGAGGGTGCGAAGGTCGAAGTGCTCGCCCTGGTGGATGTCAGAGAAGGAGCGGGCGAGCGTCCGTGCCAGCAAGGACGCAACCGCTCCGCCCTCGGCCTTGCGATGCATGACGAGATAGCTCCTGGCCCGCCTGAATCATATCGTCCCCGTGGCCAGTCCGCACCACAGCGGCACAGGTCAGGTTTTGTCAGGTCCAAAATCGCACAGGATGAGCCAGGAACGCCAAACGCCACGGGGACGACATTGGGAGCCGTTTCCCGTGGCGTTCGTGGCGTGGTGACAACGTGGTGCGTGGAGATGACCACCAGGGCAACACCGATCCCAGCGAACGGCGTGCCCTGGTGGTAGGGGATGGGATCACTTCTTTCGCCGGCGGGGCACACCCTTCTCGGCGAGTTCTTCGATGTCACGCCGGCGCCAGCGGACCAGACCCGCGATCTTCACGGGCTCGGGCAACAACCCCTGTGCGCGGAGTCGACACCAGAAGCTCTTCGAGATCTGGAGATGCTCCCTCGCCTCGCTGGCGCGCATGAGCAGGGTCGGTTCACCATGCAGCGTTGTAGCTGGTGCGGTTGTGGTTGGTTCGGTCATTGACCTGCATTCCTTTGTTCGAGTGAGTTTCGTCTGAGTAACTACCAGGGAACCGCTCAGGGAGGAGAAAGCCAAAGGTGCTCTGCAGCCAGGGGCGAATCTCTCGCCATCGCCAGAGATTCGCCTGACCACGCGTTCCCCGCACGCAGGGAGCGGGCATCACATCGCGGTAGCGTTCCAGCGACCTTTTGCTGCGCTTCACCATGGCCGCCGCCTGGTCGAGAGTGACGAGCTGCTCATCCAGCTGGATGATTGCAGAGTGGTCGGCGGGGATCTGCCTGGGAGTCAGTCCCAGTTGATCACGGAGTTCGTCCTGCCCTCTCTTGATGTCGTGGAGCAAGGCCAGAATTGCGGAAATGGAATCGGACATCACCTCGCCCAATAAAAAGAAAACCATCAGGGACACGCGGGTTTCCAGCGGAGGCGAGCTGCGCGCACCCCGAGTGCTTGCCGGCTCTTGCCCCCAACCCGCGGCCCTGATGGTAAGACAGGTCGTTCCCTGGATCCTGGTTACACCCCTTCACGCCAGCCGCAGCGGAAACACTCGACATAGCCGCAGTACTGGTTGCCGTCGTGGTCCGCCACATAGGCGGTGTGTGTGCTCCGGCACGCCGAGCACTGCCAAGCGCGGTATGCGTCGTGGTCGATGGTCAGCGTCTTCGCGGTCACATGCTTGGGGGGATTGTCGAGGGGCTGACGGCCCTTGTGCTTGCGAAGCTTCCGACGTAGACTGGACATGGTTTCTCCTTACTGGGGGACTCCCGGGCCAGGTGGTGCTCGTAACACCCCTGGCCCAACTTGTTGAACATCACGTCTCACAGCAACCAGTTCAGCAACTGATAGATGCTGCACCCAATGCCGACGCCAGCGGAAAGGGCCATTCCCAGGCCACAGCAGAACCGGATCAGCTTCGGGTTGTTGCTGAAGATCCGCTCCCGCCCCTGCGCGTCTCGTTCGATCGTCTTGCTGAACATTTGCACTGCTCCTTGCTTGACATCGCTACCCGAGTCTGGGTATCATAGTACCCATGTCCGGGTAGTATGTCAACCCAAGTTTGGGTAATTTTCTGGAAGGGCACGGATGGACAGAACCGACGTCCCCTCGCAGTGGAATGGGCAGCGACTTCGAGAACTGCGTGAACAAGCTGGTCTGACACGGAAGGAACTGGCGGACCGTGCTGGCCTGTCTCTTCGCTCCCTGGAGAAGTGGGAGCAAGGGGTTGTCGAACCCTTATGGACGAAGATCGTTCTTCTCGCTCAGGCCCTTGGCGTGGACTGCACGGCCTTCACGGTCGCAGCCACCACGCCACCGGAAGAGACGTCGAAGCCAGGCAGGCCAAGGAAGGCACCCCAGGAAACGCCAGAGACGCAACCACCACCTGAGATGACCACAGAGCCGGTGAAGGGGAAGCGGGGCACCAGG
>JAKOSN010000308.1 GCA_029777335.1 Planctomycetota bacterium
CCTGATGCGACCAGTCACCGGAGTTGTCAGTATAACAAGGAATATGCGGAATCGTTGGCAAAATCCGACAGGGTTTCCTCGCCCCTCCTCTGCAGCATCATGCGCCTGAGCATTCGGCGAATCCGCGTCCCCACCGCTCGCGCTTGAGGATCATCGGTTAGACTGGTGCGGTCAGGGACGGAGGCGACTGGGGCCCGCTTCCAGGGGATGGGTCTGCCACCACCGGGCCATCTCCTCCCTGGTCCAGGAGTTGGCGCAAGCACAGGCGGCCCAGGCCTGTTCCAGACTGTCCGCATCGGGAAAACGTCGCGCGGGGTTCTTTTCCAGGCAACGCAACACCACAGCCTTCACGTCCGCCGGGAGTTCAGCGGCCAGGCGTTCCGGGAACGCGGCGGGTTCGTTTCGGTGGGCGGCCAGCATCTGGGTAAGCGTCTGGCGCGGGAAAGGCGGTTCTCCGCTCACGAGAAAGTACGCCAGCGCACCAAGGCTATACAGGTCGCTGCGAGCGTCTAACAACGATTGTCCCGAGGCCTGTTCCGGGGACATGTACGCTGGGGTTCCGGCGAGGCCTTCGCCCGGCAGGGGACCGCTCCCCAGCGGGGGGAGGTGGAGTTCCAGCACCAGGCCGAAATCGAGCAACTTCGCCACGTCTTGCAGTCCGCCACGCTGGCACACAATGATGTTGCCGGGTTTGATATCCCGATGAATCAGCCCCGCGGCGTGCGCTTCGCTCAGCGCGCCGCACACCTGGCGCAAGAAATGAATGGCTCGTCCTGGCGGTAACGGCCCGTGTTTTCGGACCAGTTGGTCGAGGGACAATCCCGGGAGATATTCCATGGCGTAGTAAAACGTGCCGTCCTGCGCATGACCATAGTCGTAGACTTGCACAACATTGGGGTGGGTTAACGTCGCCGTTGTCTGCACCTCGCGCTGGAAGCGCTCCAGGGAGGTTGCGTCCCCACCTCGTTCCGGGCGAATCAGCTTGACGGCGCACGGGCGGCGCAGCAGAAGGTGCTCGGCCAGGTAAACCTCGCCCATGCCGCCGGAGCCAAGTTTCTTGCCGAGTTGATACTGGCCGAGCCGGCGCGTGGCCACGACCTCGCGCCGGAGCCGTTCAATGCGGTGGGAGCCGTAAACCGCGATGGCCGTGGCCGCAGCCATGCACTCCCCGACCACAAGGAGAAAATTGGCCTGCGAATGGCCCGCCGTGACCCTGGCAGCAAGCCCTGTGGTCGTGCTAATCACCAGCGGAGTCACGGCCATGACTCCCACCACCGCGGCACATCGGCGGCCGGTGTTCGGGATGAGGATGCCATAGACAATAATCAAGAACGCCCAGGGGAGACTGACCGCATACCCCAGAACAAATCCATACCAGATTGGTGGATGGGTGAGTTCAAACGTTGGATAGAGAAACGCGTGGACCAGGGACCACTGGACATACAGTGCGCCAAACAGGATGAGTTCGATCGCTCTCAGCTGGCGCAAGGACAACGTTTGCCGTTTCCAGAGCACTGCTGCGAAAAGCGCGCCCAGCGTGCACACCGCAAGCGTACAGGCATAGTATGCCCAGATGTTCGCGACAATCAATCTGCCGGAAAGCCCTCCCAGAAGCAGCGTGACACCCATGGTCCCAGATAGCAGGAGGGCGAGGAACAACAGTCGTTGCCGCAGCAGCACGCGGATTTCGTCCCCTGTCTGGAAGCGTCCAACTGCAGGAACGAGGGCAACGGTGACCTGCTTCGAGGGGTCGTCCTTTTCCGACGCGCCTGGTCGGTACTCGACCGTGATTTCAGCAGGGGCTCTGTCTCGCGGCATGGACTCTGCCATCTCCCTTCCGTTGCTCCAGCCGAGGTGCTCAGTGGAAACGCATTCGAGCGCGAGAGGTTCTCTTTCTTTGAGCCGGCGAACAGAGGCGCGGTCGGGACAGGAGCGATCGGGCCTACCCAGGAACGCCGGCTTCTCCTGGGTGGGCGCTCTGAGTGCAACCGAAAAGGGGTCGTCCTTATTCCTTCTCGGAGAGCTTTTGAATCGCCTCGCCAGCGGCGTCGCGAACGCGCTCGGTCTTGTCCTTGCGCGCTTCCTTGAGCGCGGGCAGTGCACTCCGGGCGTCGGGACCGATGGCGACCAGGGCAGCGATCGCGCGGCAACGGACCTCGTCATTCTCGTCCTTGAGCAGCGCCGCCAGGTCGGCGACCGCTTCCTTGGCGTGGGCCCCCAGGCGCCCCAGGATAACCACCGTGTTGACACGCACCTCGGCGGACTTGTCCTTCAGCGCGGAACGGAGGCCGGCCACGGCGGGTTTCCCCACCAATCCCAGGGCCAGCACCGCCTCCACGCGCAGATCCTCGTCGGTGGAGTTCAGCGCCTTGATCAATTCGGGCAAACCCAGTTCTCCCAGTTCGCCGAGGGCCTGGGCGGCGTAGGTGCGCATCTCGGCATCCTTCAGGGCGGCGGCCAGGGCGGGGAGAGCCGGTTTGGCCTCGGCTTTCATTCGTGCCAGTGCCTTGGCGGCATGGGGGCCGGCCTCGCTGTCCTTG
This sequence comes from Planctomycetota bacterium, assembly GCA_029777335.1. Lineage (GTDB taxonomy): Bacteria > Planctomycetota > Planctomycetia > Gemmatales > Gemmataceae > JAKOSN01. Next base: position 2,541 of record JAKOSN010000308.1, read on the forward strand.
AGCGCCGTCGCCAGCGCGGGGACCGCGGCCTTGCCCACTGGCCCGATGGCTCCCAGCGCATCGGCCGCCACACAGCGAACCTCGTCGTTCTTGTCGCGTAAACGGTCCACCAACGCCGGGACGGCCGGTTGGGCGGCGGGCCCGAGCTGTTTGAGCGAATAGATGATCAGGCTCCGCACGCGCGGGTCCTTATCTTCCGTGGCCTTGATCAACGCCGGGAGCGCCGATTTGAGTTCCTTCCCTTCGCGCGCGAGTTTGCGCGCGGCATCCAGGCGCACTTCCACGTTGGGATCTTCCAGTTGTTTGGCCCAGCGATCGATGATTTCATCGGCGTGGACGGGGAGCGCAGCCATCGTCAGCCACAGCAAGCCGGAGAGCAGCAAGGGTTTCATCGCGAGCCTCAAAGGGAAGGGGGAATCCAGAGCCGGGTCCACGCCATCGTTGTATCCTGGACGCTTATTCCACCAGCGCGCTAACACGAGGGATCATCGGGCGGTAGGGAGGGATATCGACCGCCTCGGGATCGAAAAGAATTGCCCTGAGCCCGGCGACGCGTGCTCCGCCGTAATCGTTGATGGGGTCGTCGCCCACGTAGAGAATCTGGGCCGCTGGCACCCCACTGCTCTCCTGCACGGCCTTGAAGAAATGGCTGGAGGGTTTGCGCCAGCCGACTTCGGAACTGATCACCAGGTGCCGGAGGAGCCGCAACTCGGGTCGGTTGGCCACCACCGCGCGCAGCCGTGAATCTGCGTTGGAAGCCATTCCCAGGATGTAGCCGCGCTCGGCCAGCTGGCGCAAGGTCTGGCACAGATCGGGGGGGCAACGCCACGCCTCGGCGCGGGCAAAGTGGTTGTACAGATCGAGAAAACAGCCTTCCTTGTCCGACACATCATCGAGCACATGCGCGATGATGTGATGCCAGCGCTCGCGTTCACGCCGTTCGTCGGTTCGCAGCCCGGCCGCATGATCAACCTTTTCCTCGTACTGAAAGGCGATCCGAAAGCGACTTGCCACCGTTTCCTGGTTCAACCGACTGCCAAAGCGAACCCCCGCCCGGGTGTAGACCACCTCGACCGGCGGATCGGGTTCGAGCAACGTGCCAATGGCATCAAAGAACACGGCCCGGACTTCGGGGGGTATCATGGATGGCGGTCTCGCGCGAGGGTGAGCCATCTCGGGGTTTCTCGACAGAGAAACGCGAAACGCCCAGGAGAAACAGACGCCAGGGTATCAGGGCGGCAAGACGCTGTCCAGAGCCCGCCTGGTGGGTTGGGAGGAGATTCAGCAGATCGCGTTCCTCCCGAATCCGCGCGCACCGTTCGTGCTGCTCTCGGGGACGAGGCGCTCGGGCGAGGACTCACCTTCGGGGAGGTTTGTGCGGACGTTTCTCGGGGGGAGGCTCAGGTCGTGGCTCGGGGGCGGGCGGAGGTGGAGGCACGTCGTTCTCCAGCCGCGTCAATTCGCGTTCGAGCTGGCGCACCTGGAATTGATGGCTCCAGGCGGCCTGTTCCAGCCGTGGCAGACGTTC
>JAKOSN010000309.1 GCA_029777335.1 Planctomycetota bacterium
AAGCCGTTGCCTACCTGGGGAGACTCGGAATATGGGCAAGAGTGCAGAGCAGAGGACGCTCCTTTATCTCATCCGGCATGGCGCGACCGAGGCCAATCTGGCTCGCCCTGCGCGCTTGCAGGGGCGCAAACACAACGCGCCTTTGGCTCGACTCGGCGTGCGGCAGGCCGAGGCGACACGTGATTTCTTGTTGAGTCGACGAATTGACCACTGCTATTGCAGCCCGATGCTGCGTGCGGTGCAAACGGCGACCATCGTGGCAGCCCCGCATGGGGTTTCGCCTCAACCAATGGAGGCCCTCACCGAATGTGATGTCGGCCGTTGGGAAGGCTTCGACTGGCAAACGATTCGCTATCTCGACGCCGAGTGCTACCAGAAATTCATGAGCGATCCTGGCGAGTATGGCTATCCCGGAGGGGAAAGCTTCCGCCAGGTGTATGAACGGGTGGCCCCGGTGCTCGATGAGTTGTTGCGCGTGCACGAAGGCCAGGCGATCGTGGTGGTTGGACATCATGTTGTCAATCGTACCTATCTGGCCGGGTTGCTGGGATTGAGCCCGGGCCAGGCAAGACAGGTAACCCTGGACAATTGTGGCATCTCCGTGGTCGAGCGCGAAGGTGATACCACCACGGTGAGCACACTGAACGCTGCCTTCCACCTGTACAACGTGGCAGCGTAAGTGATGCAATCGCCATCCTCGGTATAGCAGGACCTGCGCGCCAGGCATTCTGGGGTCCAAGCCGATTCCCTTGCTTGCGAGGTCTCTTCTGGCCGGGCACAATTCAGGGGTGGAGTTTTCCACTCACGCCCCTTGGGGGAGTGGTCGAGGCAGTCCTCACGTGGAGCGACTGCCATGCGCTGGGAACCACCCCCTCACGGAGTGTCGAGAGAACGGCCCACGAGACGTGTCTCGTGGGCCGTTCTTGTTCCTGTCAACTCGCCCCACCTGTCGCGCCTTTCTTCGCGTTGACCCCACAGGATCAATCCCGTACTATCCCGCCCGCCCTTCGGGCAGGCTGAACCATCCCACGGCACTCCGGGTGAGGCATGGCCTGGCGTAAATGGATAGTCCGAGGTCTGGTGTTTCTGATCGTCGGGACCGCCGCGCTCGCCTTCCTGGTGTATCAACGCTGCACCACTCCCGAGGCGATCCGCCAGCGCGTGCTCCTGGAACTGGGGCAAACCTTCCAGGATACCCAGGCCACGCTGGATGCCGCGCGCTTCCGCCTTCTGGGCGGGATCGTCTTGCAGGATCTCCGTCTGTCGCGCCGCGACGATCTCGATCGCACCGACTTTGCCTACGTTCCCTCCATGCTCCTCTTTCACGACAAGGAACAGATTCTCAAGGGGGAGTTCGCACTGCGCAAGGTAGAGCTCCATCGCCCTCGGGTGCGTCTGGTGCGCGGGCGCGACGGCGGCTGGAACGTGTCCGGGATCGTGGCCCCCCAGACCGGACGCGCCAAACCCTTACCCATGGTGGTTCTCGACCAGGGGACGTTGTTGATCGAGGATCTGCGCTCCGCCCCCGGCTCGATGCCTCTGGAGATCAAAAATATCCAGCTTACCCTGATCAACGATCCCCTGCCGGTGATCACCTTCGAAGGCAGCGGCGTGTGCGAGGTTCTCGGGCCCATCCAGATCAAGGGACAGATGGAACGGGGCGACGAGGGCGGGCTACAGATGACCCTGGAAGCCAACCAGATCGCGGTCGGTCCCGCGCTGGTGCAGCAACTCGCGGGGCGTGCCCCCGAACTGGCCGCGCACTGCCGGCAACTGCAGGGTCAGGGCGTTCTCCAGGCTTGTGTCCGCTGGGATCCGCGTCATCAGCCGGCCCTGGAGTATGACGTGCAGGTTCGCCTGAAGGATGGCGAGTTCAACCATGCCCAGCTGCCCTGGCCGCTGCGTCAAATCCAGGCCTCTTTGCAGATCTCTGATGGCGACATTCGGCATGCCGAGGTGACTGCGGTCGCCGGACCGACCCGTTTTCGGGCCATGCTGAAGGATCTTCCCCTCGGGCAGGACCTCTCGGGTTCGCTCCCCGAGGCCGTCCGCGAACTGGAGTTGCGCGCACAGCATATTCCCGTGAACGACGAACTCTTTCAGCGTTTACCTCCCAGTTTGAACAAGATTCGCCAGGACTACTCCCCCTCGGGCTCGGCCACGGTCACGCTCGCTTTTCGGCGTCAGTCGTCGGGGCAATGGAGTAAACACTGGGTGATTCAGCCAGAGAAGATGAAGGCGACCTACGCCAACTTCGCCTACCCGGTGGACAACATCCAGGGCACCATCGACATGATCACCAGTGGGCAGGCGCCCACCTCCGAGACCTTCGCCACCGCGGCCCAGGAGGGTCTGGCTGCCGCCGCACAAACCTCGGCAGCCCGAATGCCCGAGGATCGCCTGGAGATCAATCTGCAAGGCGAGGCCGCGGGAACGAAGGTTTTCCTCAAGGGGCATGTGCAGGGACCGGAAAATGGCAAGGAGGTGCAGCTCGACCTGTGGGGCGACAATCTCCCCATTAACGAGACCTTGCACGACGCCCTTGCCCTCCGCTATCAGGCCCTGGCGGATAGCTTTCACCCCACGGGGCGCATCAACTTCAAGGCCTACATCCGCCGCCTCCAGGGCGTGCAGCAGTACAGCAATCGCTACCTGATCGATTTTCACCACGCCACGGTGTGCTACGACAATGTCCCTTACCCTCTGGAAGAGGTCACCGGCACGCTCGACATTTTGCCTGATCACTGGGAATTCCGCAATTTTGTGGGCAAACACAAGGGTGGCATCATCCGCGCCCACGCGCGTTCCTATCCACTCACTCCGCCACCGGGCGGAGTGATTACCCGCGTGACTGCTCCGCCCGAATCCTCCCCTCCGGGGGAGATGAGCAGCAGCAAGGGCGAGCGCGTGGTGGTGCGCGTGGCGGGGGAAAATCTGCTTCTCGATTCAGAGTTTGAATCGGCCCTCACTCCCGGCCGGGAAACTCTGCGCAAGGTGTGGGACTCGTTCGCCCTGACGGGACGATTGAACTTCTCTGCGGTTATCGAGGACCTCCCCAATCAACCCAAGGACGTGGATCTGACCGTTTCCATTGCCGGCTGTCAGATGAAGCCTTCGTTCTTTCCCTATGCTCTTGCGGATGTCAGCGCCACGGTCCGCTATGCCCGTAACTGTGTCCAGGTGAGCAAACTTTGTGGACGCCATGGCGCGTCACTGCTTGCGGTCGAGCGCATCACCTGTTTCCTCAAACCGGGCGGGGGATTCTGGGCGAAGCTGGATACCCTCAAGGGCACCCCGCTGGTGATCGATCAGGATCTGCTCCAGGCGCTCCCGGCCGGACTGCGCAAGGGTTGCCAGGGGTTGCAGCTGCGCGATGCAATCAGTCTGAACAGCGTGCTGGTGATTGATGCCCCTGCCGAATCCGGCCCCCCCATCATTTACTGGGACGGAGCGTTCGCGTTGAAGAACGCCTCTCTCAAGGTGGGGGTGCCGCTAACGGGAGTGACAGGAACCTTTAGTTCGCAGGGACGCCATAACGGTCAGCAACTGGAGGACGTCGTTGGCAATCTCCTTCTGGAAGAGGCAAAGGTTCTGAATCAACCGCTACAGCAGGTGCATGCCCGGCTGCTGGTTTACAAGGATACCCCGGACACTCTGCGCCTCAAGGATCTGAAAGCCAATCTGTTCAGTGGCCAGCTGGGAGGGGAGGCACGCATTGAGTTGGGAGCGCTGCTCCGCTATGAGGTGCTCCTGCGGGTCGCCCAGGTGAAACTCGAGGAGTTTGGCCGGCACAACTTTGGCAAAAAAACTGAGATGAGCGGACTGGCCCAGGCCGCTCTCCATGTCACCGGCGAAGGCGCCGATCTGAACGGTCTGAAGGGCAATGGGCGCATCGATGTCCCCACCGGAAAGATGTATCGACTCCCCCTGCTGCTCGATCTGCTCAAATGGCTCGGCTTGCGGCTCCCCGATCGAACCGCCTTCGAGCAAGCGCACATCGAATTTGGCATCGAGGGAGAACACGTGCAGATCAAACAGCTGGACATGGTGGGCAACGCCATCAGTGTGCGCGGACAGGGGCAGATGGATCTGGATGGGAGCGATCTCAATCTCGATCTCTATGCGGACTGGGGGCGTCTGGCGCAGTTATTGCCGCAGGGAATTAACGAACTTTCCCGGGGTATCAGCAATCAGCTGTTGCGCATCAAGGTCCGTGGCAGCGTGGGCAAGGTGCGCTTCGATCAGGAACTGGTGCCCATTGTAATCGATCCATTGAAGAAGGTCTGGAACGGGATGCAGAGCGGCTCCTGAAGCCCGGGGCCTTAACTACCGCGCAGGCAGTTTAACGGAAAGGGAGACGTTCCATGGTCGGCACCCTCCTCGAGCGCATGATTTTCTGGGAGCTGGTCAAGGTGTTCGTGCTCTCGCTGCTCGGGATCACCGGGATTTTGCTGATGGCCGGCATCGTGGCGGAGGCAACCCAGCAGGGGTTAAGTCCCGCGCAGATTCTGGCGATCATACCGCTTCTTATTCCTAGCACTCTCCCCTACACCATCCCGGCCACCACGCTCTTTGCGACCTGCGTGGTCTACGGCCGCCTGGCCTGCGACAACGAAATCCTCGCCATTCGCGCCAGCGGGATCAGCATTGCCCTGGTGCTGAAGCCGGCCGTGGTGCTCGGCCTGGCGATGAGCGCTGCCACCATGGCCCTCTATTACGAGGTCATCCCCTACACCCATCATTTGATGCGCTCCATGTTTCTCAATGATTTTGAATCGGTCCTCTACGCCGTTCTCAAAAAGAATGGCTCCCTGCAAGCTCCACAGACCAACTACTCCATGTTCGTCCAGGGCGTGCAGGGGCGCAAGCTGATCAATGCCACTTTTAAACGGCGTGATGCACGCGGGCAGACCGATTTTGTCGCCCAGGCCAAGGAAGCGGAACTGCGCGTGGACATGACTCGGAACCTGCTCCTGGTCCACATGAAGCATGGGGTGGTCAGCGGGGAGGGTGGCGCCTCGGCTTACTTTCTCGATCGTGTCTGGGAAGTGCCGTTGCCCGATAGTCTCAATAGCACCGATAACCGGCGCGCCCGCGATATGACGTGGGAAGAGATCAAGGAACGCCGGGCCGAGTTGGAGGAGAAACTGCAGGAACAGCAGGCCGAGATCGCCGTTACCACCGCCAAGATGATGATGACCGACACCCCCAATAGCGATCTCCCCGCCCACGTCAATCACCTGCGCCGCCGGGCCCGAAGCACCCGGGAACAAATTCTGGCCCTGGACACCGAGGTGCAAATGCGCCCCGCACTGTCACTTGGCTGTCTCTGTTTTGTGATCATTGGCTGTCCGGTCGGCATCTGGTTTGGTCGGAGTGATTTTCTCAGCTCATTTATCACCTGTTTTTTGCCGATCGTTTTTATCTACTATCCGCTCGTTCTGTGCGGAACCAACATGGCCAAGTCGGGAACGATGTCTCCCTACATGACGCTCTGGGGCGCCGATGTCTTGATGGGTGGGGTGGGCCTGATTTTGTTCTGGCGCCTGTTAAAGAATTGATCCGTAGCAGATCCCACCGGAGGCGAACCACCAGAACGCCTCACGCGCTCGACGTCTGGGAGGGGGAGGTGCTCTCCAACAGCTCCCCCCTCCCAGACGCTTGAAAAGTGCAGCCCCAATCAGGAAAACCACATCGGCATCTCGCCGACGGGAGGCAACTTCACCACGCTCAGACTGCTGATCTGTGGATGAGTCCGCACTTCCTTCAATGCCTCTTCTGGGGGCAGACTATCGAGGTTGAGCACCGCAATCGCCTCGCCCCCAGCGACCTGTCGCCCCACTGTCATCTGGGCAATGTTCACCCCAAACTTACCGAAGATCGTGCCGATAAAACCGATTAACCCCGGCACATCCTTGTGGGTGAAGAGCAACAGGACCCCGTCGAGATAGGTATCGAGGTTGTACGGCCCCAGCCGCACCAAACGCAGATACTGATTGCCAAAGACGGTTCCCCCCGCGGTGTAGGTTTTCCGATCGGTGAGAACGTCGGCCTGGATCAAGGTGCTGAAATCGCCCTTGCGCGGGTTGCTCTGCTCGACAATTTCAATGCCACGCTCGCGCGCCAGAACAGGGGCATTAACGATGTTCACCTGCTGATCCAACCGATATTCCAGCAACCCTGCCGTGAACGCCGCGGTCAGGAGCCGAATGTTGCCGCGCGCCACCTCGCCCCGATACTGAATGGTGGCACGCTGAATGGCCCCCTGGCACATCTGCGCATGCAGGAGCCCCAGGCGCCGGCACATATCGACGTAGAGCCGCAATTCCTGCATTTCGGCGCGATCGATGGCCGCCATGTTGACGGCGTACTGCACCACACCTTTTTGCAGAAAATCGATCAACAGCTGAGCCGCTTCGATGGCGACCGACACCTGCGCTTCCACCGTCGACGCCCCCAGATGCGGGGTGAGAACGGTGTTGGCCAGTTTCGCAAAGGGGTGATCCGCGGGCGGCGGTTCCTGCACAAAGACATCGAGCGCGGCGCCAGCGAGATGGCCCGATTGTAACGCCTCGGCCAGTGCCTCCTCGTTAATGATTCCGCCGCGCGCGCAGTTGACTACGCGCGCTCCCTTCTTCATCCTGGCTAGCTGTTCCTTGCCAATCAGGTTCCGGGTTTCATCGGTGAGCGGAGTGTGCACAGTCAGAAAATCGCAGCGCGAGAGGAGATCATCGAGACCGGAAACACTTTCGATCCCCAGCTGGGTGGCGCGATCGGGAGTGAGGAACGGGTCAAAGCCAAGCACCTTCATGTCGAAGCTGGCCGCTCGCTTGGCGACCTCCCGACCGATGCGCCCCAGGCCGATCACGCCCAGGGTCTTGCCGGCCAGTTGCGAACCCATGAACTTGTTGCGTTCCCACTTGCCGGCTCGCATGCTGCTATCGGCGGCGGGAACATTGCGGCACAGGGTGAGCAACAAGGTGAGCGTGTGTTCGGCGGTGCTGAAGGTATTCCCGCCCGGGGTGTTCATCACCACGATTCCCTTGCGCGTGGCAGCCGGGACATCGATGGTATCCACCCCTACCCCGGCCCGCACAATGGCGCGCAATTTTCCGGGGTCTTCCAGTAGCGGGGCGGTGATCCGGGTGGCACTGCGGACAATCACTGCATCGGCGGCGCGCAGGGCGGCTTGCAACTCCGCATCTTTCAGTCCGGTGCGCTCGTCCAGCTCGAACCCTGCCTGACGCAGCAGATCGAGCCCAGGCGCTTCCAGTTTGTCGGCGATAAAGACTCGTGACATGAGCTACCTCGCTTCTGGTGACCCCCTGGGTGGAAGCGCCTGGGTCACGCGCTGGCCACGGGAACCGGAGCAACCGCCTGGGCAAATACGCGCTGGGCAGCGGCCACGGCGGCGCCGGGTTCCACGGGGTGTCCCATCTCCAGGAGCACCAGTTCGAGCCCCGCCAGCGCAGCCAGCACATCGAACTGATCCACATGCCCCATGTGCGACAGACGGATGATCTTCCCCTTGAGCGTGTCCTGCCCGCCCGCGAGCTTCAGTCCGTACTGTTTCTCCAGCTTTTTGAGCAACGTGGAGGCATCAAGTCCCGCGGGCACATGCGCCACCGTCAGACCGGCGGCGGGACGTTCGGCGAACAGTTCCAGCCCGAGAGCCTGCATCCCCGCCCGAGCGGCCTCCGCCATGCGCGCGTGGCGGGCCCAGATGGTTTCAATCCCCTCGGCACGCAAGATTTTCAGGCTCTGGCGCATGGCCCGAATAAGCGTGTTGGCCGGCGTCCAGGGGGTGTCGGATTCCTTCAACTTGGCCAGCGCCTTCTTCAGATCGAGATAGAAGACCTTGGCGGGGTTGGCGGCCATCACCTTGGCAGCCTTGTCACTGACGGAAACAAAGGCCAGCCCTGGGGGCATCATCAGCGCCTTTTGCGATCCGGATACGCAGATATCCACCTGCCAGTCGTCGCACCGGCACTCCATCGCGCCCAGCCCACTGATGGCATCGACAATCAGGAGCGCCGGCGTGCTCGCCACCAGCTTGCCAAACCCGGCAATATCGTTGCCCACGCCGGTGGCGGTTTCGCACAGGGTGGCGCAGACTGCAACCGCATCGGGATGTTGCTTCAGGGCCTCGGCCAGCTGGGCCGGGGCAACCGCCTGGCCGTAGGGAACCTCGACACTGATACAGTTGAAGCCAAAGGCCTTGCAGATGTTGCGCCAGCGCTCGCCCCAGCGCCCCGAGATCAGGCAGATAACCTTTCCGCCCGTCGGCACCGTGCAAGTGAGCGCGGCTTCCATCCCACCCGTGCCGGAACAGGTGAGGGGGACAACAGGGTTGCGCGTGCAGTAGACATATTGCAGGTCCGCCACGACTTCGGAGAGGATCTGCTTGAACTCCGGGCTACGATGATAGAAAACCGGCTTGGCCAGTTCCAGAAGGGTCTCCTCGGGAACCGGGGTCGGGCCAGGAGTAAACAGACGCTGCTTCATACCAGGAATCCTTCGCGGTTCGGATGGTTGGGGCGATGGCTCGGAGTTATCTTATCTGGAGGGGGGCCAGGGGACAGCGCCTCCCCCGTGGTTGCTTTGTGCTGGACGCGCGCTCGTTTCCTGAGGTTCCGTTGGCGCCCTTCCCTTCCTTTCGCTGTGGATCGGGGTGTACACTTGAAAGAGGACCCGACGCCTGTCCCGACGCTCCGTTCCCGAGTGTGCCGATGAGTCATCGTCGTTATGTGATCGCCCCCGCCGATGCGGGCCAACCCCTTGGTCGCTGGTTGCAACGAGTTCTGGCGCTTTCATGGCCGCAGGTGCAGGAACTGGTGCAACAACGAGGGATCTGGCTCCAGGGCCGCCTCTGCATCGATCTCAACCATCGTTTGCAACGTGGGCAGCATGTTGAGGTGCGCGTGCCCATGCCCAAACGTGAACGGGCACGCCCCCAGACCGCGGTGGCCGATCCCCGCCCGACGCGCCTGCCCTCCACGGTGATACGCCATGTCGATGAGCACATTCTGGTGGCGGAGAAACCCGCGGGGTTAACCACCATGCGCCACCCCGGCGAGGCCGCCGAGTTCGGCGAACGCGGGCGTCGCTATCTTCCGCCCACCTTCGCCGACCTGCTCCCCTCCGCCCTGGCGACTTACCTCAATCGCAAACCAGGGCCTATTCGAGCAGTTCACCGCCTGGACAAGGAAACGAGCGGCCTGCTTGTCTTTGCGCGCACCGTGGAGGCCGAGCGCCACCTCGGCCAGCAATTTCGAGCCCACACCGTCGATCGGACTTACCTGGCGCTGGTGCGAGGCAAGGCACAATCGGGACGGATTGAATCCTCGCTCCTCGCTGATCGGGGCGATGGACGACGTGGCAGCGGCGCCCCTCCGGGCGAGGGACAACTCGCCATCACCCATGTTTCCGTGGTCGAGGACCTTGGCGACTTCACCCTGGTGGAGTGCCGCCTGGAAACGGGACGTACCCACCAGGTTCGCATTCACCTGGGCGAGGCAGGTACGCCGCTGTGTGGCGAACGTCTTTACGACCGCCCCCTGCATGGGCGTCCCGTGCCGGATCGCAGCGGTGCCAAACGAGTGGCACTCCATGCCGCCACGCTGGCCCTCGATCATCCCACGACCGGCGAACGGCTGAGCTGGCAGTCGCCCCTGCCACGCGATCTGGCCCAGTTACTCCAACAGTTGCGCGAGCGCCGGCGGAACGAGAAAACGCGATCGTGACAACTCTGCTTGGCGGAAGGAACAGGAGAGGCACCGCGCCCGTTACTTTTCCCTGGCGGCCCGAATGGATCAAGGATAGGATATCTTCGGGGAAGCACTGGTGCGCCACTCCCAGCACCGAGGGGAACATTCATGTCCACATCTGTTCGGCACCTCAGCGTGCAAACCATCCTGACCGTTGTCGTTCTGGCTGCCACCCACTCGGCACTCCGTGCCGACGAGCAACTGGATCAAGTCAAGAAACTCAATGCCATCGCGTTGCAAAAGCTGGAGAGCGAATATCGCGATGTTCTCAAGCAGGCGTACGAGGTCGGGAAAAAGGAGCCGGCGAAGGCCGCCGAGATCCTGCGCGAATTCCTCCCGCGCATCGAGGCCAGCCAGATCCTGAGCGAGACCCGCCGCAAGCAGATGCTCGGCGCCCTCCTCTCGCGGATTGAGGATAACGATCTGGCTGCCAAACGCGGCGCCCGGCAACAGACCGAGGACGCGGAACGCGAGCTACGCAAGAACGAGCGTTTTGCCGACCAGCAGCGTACCGAACAGGACGCTTCCGACCAGCAGCGTCTCCTGGCCCGCATCCGCGAGTTGAAGGCGCAGGGGCGATACAAGGAAGCGGCGGAACTGGCCGATCAACTGGCACGCAACCATGGCACCACCCCTGCCAGTTCCGCTGCGTATCGCGGCGCCACCATCGCCGAGCAGATTGCCGAGGCCAAGAAACTCCGCCAGGAACGCGGCAATCGCTACCTGGGAACTCTGCGCGATGTCGATCGCGCCGCCATGCTCCCCATTGGCGATATCGAATTCCCCGATGCGCGTAAGTGGCAAGAACTGACCAAGCGCCGCAAGGCCCAGGAAAATCCGCTCAGCGAAAAGGAAAAGGCGCTCCTGCGCGCCTTGAACACCCCGGTGACCACGAGTTTCAAGAATCAGTCGTTCAAGGAAACGCTAGAGTATCTGCAGAAGCTGACCGGACAGAACATCATCATCACCAAGGAAACGATGGAGCTGGCCCAGATCACTTATGAAACCGAGGTGAGTGCCACGGTGCGCGGTTCCACAGCGCGCACCCTTCTCCGCAAGATCGCCGGCGAACTTGGGCTGACCTTCGTCATCAAGGATGAAAGTATCCAGTTGCTCACTCCGCTCCAGGCACGCGATCTGACCACCACCCGCGTCTATTACCTGGGCGACATCGCGGGCCTTGTGGACATCCGCCTCCCTCCGATCTTTAACCAGGCCATCGTGGCCCAGACAGTGGCCAACATCGTCGACATGATTCAATCGATCGAACCTTCGAGCTGGCGCATCAATGGCGGTGTGGGAACGATCGCTGTTCAGCCGGGGACATTGTCGCTGATCATCAAGCAATCGGCCGAGATGCACTATGTGCTCAGCGGAGCACTCAAATAAGCGCCCGCTGCTGGGCTTGTTGGGCTGGTGCAACCCGGCTTCCTGCAGGAAGCCGGGTTGTTGCATTTCCTTTGCCGCCTGGAGTTCGCATGAGCCGTTATTTCCCCACCCGTGAGGAGTTCGCTCGCCATGGCATCTTCCCAGGGGTCAACATCGCCACCTGTCACACCGATCATCTAATGGTTTCAGTGGTGGACCTCGAACCTCACTCGGTGGTGGAGGAACACAGCCATCCGCATGAACAGGTGGGAATGGTTCTCTCGGGGCGCGCCCTCTTCATCATCGGCGACGAACAGAAGACTTTACAGGCCGGAGATGTCTACCTTATCCCAGGGAATGTCAAGCACAAGGTGATCACGCAGGAGATGCCCACGCGCGCCCTGGATATCTTCACGCCCCTGCGCACCGACTACCTCTGATATGGCCTCCCTGTGCAGCTCCTCCTATCTTTAGCGGTGCGCGGCGCAGGCTGCGCTTCGCACCGACCACGATCTGTCTCCGATCCGAGAGTTCACGATGTCTCGACACCGCTGCCCCCTGCTCGCGCTGGCCGTTCTGCTCGTCCTGGGACCTTTCCTCCACGCCGAGGAACTGGCCGAGAAACTTCGGGCCGTTCTTGATCGCCCCGCGTACAAGCAGGCGCACTGGGGGATGCTCGTGGTCGAATCCGAGACCGGGAAGATCGTTTATGAGCACAACGCCGATCGTCTCTTTGCCCCGGCGTCCACGACCAAGCTCTACTCGTGTGCGACGGCCCTGGGAGTCCTTGGTCCAGACTATCGCTTTGAAACACCGGTCTATCGTCGCGGAACGGTGGAGAAAGGGATTCTGAAGGGGGATCTGATCCTGGTTGCCTCTGGCGATCTGACCATGGGCGGACGCACCGATCGGAACGGGAAGTTGCTCTTCAAGAACAATGATCACACCTACGCCAGCTGGGCAGGGAAAGCGGAACTCACCCCGACCGATCCGCTGGCAGGGTTGAAATCTCTGGCACGACAGGTGCGTGCGGCGGGGATCGAGGAGATTACCGGAGAAATCCTGGTAGATGATCGTCTGTTTGCGCGCGCCCGGGGCAGCGGCAGCGGTCCCGATCTGCTCACCCCGATCATCATCAACGACAACGTGATCGATGTTATCGTCACCCCAGGGGAAAAAGTCGGTGCGCCGGCACGGGTCCAGATGCGCCCCGAAACCTCGTTTCTGAAGATGGATGCCAAGGTTACAACGGTGGACAAGGGAGAGGCGGTTGCGCTGGAGATCCTCCCCGCCGACCCAGGAGCCTTCACCGTGCGCGGGCGCATTCCGTTGGAGAGCGGCCCTCGCATCAACATCTTCCCCATCGATGATCCGGCCGGGTTTGCGCGCGCTCTCTTCCTCGAAGCCCTGCGTGGCGCCGGGGTGAATGTGAAGGCCAGTCCGCTGCGGACTCCGCACCTCTCGCTTCCGGAGCGCTCCGCCTATGCCCAGTTGGCGAAGGTGGCGGTCTTCACCTCCCCGCCGCTCTCCGAGGCCATCAAGGTGACGCTCAAGGTCAGCCACAATCTCTACGCGAGCACCCTCCCCTTGCTGGTGGCGGCCCACCATGGCAAACGCACGCTCGCCGAGGGGCTGAAACTCCAGGGCAAGCACCTCAAGGAACTGGGCGTGCCGGTCGAGACGATCTCCTTTGGCGGGGGAGCCGGTGGAGCAAATGCCGACATGATCACCCCGCGGGCCACGGTACAATTGCTCCGCGCGATGACAAAACGACCCGAATACAGCGTTTACAAGGAATCTCTCCCGATTCTGGGAGAGGATGGCACGCTGGCCGAGGCGGTGGCGAAAGACAGCCCGGCACGAGGCAAGGCGTCAGCCAAAACCGGCACCCTCGGCTGGCTCGATCAGATGAACGGCCGGCTGCTGCTGCGCAGCAAGGCCCTGGCGGGGGTGATGACCACGGCAAAGGGGAAATCCCTCACCTTCGCCATCTTTCTGAACGACGTGCCCTTGCCTCCCAAGGGACTCGCGGCGCGCGAGGGAAAAACGTTGGGCCACCTCTGCGAGCTGCTCTACCAGCACGGCCCCTGAAATCCCCTTCAGGAGAGTTCCGGCTTGTCCGCCCTCTCCTTCGCCCGCGCCGCTTTCTCTAGATGAAAGGCGGCCATGGCTCGCTCCCGCGAGGGATAGACCTCCATCACCCGGTTGAGCCTGAGCAGTTCAAAGAGTGCCCGCACCGATGGCTGCAAGTTGCAGATCTTGAGCGAACCACCCCACAGACTCACTCGACGGCTCAGGAGAACCAGCGCTCCACACCCAGAGCTATCGATAAAAGTGACATCTTCCAGATCGAGAACGACCCGCGGGCTATCCTGGTTCATCTCCTCGATGAACCGTTTGAATCCGTCCACCTCGGGGCCGGCCAGTGCATCATGAGGGCGAAGGACCGACACCCCATCGATGATTTCCAGAGTCGGCTGCATGACCGGCCTCCTCAGACGAGAGAACGCACTTCGTGCAATAGCCGATCAATCTCGGCATCGGATCCGACGCTGATGCGCAACCCCTCGCCGAATCCCTCGTACACCATGTAGCGCACCAGGATGTTCCGGCGTTTCAACTCCTCGTACAGCGTTCGGGCTGCTCGGCTGGGATGCGTGCACCAGAGGAAGTTCGCAGAACTGGGCAGGGTAGCAAACCCAAGCCGTTGTAACTCTCCGTCCAGACGGGTCCGGGTGGCGCGAATGGTCGCCAAGGTCGCTCGCAAATAGTCCTGATCCTGCAACGCGGCTGTCGCGGCTGCCAGACTGAGAACGTCGCAGTTGTAAGAATCCTTGACCTTGGACAGTTCCCGAATCACCGCGGGAGAGCCAAGCGCATAACCGAAGCGAATCCCGGCCAGCGCATACGATTTGCTCAGCGTTCGGGTCAGAATCACCTGCGGATGGCGGAGCAGCGGACGAGCATCGTGATCCGCAAAATCGACATAGGCCTCGTCGATCACCAGCGGATTGGGACAGGCCCGAGCAAAGGCCTCCAGATTCGCCAGGGAAACCAGCGTTCCCGTGGGCGAATTGGGGTTGGCGACAAAAGTCAGTTGCGCGTCGCTGGCCGGCCAGGGAAGCGGAAGTTGCCAGTCAGCGGTGAAAGGCACATTTTGAAAGCGCGCGCCCTGCAACTCGGCCAGGGTGCGGTAGAGCAGATAACTGGGCGTGGGGGAGGCAATCAACCCGCCCTCGGGAACAAAGGCTCGCGTGACAATGGTCAGGATGTCGTCGGAGCCGTTGCCGATCAGAATTCCCTCGGGATCGTGGTCATGCAGACGGGCCGCGGTCTGGCGAAAGAGCGTTCCCACGGGATCGGGATATTTCCGCAGCCGATCGCCCGTCAGGGCTGTCTGGATCGCCTCGAAAACACGGGGAGAGGGAGGATAGGGATTCTCGTTGGTGTTCAGCTTGATGATGCCATCTTCGCGCGGCTGTTCTCCGGGCGTGTATCCTTTCATGGCACGAATCGCGCTTCGAATCAGGGAGGTCATTGTTCTCCTACCAGTGAGAGAGGGCACCGCCGCCCACGTCGCAGAGGCTTCCCCCCATTCTACACCAGGGCATGCTCCCAGCCCACCGCGAACTAGGAGGTCGCCAGATCCTTGAGCCGGATGGTCACGCTCGCCGCGTGGCCGCTCAACCCTTCCTTGTTCGCCAGCAGAACCACGTCGGGGGCCAGCCTGTGCAGCCCTTCGGGGGTGTAGGAGAGGAGACTCGAGCGACGGAGGAAATCGTTGGCAGACAGCCCACTGGTGAAGCGTGCGGTGCCCCCGGTGGGAAGAACGTGCGAGGGACCAGCGGCATAATCGCCCAGCGCCACCGGGGTGTGATGCCCCACAAAGACCGCGCCGGCATTTTCCACGCGCTCCGCCAGGGCGCGGGCGTTGCGAGTGGCCAGGTGCAGATGCTCAGGCGCCAGCCGATTCACCACCTCCAGCGCATCGCGTTCATGCCGGGCCAGCACCAGGGCCCCAAAGCGTTGCAGACTGTCACGGGCCAGTTCGCCACGCGGTAACTGACTCAGCTGGTTCTCGAGCGCCTGTTCCACCTGGGCGAGCAAGGGTTCGTGCCAGGTCACCAGGATCGCCGACCCCGGCGAGTGCTCGGCCTGGGCGATCAGATCGGCCGCCACGTAGTCCGGGGGTGCCGTCTCGTCGGCGACCACCACCACCTCACTCGGTCCGGCAATACAATCGATGAGCACCTCGCCAAAGACGTGGCGCTTGGCCAGGGCCACGTAGAGATTCCCCGGCCCCACAATCATATCGACCGCTTCCAGCCCTTCGATCCCGTAGGCGAGGGCCGCCACCGCCTGCGCTCCACCAATGCGATAGACCTCAGTAACCCCCAGCTCCTGGCAGACCGCGAGCAGATCGGGGTTGTAGGCACCGTTGGGTGTCGGCGGCATCACCACGGCGAGTTCCTTCACTCCCGCCGCCTGAGCCGGGCAGATCGTCATCAGCAACGTCGAGGGATAGGCGGCCGCCCCTCCGGGCACCAGCACCCCCACCCGGCGCATGGGCCGATAGCGCAGGCGTAACTCGTGGCTGCCAGCCACGGTGAGAATGGCATCGCGATGGACCAGCCCAACCTGGAAGGAGAAGACATTCTGGCGGACGCGGCGAACGGTTTCCAGAAAAGCCGGCTCGGCGGCGGCGTGGGCCGCCTTCAGTTCCTCGGCGCTGACCCGGAGCGTTTCGGGGGTCAGCTCCACGCGGTCGAACTGCTGGGTGTAGTGAAAGACCGCCGACTGCCCACGACGGCGAACCTCGGCACAGATGCGCTCGACCACCTGGAGAGGGGTAAGCGGTTCGCCAAAAACCTTGAGCGTGAGTTCGCGGCTCCGCGGCGAGACGATATCTCCCTGGGCGCCGAGCGACGCTTGCAGGGCAGTCAATTCCGACACGGCCTCAGGGGATCCCAGGTGGATGCGGCGAATAGTCAGCGAAGCCATCGACTCTCCTCAACCAATGATCACGTCATTGTCCCCACTATACGCGTGGCGCCGACGATTGCAAGGCAGTCCCTTGCCGCGCTCCACGGCACTCGCGGAGTTTTCCGAGGAATCTCGTTGGTGGGCTCCTTCGGCCTCGTCTTCTCCCTGGGGAGACGTGTTCGGCAGCCCCAGTCGGCCAGAAACTCGTAGAATAACCCTCCAATTCTTTCCGATCCCGTGGCTCAGGGAGATCAACGTATCATGGTGCGAATCCGCTTTGCCCATGCCGTGTGCAGCGTCCTCGTGCTTGGGTTGCTTGCCCTGGTGGTCCTCCCGACTGCCTGTGCCGAGGATAAAAAGGTGCAGGCTGGCCCCGCCAACAAACAAGAAGCCGATGTGTTCGGCTACACCGCCGCCTTCGATCAGGCGCTGAACAAGCTCGGGGAAATCTCCCCTGAGGAGTTCGCCAAACGATACTCCTCGCCGGCCAGGTATCTGGAGCGGTTAACCTGGGATCCCACCACGGCCCGGTTCTACAAGGAGTTCAACACCGATCCGTTGCAAGCACCCAAAAAGTGGGGGTTCGATTTCCGGCTGAATGCCGAGGAGGCGGCTGCGTTCAAGAAGAACGGCTTTGTGGTCAGTGAACGGATGGGTGGCGCCAGCCACGCCGAGATCTACTACCGCATCTACACCCGGGATCTGCCAGTCTTTATCAGCAGCGATTCCCTCCTCCACGCCTGGCACCGCACCTACGACGCCATGCTCGAAGAGATCGAACAAACCTACCTGTCCGCGTCGCTGGGACAGATTCTGGAGGCGATGGCGGCCCAGATCCCCGCCGCCCAGAAGGCCTACGGCCAGGGAATCCTTGCCGACAGCCTGACCGACAGCGATTACTACCTGGCCGTGGCGCGTTCGCTGCTCGCCGGCAAGGCGATCCCCACCCAGTTGAAACAGGACGACCGCGTGGCCAAAACGCTGGCCGCCTGTGACAATCTGCAACTGCAACGATTCAATCTGTTTGGCCGCGAGCGAGTGGTCGATTTTTCGCAATTCAAGGTGCGCGGCCACTACGAGAATTCGGATCTCCTGAAGAAGTATTTCAAGGCGATGATGTGGTGTGGCCGCATCGATCTGCGGATCGCCGGCGGAAACGACGGGCATCTGACCAGTTCCTCACCGCGTGAACTGGGGGCTGCCCTCGTCCTCAACGATCTGCTCCATCGCGCCGACCAATTCAAGCAATGGCAGCAGTTTGACCGCATGATTCAGACCTTTGTCGGCCGCACCGATTCGATGACCTTTGCCCAGCTCGATGCCGTGCTGCACAAGGGCAAGGTGGCCTCGCCCGCCGACGTGAAAAACTGGGATACCCTGACCACTCTCCAGAAGGATATCCTGGCGGGGAAGATTGGCTTGCAGCACATTCGCAGTGCTTATGTGGAGTCCTCCCCCTTCGGTCCGGACAAGGCGGAGTTGCCTCGTTCGTTCACCTTTCTGGGGCAGAAGTTTGTCCTGGACAGCTGGGCGACCGCGAAGGTGGTGGCCGACGACGTGATGTGGAACGGACGCAAGGTGCAACGGCGAGTGCCGAGCGGGCTCGATGTCGCCTTCAGCGTCCTGGGCAACGATCAGGTCGTCCCGCTCCTGGTCGAGCGGATCAAGGACAAAAAGGGGCGTGCCTTTCGCGATGGCCTGTTTTATCAGCACAATCTCGCCGCAGTTCGCACGGTGATCGACTCCCAGAACAAGGATGTCTGGGACGAGAACCTGTACATGAACTGGCTGGGCACGCTGCGTGAGTTGTCGCGGCCAACGACCGACCAGAAATATCCCGAGGTGATGCGTACCGCCGCGTGGGCGAACAAATCGCTCAATACCCAGCTGGCTTCGTGGACCCAGTTGCGACACGACACCATTCTCTACGTCAAGCAGTCGTACACCGCTGGCGCGAGCTGCTATTATCCGCACGGGTTTGTCGAACCCGTCCCGGAGTTCTGGGCCCGCCTGGAGAGGATGGCCGCCCGCTCTGCCGACCTGATCGAGAAAACCGACTACCCGGGCCGGCTGGCTCCGGTGCAGAAAAAGCAGGTGCTGTTCCTGAAAAATTTCGCCGCCAAGGTGGGGCTGCTGCGCGCGATCGCCAGCAAGGAACTCGCTCAGAAGGAGCTAACGGCGGAGGAAACCAGGTTGCTCCAGGATGTGGTGCAGATTCAACACGGCAGCGGCTTCACGCGCTACAACGGCTGGTATCCGGGGCTGTTCTACAAGGGCCCCACCGACTGCGGGAAGTGGGATGCCATTGTCGCCGACGTCCACACCGACGTCCCGGCTCCGCCCCTGGGAGACCCGGGCTGTGTGCTGACCGAGGGGGTGGGGAATGTGGATCTGCTGCTGATCGCCATCGACAACGGCAAGGATCGCGTGGTCTACGCCGGACCAACGCTGAGCCACTACGAGTTCGAGATGCCCGGAATGACGCGCAAGGCCGACTCGGAATGGCGGGACCAGATCAACAAGGGCCAACTTCCGCCGCGTCCTGCCTGGACCAGAAGCTATCTCGTCCCCGGAGAGAACAAGGCCTCCAAATTCTATCGCTTTTCTCCGAATTGACAGCCTGAAGTCAATTCAGGGCACAGTGAGGAGGTCTGCCTGCTCGTGGAGCAAAGGGATTCGTCGCTCTCCCTTTGCTCCACGCTGTCTGTTGCCAGAATTGGCAGGCGTTCAGGGCACCCTGGCCCGCAAGGCTTCCAGTTCGGTACGGCTGATGGTGCAGGCGCCCACGCTGCGGCGCGGTTCGCCAGGGCCATGACAATCACTTCCGCCGGTGATCGCCAATCCCAGAGATCTAGCCCACGCGCGGAGCTGCTGTGTCCTGCTGGCGCGATGGGTGGGATATTCAGTTTCGACCGCGGTCAACCCCGCCTCCTGCAGTCGTTGCAGATCGCGCAGGGTGCACCGCGCCGAGGGATGGGCCCAGCTGGAGACTCCCCCCGCGTCGCACACCGCGTGCAACGCTTCTTCCAGGGGCAGGAGCACCTTGGGCACGGCCACGCGACCACCGTCGTGCAGCCAGCGCTGGAACGCCTCCCGCACCGAACCCGCCTTCCCCTGTTGCACCAGCAGTTCGGCCAGGTGGCGCCGTCCCAGAACGTGTACGGCGCGGGGGAGATCTTCCATCTCGATCGTCACTCCAACCGTGCGCAGTCGTGCCAGCATCTCGGCGAACCGCTGCCGCCGCTCGGCACAGAGACGTTCCAGTGCCTGGTGCAACTGCCCCGCCTCGGGATGCACAAAATAGGCGAGCAAGTGCATTTCTCGCCCCTGATCTGCGCAGCTGATCTCCACCCCGGTGATGATTTCCAGCTCCGAGCCGCGCGCGGCAACACGAGCTGCGTCCACTCCCTCCAGCGTATCGTGGTCCGTTAGCGCCAGCGCGGCCAGCCCGCAGCGACGCGCCAGATCGACCAGTTCCGCGGGAGTGTACGTGCCATCGCTGAACGTGCTGTGCAGATGGAGATCGGCGCGATCAAGGTGCGCAGGGCGAGCGAGGAGTTGACAGAGCACCGTGAATGGCTGTCGCGCTGGCATGCGAGGGAGGAGTCCCAGACGAGCGAGGAGGAACTGGAGGACCGCTTCACGCGGGGGTCTCGGCCGCGGCAACGGCAGCATCCTTCCGAAGCCGATCAAGCACCCCGTTCACAAAGGCGGGTGAATCCTTGGAGCCGTAGCGCCGAGCCAGTTCGATCGCCTCGTCGAGCGCAACGGCAGCCGGCATATCCTTGCCATGAAGGATCTCATAACTTCCCAGACGAAGCACGTTGCGATCCACAGCAGCCATGCGCGGCAAGCGCCAGTTCTGGGCGGCCCTGGCCAGCCGGGCGTCAATATCGGTCACATGGATCAACACGCCATCGTACAGTTCCAGGCAAAACGGCTCCAGCACCGCGTCCTTCAGCCGTTCCTTGACAAAACGCTCGATCACCGCGCGTTTCACCTGCGGATTGAAATCGTGCTGAAAGAGCAGTTGCAACGCCACTTCGCGAGCGCGGGATCGTCGAGCCATCAGCATGCACCTCGCCATCGAACCAGAGATACCTCGTTATCGTATCTCTTCGTTGGCTCAATGGGGAGTGGGTGCTTACGCCGCCTCAGCAGTGGCCAGCGGTAAGGGGGTGGTGGCGCTGCACAGAAATTCGCTCACGCGATTAAGGCCCTCGCGCAGCCGGCCATCCTCAAGAGCATAACTGATGCGCACGTGGTTCACCCCGCTCGGCCCAAAGAGATCTCCCGGCGCAACCTGGACTTTTTTCTCGCGCAGCAAATCCTCGGCGAAGACGCGCCCCGAGCGATTCTCGGGGACCGGCACCCAGAAGAAGAGTCCGCCTGCGGGCCAGGCCGGATGCAACCCCAGACTGCGCAGCCGTTCGTACGCATAGCGTCGCCGGCGTGCATATTCCTCGCACAGCGGATCGACCGCCTCGATTCGTTGACGCAGAACCGTCAGGGCCAGTTGCTGACAGAGCGTTGGCACAAAGGGAGTGCGCAACACGGCGGTGAGCACGCAGGGACGGATCAGGTGGCGATGTCCGCTCAGCCACCCGACGCGCAACGAGGTCAAGGCATGACTTTTGCTCAGGCTGCCGGCGGTCAAGGTGCGGGCCGCCGCGCGCGGAAGGGATCCAATACTTACCAGATCGTGTTCGTAGTGAAACCGATGAAAGACCTCGTCGCTGTAGATGAGTACATCGTGGCGCTCGGCCCACCAGGCGATCTGCTCCAGGTCCTCGGGTGCCAGGATGCCCCCGGTGGGATTCCCGGGCGAACAGAGCACCAGGAGCCTGGCCCCGCGCAGAGCAGTGGCGACATCGGCCAGGCGAACGCGCAGCCGACCGTTGTCCATTGTGGTGGGCAACCAGCGAAGTCGAGCGCGCCGCGTGTGCAGGGCAAGCGGAAAGAGCGGCGAAGTCGGATCGAGCAGAACCACTCGATCGCCCCGGTTCAGGAAGGTATCCAGCACCGTGTGAAAGGCGCCCAGGGCTCCCGCGGTGATCAGGATCTCATCGTCGGGGTTCGCCGAGAGCTGCTGGGCGTGGTGCAGGTGGTCGGCGACGGCGGCTCGCAGTTCAGGGAGTCCCCAGGGTGAGGGCCAACCTCGGCGATCGGCGCTCACCTTGCTGGAACTGGTGGGGGCAGCATCGAAACGCGGAGTGCCCTGGCACAAATCGATGGTATCGGGGGGCGCACCATGGATCAGCGGGGCGGAGCGTTCCAGCAGCGGTCGCGGAGCGCTGAGCACCCGATCGCTGTAATAGTGTAGAAAGGCGGTTCCCCCCTCCGCGCGTTTATGCATGCCCGGGAGAAAACGCGCCAACCCTGTGCGAGCGAGCCAGCGGGCGAGGAACAAAGGGTATGCCACGACAGAGGCCTCCCCGAAGAACGGAACTGGAGAGTCATTCGCTGCGGCAACCTGGAGGAGCGCTGATTGTACCGGGCCTTCTCCCTGTGTAAAGCGGAGAACCGCCAGCGCGGCGTGGCCGAATTCCCTCGTTCTCCGAGATTTCCTGGTTTGCTGCTGGCCCGCGGGCTTGGCAAGCTCATATCATGAAGAGAAGTTCAGGCATTGTCTTTCCAGGTCCTGTGAGGTTGTCATGAAACGCCAGCTGGCTTCGTTGCTGACCGTCCTCTGTGTGGTGGCGCTGGGCCGCGCCCAGGATTTGAAGTTGCCCGCCGACTGGGAGTACTATCCTCTGCGCGCCGGGGCAACCTGGGAATACCAGGCGACCGGCGGAAAGAAGTTTAGCATCAAGGTGAGTGGACTGGAAAAGAAGGGCACCGATGTCTGCGCTCGCTTGCTCGGCATCGATAGCAGCAACAAGGAAACCTCCGAGGATGTGACCATCAAGGCGGATGGGGTCTATCGCTGCGCGTACAACGATAACGTCCTCGACCCCACGCTACGATTTGTCAAGCTGCCGCTCAAGCTGGGGGAGGAGTGGGACATTGAAGCGCGCCTGTTCAACTCGCCCTTGAAGGGCAAGGGGAAGATCGCCGACAAGGAAGAGATGGTGAAGGTGCCCGCCGGCGATTACAACTGCATCCGCTGCGATACCACCCTGGAAACCAATAACTTCAAGTTCCTCGTCACCTACTACTTCGCCAAGGATGTTGGCATCGTCAAGCAGGTGCTCGACACCAACGGGCAGCAGGTCACTCTGGAATTGACCAAATACAGCCCTGCGAAGTGAAGTGCTTCTCTCTGCTCTTCCTGTCCGGCGGAGTTCATCCTCCGCCGGACCAGGATCTCCCTTCCCCTGATTCGCGCGGGCTGGGTACACCTGGCATGCAGTTCATCAGGCTCGCTCCAGGCATCTCTCAGACAGAGGCCGACGAACTCGCCCACTGCAAGTAGCGCTGACGACAATAAAAACAGAAGCCAAGCCCCGCCACTCCCACGGCGAACAGCCCAGATCCGAGAGATAGGCTCCCCACAAGCCACAGAGCAGATCGATATTCTCCGTTGTCTTCCCTCGCGGCAGCGAGTAGTGGACCTCCTCAACCAACTGTTCGACGGTGGCAAGACTCGACTCTGAAAAATCGAGCGCTTCGCAGAAGTACACCTCCGTTAACTCGACCGCCTGCGCAGCGTCCGACGCCATGCGCTCCACCAACGACGTCGTTGCCATGCGTCCCTCTCTGCACGGGCACTTCACACCTTGATCGACCTGAGGACGACCGCCATGTGCTGCGTTGCGTACACCGTCGCCAGCGCCCTCGAGCGCGCCAGGAAGCGCCGGAATGCCTTCAGGTCGGAGTGCCAGAAGCACCATTCGCCCCCCACGCGAAGGGCCCGAAGGGTGGGTGTGGGCTCGTAACGGAAGAGGAGGTCCAGGCGTCTGCGGTGCTCGACCGGCTCTCTGGCCAGGGTGAAATGGCGACTGACGGTGAGTTCAAAGGCTTCGCTGCTATCCCAATCGTATGTGCCCCAGTTGAGCACAAGCGAATCGCCGCCCGGCTCACAATCCTCCGCCCGCTCCTCGTCGTAGAAAGCGACCATGCGGGCCACCCCATCGACAGCCGAGAGTGTACCAAGGGTGTGGCCGGACGCCTCCAGGCGTCGCAGAAACCGCATTTTGGCAGAGCGTGGCTTCATGAACTACCCCGCCGCTTGCATGCTCGGTATTCGGCATGTTCACTGCTTCACGAGGTCAGCGCGGCAGCAGGCCGTAAACAGCGGATTCCACCGCACGAGCGAGCCGTTCCACCGTTTGCAACCCGCGCTTTCTTCGCGGTCCAGACGCTGCCGATCCTGAGCGGTTCTCCGGTCCACCTCTCCCTTTTCTTCCTCAGGTTCCACCATGAGGCTCTCCCCGACCAGTCGGCCAACTCGGCGAGTTGTGAGCACTGCGTCGCAGCACGCCCGTTGCCTCTGGACCGTGGGACCGCGATAACGTTCAATCCAACGCAGTGGCCGGCGGAGCCCGGTCAGCTACCCATCCCGAAAACGCTCCTGGCCCCGGCTCTCGGGTGCAACTCCTGGGGCGGAGTCAGCGCACACCACCAGCAATTCCCCGCCCTCGAACATGCGCCAATGGTACAACTCGCGAGCTGTGGACCAATCCCGCACGGTCGGCTCCGCGCCCTCGGAGTCCGGCCAGCAGAGATACAATTCGACCTCGGGGAGCGATTGCAAAGCCCATTCGAGCAGCCACACAAGGCCGCGCCGCGCCGGCGAACCCGGGTGACGAAACACGCACCCGCACTCTCCCTGCAGCGTCACCTCGTACGAGTACGGCTTCGAGAATGCTCGGAACACGTTTGCCTCTGCCGGGGGGAGTGGCCGGACCCCGAGTGCACCGAACTCCGGGGCGTATGGCGGGGTGAGAGGTTCATCGGTCGCCACCCAGATCATCAGACACATCGGCCCCGTCTCCCA
>JAKOSN010000059.1 GCA_029777335.1 Planctomycetota bacterium
CAGAAATTCAAGAATCCCTTTGGCGATGGCCAGTTCAAGGTCACGGTGACCAATCGTGGGGACAAGCTGGTGTCCGTGCCTGCGCTCCTCACCGATGGCAAAACCATCTTCTGGGCGGACAGTTTGTTTGTGCTCTACAAGGGAGAGGCGCGGTTGCTGCCCGGCGCGGGGAAGGCGACCGCGGCCCAGGCGGTACAACTCAAGCCGGGTGAAAGCGTCTCGACGGTGATCGACCTGTTACCGCTCGACCGCGTGGACTGGCCACGTGGAGGCTCGCGCGTGTATTTCGATTTTGCCCTGGGAGAAAAGACCGCCAGCAACTTCTTCTATTACTTCTCCAATTTGCACGACAGCATGCGTGAGGCAGCGCTCAAACGACTCAAGGAAGGGAAGCCGTAATTCGAGGAACGCGCTCGGAGATGGAGGCATGCCGGGCGCGTTCCATCTCCCCCTGTCACAGTAGTTCGCCCCAGGTTCTCCCGAGCACTGAGCGACAGGCCCCCTGCCTGATCACTGAAACCTGACCCTGCGGTGAGTCGACCTCAACGTGCCCGGTGTGCTCAAGGATCCATGGGAGAAACGAGATCTTGCTCCCGTCGTTTCGCAGCCGAGACAGAAGTGCACCTTGATCAGCGCCGGGGCGGAAAGGATCAGTGTTCCTGGCGATACCACGCTTCAAGACGATCCATGAACTCCTCATCGCCCGCCACCACCAAATTGCCCCAGATGCGCCACTTCCCTCCCAGGTTATCATCCGGATCAAAGCGCCATGGGGCATCCTGAGCGGGAGAACGGAGTTGCTTGATCCAGAGAATCCCTTTCCATTCCGGGGTGAGGCCGCAGTTGGCCTTGCAGGTTTTGGCAGAGATTTCCTGCAGTGACACCCTGAAGTCGGTGATAAACACGCCTCCAAATCCATCAGGCTCACGCTGGCAGTGCAACCCGTGGACCTCGGCAAAAGACTGCAGTTCCTCCGCCGTAGCAAAGGCGATCTGCTGGGAGCTGTGCTGACGGGCGCATTGAATGCTGGCGAAAAGGAGTATTCCGCCAAGCAGGACGATGGCGCTCACCAGGGCGGCACGTTTGGAACGTCGCAACAGGGCGTTTAACAGCAGCATAAGGTTCACTTCCAGTGAAAAGGGGTCCATTGGACTCTTTTGAGGCGCACCCTGGACGAGGGGCGATGCTTACCCCGACGCGGCGGACATCGGGGTAAGCGGTGAACAGAACGAGGCGATCCGTGGTGATTCTTCCCACGCAGAGACTGCGTGGACGGACAGGGTTGACGGGTGAACGCGGTCAACTCCTGCGCCGGTCGAGCTTTTCCAGCAAGGAGACAAGCAGGCTGTTTGAGACGAACTCCTCGGAGCCCGCGAACACCTGATCGAGTGCCGCGGTTGGGATCGGGGGCATGGATTCTGTGGGAAAACCCGTGAGACGTGTACCCGCGCTCAGGGTTTCCTGCATCACGCCGTCGTCCTGATGTTCGTAACCGAGGATGTGGCCCATTTCGTGCATGATCACAGATAAGAGATCCATTTTATCCTGTTCACCCTGGTTGCCCGGAGTGGTGAACTCGCTATCATCGCCCGGGGTCGGATCGACGAACCAGCCCCAACCCGCGGCGTTGTCGTCCAGCCAGATGGTGTTGCCGGCAGCCATTCCAAGCGTCGTCCCACCCAGG